>CAYRXI010000062.1:14071-17725 GCA_964428255.1 uncultured Candidatus Sumerlaeota bacterium
TGCGGCATTGGCATGGATGCTGATGATAAAATCGGCGTCGGCTTCAATGGCAATTTGCACACGTCTTTCCAGCGTGGGCATAGAATCGCCCACTCGCATCAGCACTGTCTTTGCTCCGCGTTCTTCCAGCGCCTTCTGGAGCAAAGCTACTGCTGTGGCGTTAATGGTTTTTTCCTTGGTTCCCATAGTTCCCACAGCTCCGGAGTTTGTCCCGCCGTGTCCAGCCTCCAAAGCAAAAATTAGTCCTTTTAACGGCGAGTCTGGCGGAGAAGCAATCTTTGGCGGGCGTTTAATGAATATGGTAATTCCACCTTTATCCTGTTCCACCCAGAAGCCCCAGTTTTGCTTGAATTTTAAAGGAATGTGTATCCTGAACCAGTCATCTTCAATCTGTTCTCCGGTCACTGCGCCGATGAATTTTGCCCCGGATTTATGGCTGATCCAGGTCATTGCCCGGTGAGTATTGAACAGGTCAACCTTTAGACAGTTATATGGCTCAATCTCAGGGGTTATCGCATACACGATTTTTTCGGACAGCGGGATTCGGATTTTATCGTATTTTTCGTCTCCGTCAATGGAGCAGGAGGTAAAAACCGGGTGTGGGATAGAAGTGCCTGCCGGCAAAATCTGTACATCTTCCTCAGAAATCCAGCCTGTAAGCGACCGTGATAGGCGAATTTTATATTTATTGCCCATTTTGCCAATTATTTCAAAGCGGGCATCTTTAGGTACTTCAGCAAGATAGGGTCCTCCCAGTCGCACATAATGAATGCCAAACGTAATTCCTGAACTATCGGCAATCGTTTTCCCGACTTTTATTTCCGTCTCATTCCAGACCTCAACCGTTGATTTGGATGTTGCCACCAGTTTTTTCTTGAATAAGCCCTTGCCGGAGGTGAGTTCTACTTTGATTGGCGAGGGCTTTGCCTGGAAGCCGGCTGGAATTTTATAACTGACTGCGTAGTAATGAGTACCGGTGGTTGGATATTCTTCATCTACAATTTCACTCAAGGGCAATTTAACCTGTCCGTCCCAGCAATTCGCTGTGCCCTGCCATCCGCGGGGTCCTTTCACGCGAATGTCCAAAATATCTCCCGCTTCAAGGGCGAGGTTTTCAGCAGGTTGTTCTATGGTGACAGACTTAATTTCTGTGGGTGCTTTCTCTTCCAGGATGCGGGTGACAGTAATAAATCTGGTCGTAGTGTTGCCATCAGGTGCAGTGGCTGTGATAGCTATTTTATTTATTCCCGGCTGAAGGGGAATATTATCCATAGCAAAGGCGCCAGTTGTGGCATAAACTTCAACCTCTTTATTATTTACTTTGATTTTTGTGTCTGGTGCGGTTCTGCCGAGCAAGTGCACCACGTTTTTGCTGGTTTTCATTCCGTCTTCAGGTGAAAAGATATGGAAGAAGACCTGTTTTCTGGCTTCCCTGGCGCCTTTGACTGCTACCGTAATGGTCTTGACTTCGCCCGGATTGATAGCCAGGTCCTTGATTTCTGTTCTTTCTGCTCCGTCATACTCCACCACCACAGTCACCGGGACCGTCGGAACTTTTAAAAAAGCAAATCGTCCATCTACGCCACTGACCCAGGTAAGATTAAAGACGCGCTCTGAAGTAATTGCTTTATCTTTGCTATCAGTTTTTAGTGAAACCCAGGCATCAACGAGGGGTTGCCCCTCCTCGTCAGTAACTGTCCCGAGAATGACGCCGTAGCTCGATTTTGCCAGCTTTTCCAGTAGTGGCACCGGAGCAGGCGTCTGATAGAGAGTCGTTTTGAGTTTTTCAAACAGCCCGCGCTCCTTGGTAGAGCCATAGGCAAAGAGATTGGTGCCCAGTGCACCCAGCTCCCGGGTAATCTTGATTTCCGCAATATTTTCGTCCGGATTCCATTCCTCCCCATAAGTCCGCTGTCCGCCCACGATATATTGTGCACCCAGACCGTTTACAAAGTCTTTTAGCAGTTCATCATAGTTTGGCTTGGGGTCAGGGATATCCCAGTAAATCATCGGGATTAAAAAGTCCATTGCGCCCAGACGCACCCATTCCCAGGAGTCCTGGTAGTAATCGTGAAAGCCGCTGCTAAATTTATGATAACCTTCCAGATGATAGCGATTGTAGATGCCCCAGGCAGAGCAGGAGAGCGCTACGTGAGGCTTAACCGCCATAATTTCGGCTTTAAGGTCATTGATAAATTTATTGAGCTGTTCGCGTTGCCAGTCTGCCCATTCCTTGCGATTGGGATTGCCACGTGTGAAAAACCTGTGACGGCTTATTTTATCATAACTGTATTGTGGACCGGGATAGCGAATGCGGTCTAAGTGGACGCCATCAACGTCATAGCGCTTGACGACATCCAAAATCACCTGCCGCAGGTATCTTTGCACTTCCGGGATGCCTGGAGAAAAATAAAAATAACCGGCAGCTTTTGCATCCATAATTTTTCCATCTTTATCCACGCAAACCCATGGCTCCGGAGAATCAGGACCATGCTGATAGTACATATGTTCCGGGATAGTATGGGTTGGCGTTGTCCCGCGATTCCACGAGCGTAAAGGAATCGGGTTTATATAGGCGTGGAACTGAATATTACGTTTATGAGCCTCTTCAATGGCGAACTGGAGCGAGTCAAAGCCCGGGTTTTTACCTCCAATAAGTGGTGACCAGGGTTCTATGGTGCTTGGATATAAAACTTCTGCCTCGCCCCGAATCTGAAACACAGCAGCGTTAAAGTTGGCATCCGCCATATTCTGGAAGATTTCAATGATTTTTTGCTTGCATTTTTCCGGGTCCGGATTGGGCCATTCAAAGCGCGTTATCCAGAGACCTCGAAATTCTGCTGTTGGAGTTTGTTCAGAAGCAGGGGGGGGAGATGCTTTGTGTTCTTTACCACTCCCAGAAATCATCAAACATAGATTAAACAACACGAATAACAGTAGAAAAATTAGAGACTTGCGTTTGGGAAGAGATTCACTCATAGTTTGACCTCCGCAATAAAATATATATGTTGTGTTAAAATTTTACTTAAAAGTCAAAAAGGTTTTTACGCCGGTAATCAATGTTAAGTACTTCTTTGCTTCATTAAAATTCATCTTACTTGAGTAATGACCTTGAAATAGTGTCCTCCGATGATACAGAGTAATTTAGTTATTAAGGGACAGGGCGCAAAGTTTCTGTCACCTGAGGCATTTTAAGAGAGGATAATGAATATTTGTTTGATAAGTCGTTCATTGCCTCTGCATCGTTCTGGCGGGCTGGAATATCACACTCTGGATCTGGCTTGTGGTCTGGCAGAGAGAGGGCATAAAGTTGTACTGGTTACAACGCAGATTCCGCAACCCCTGCCCGCGGGTGAATATTCTAAAATGCAGCTGGTGCAACTACCGGGAACACTTCCCGGTAAATACAACTTTGCATTTTTCTACAACATCGGGAGATTTCTCAGTGAGTTAAATCAGAGTCATAAATTTGACGTAATTCACGCGCAGGGATTTAGTGCATTAACCATCAAGCCACGTAAGTTATTCCCCCCCCTTATTGTTACAATTCATGGAACATTGTTTTCAGAAACCGCGATGGCTGGAGCAGTCTGGAAAACTTTGAGTTTTGCAGAAAAGATGCAGGTTCTCTGGCGGCATAAGCTGCGCTTTTTA
>CAYRXI010000063.1:0-3852 GCA_964428255.1 uncultured Candidatus Sumerlaeota bacterium
GCATATTTTTGAGGACCACTATATTGCGGAAATCATAAATCCCGAGACAGAAGAGGTGCTGCCCCCGGGCGAGCGAGGCGAATTGGTGCTTACCACGATAACCAAAGAAGGAATGCCAATGATACGGTATCGCACCGGCGATATAACCAGGATAATCCCCGAACCATGTCGGTGCGGGCGCACATTTTACAGAATTGCCCGTATCACGGAACGTACGGATGACCAGATTTTTATCCACGGGGCAAAAATATTACCCTCACAAATAGAGGCGATTTTACTGGAGATTCCAGCGATAGCTGCGGGCGGAAGTGAGCCTCGTTTTCAAGTGAATATTGTTCGCAAAGGCGGGCTGGATGAAATGGAAATTCAGCTGGAAGTGTCCGAGTCACTATTTTTTGATGAGATGCGAGAAATGCAGCGGATTCAACAGCATGTACAGGAGCGGTTACTTGTAGAATTTGGAATTCATTGTGAAGTTAAACTTGTAGAGCCTAATTCTCTGAAAATGGCTCCGGGAGAAAAACGCCGCATCATTGACCGCCGCGAAGCTTAAAGGCAAATCCGGTGTACATTACTCAGCAGGAAAATCGCCGCCACTTCGCAGGGAAGAATTAGTTTTTTCTCTTCTGTTTGAGTTGCTGGAGGAAGCGGCGGTCAGCCTCGGTGAGTTCAGCCTTTTCCAGAAGGTCGGGGCGGCGAAGAAAGGTGCGTTCCAGAGCTGCTTCACGTCGCCAGCGAGTAATCTCCTGATGATTACCACTTAGTAAAACCTCAGGAACTTTCAACCCACGGAATTCTCTGGGTCTGGTGTAATGCGGGTAATCCAGCAGTCCGGTGTAAAACGAGTCGTGGCGATACGAATCTTCGTTGCCAATAGCACCGGGCAGGAGGCGAACAATTGAATCTACCACTGCCATTGCAGGAATCTCACCGCCACTTAAGACAAAGTCGCCAAGCGAGATTTCCAGATTGACAAAGAGCTGGCAGATGCGTTCGTCAATACCTTCATAATGACCACAGAGCAGAATAAGGTGTTCCAGTTGAGCCAGTTCATTGGCAATTTTCTGTGAATAAGGAATTCCCTGGGGAGTCAGATAGACCACATTGGTTTTCTCACCGGTGGCTTCATTGCCGAGAGCAAATTCAATAGCCCGAGCCAGGGGTTCGGGAATCATCACCATCCCCCCCCCACCACCATAGGGAGCATCGTCAGTAACTTTGTGCTTATCAGTGGAAAAGTCGCGAATATTTATCAGGCGCAGTTGCACGATGTTTTTTTCCTGCGCCCGTTTAATAATGCTGGTGGAAAATACTCCCGCAAACATTTCGGGGAATAAAGTTAGAATGTCAATCCGCATTGTTCAGGACCTCGGAGTTTGTAGTAAACAATGATAGTTTAATTTTAAGGTGAATATCAACTTTAATAAAGGACAAGTTGCGGGATGCGAGATTATATTTTTTATTGCCTGTGTTCTGGCAGTTCTAAATAATTGCATATATTAAAAATTTTTGCGAGGCTATCAGAAAGGGCACGAGATGCGTGAGTGGCTGGAAATATTTATTCCCGGGCGAGTATGTTTGTTTGGTGAACACTCGGACTGGGCGGGCGAGTATCGGCGCCTGAATCCAGAAATTGAAAAAGGCTACACGTTGATTACCGGCACCAATCAGGGGATATATGCTCGGGTGCGGCGGCATCCGGATAAATTGATTGTTCACTCCACGCTTCCCGATGGCAGGGTTATGGGACCGCAAGAAATCCCGATGGACAAAGAAGCATTGTTACGTGAGGCAGAAGCGGGAGGGTTCTTTTCTTACGCTGCGGGAGTTGCTTACCAGATTATGACAAATTACTATGTGGGGGGGCTAGAAATAGATAACTATAAGACAACGTTACCGATAAAGAAGGGTCTGTCATCATCAGCGGCAATCTGTGTACTGGTTGCTCGTGCCTTCAATAAAATTTATGATTTGAAGATGACCATTCGGGGCGAGATGGAAGCAGCCTACCAGGGAGAGTTGCGCACACCGAGTCGGTGTGGTCGTATGGACCAGGGCTGTGCTTATGGCAATCGTCCCATCCTGATGATATTTGACCGCGAATTAATTTCAATCAAGGAGTTAAGCCCTCGCAAAAATGTGCATTTACTGATAATTGATTTAAAAGGTGAAAAAGATACGCAGGAGATTCTCAATCGGCTAAATCGCTGTTATCCGTATCCGGAAAATGAAATAGAAAAGGGCGTACATCATTATCTGGGGGCGGTGAATAAACAAATTGTGCTGGAGGCGATGGAAGCCTTAAATGCGGGTGATGCGGAGCAACTGGGCAAGTTAATGCGGCGCGCCCAGAGTCTGTTTGACCAGTATATGATACCTGCGTGTCCGTCGCAGTTAACGGCGCCCAAATTGCATCAGGTTTCAAATTATAAGCCCATTCAACCGTATATCTGGGGGGGGAAGGGTATTGGCTCGCAAGGTGATGGGACGGCGCAGCTGGTGTGCAAGGATGAAGCGGCACGCCAGAAGGTGGCAGAAATTTTGACGCGGGACCTGGGAGTGGAGTGTTTCAATCTGGATATAATTGCGTCACGAAAGGTGCGAAAAGCCGTGATTCCTGCGGCGGGCTACGGAACCCGACTCTTCCCGGCAACCAAGGTGATAAAAAAAGAATTATTCCCCGTGATTGATGAAGATGGAATTGCCAAGCCTGTTATTCTGGCAATAGTTGAGGAGGCTGTTCGCAGCGGGATTGAAGAGGTGTGTATCATTGTGCAAAAAGGCGATGAGTCTTTATTTGGCGAATTTTTCACCGGTCCCATTTCATCCGAGCATTATAATAAATTGCCGCCACAATATCGCGATTACTATGAGTATCTGCTGGAGCTGGGTAAACGTGTCAGCATTATTCCACAGGAGCGCCAGGAGGGCTTCGGACATGCGGTGTGGTGTGCACGTGAATGGGTAGGTAACGAGCCATTTTTCCTGATGCTGGGCGACCACCTGTATAAATCTACCACCGGGATTCCCTGCGCCCAGCAGTTACTTGATAAATACGAGAGGAAGCAGACAAATCTGGTGGCGGTGGAGATCACGCCAGAAGAGGAAGTGTCCAATTATGGCACGGTTACGGGTGTCTGGAATGAGGATGACCCGTCACTGCTAACGATCACAGAATTTGCCGAGAAGCCCACGCTGGATTATGCCCGCACGCGATTACGTGTCCCCGGCTTAAAAGACAATGAGTATCTGTGCATTTTCGGGCAATATGTTCTGCAGCCGGAGGTGTTTGACCTGCTGGAAGAGAACATCATTAACAATGTGCGAGAACGGGGCGAATTTCAATTGACCTCGGTGCTGGATAAATTACGTCAGCGGACAAGTTTTCTGGCTTATTTGACAAAAGGGCGGCGGTTTGATACGGGACTGCCTGCTGCCTATCAGGAGACGGTGCAATTGTTTTCGCAGACCTTCAGGAACAACTCCAGGTGATAAAAAATTTTTTATTTTTTTAATTTTGTCTTGACGTGTAGAGTGTAAGATTTATGATGTTGACATTTAATAATTGTTGTATATATAAAATTTTAGAATTTTTAACTTGAACCGAAACAGCGCCCGGAAAAATAAGCTTAATTAAAGACAGTGTGTTGGATAGAGGATTTAAATAAAAATTATTAAAAAATTTAACAAATGGAGGTAAAATTCAGGTTTAAACTGGAGTGAGAAAAAATGAAGGAAAAAAATACGAGTGAGCCCCCTCCTAGTAGTCGCAATGCGAAGGAGACTCCAAACGGCAAAACTGCCAAGGAGCCTCCGGGAAATGGTCGCAGTGCAAAAGAATCCTTAACCAAT
>CAYRXI010000063.1:3862-6721 GCA_964428255.1 uncultured Candidatus Sumerlaeota bacterium
AGGTGAACCCGCAGGTGAAAGCCGCGGGGGTTCGGACCAAGGCACTTGGACCAGTTGCCAACCCAGAGGAGCACGTGCGTGCCGATTGGTGGCGACTAATCTTTGATTCGTTGTACCTCAAGACTGACGCTGACGTCGTCAATGACCAGAATATCACGCGCAAAGAGATTGACTTCTTCACCGAGGTGTTAAATCTCCAGCCGGATGACAGGATTCTGGATTTGTGTTGTGGTCATGGACGGCATTCTCTGGAATTAGCCCGCCGTGGTTTCAGGTTCGTTGAAGGACTTGACCGTTCCCATTATCTCATCCAGCGAGCCAAAGCCAGCGCCAAAAAAGAGAACTTGAGCGTTAAATTCAGAGAAGGCGATGCGCGAAAAGTTCCCTATCCGCCGGATACGTTTGACGTGGTATTAATTCTGGGCAACAGTTTTGGTTATTTTGAGTCTACGCAGGAAGACCTAAAGGTGCTGAAGGAAGTCTTTCGGCTGTTAAAACCGTGGGGTAAGTTGCTGATTGACGTTAGTGATGGCGAATATATGCGCGAGCATTATCAGCCGCGCTCGTGGGAATGGATTGATAAGAAACATTTTGTCTGCAGAGAGCGCACACTCTCTCTTGACAAACAGCGGCTGATTTCGCGCGAAGTTATTACTCACGTTGAACGCGGTGTGATTGCTGACCAGTTCTACGCTGAACGGCTGTATACGCGGGAGAGCCTCACGGAGTTGCTGGAAGCTGCAGGATTCAGCAACATTGAGTTTCACGGCTCCATTTCTCCTGAATCGCAGCGCAATCAGGACCTGGGGATGATGGAACAGCGGCTCATTGTGACTGCCATTGTTAAAAAAGAATGGACACCTGTCAGAAAGCGCTTAAAAGAAGAAGAGAAGACAATTGCGGTAATCCTGGGCGACCCCACCAAAAAAGACCCTTTAAAACCCAATGCTGTATTTGATGATGATGATTTCTATACTATTGACCAGCTGAAAGATGCGTTGCGTGAATTGGACGAATACAACTTCATTTATCTGAATGACCATGACACTCTGATTCAGGACTTGTTGAAGTTGAAAGGCAAAGTTGACCTGGTGATGAATCTCTGTGACGAAGGTTTTTGCAACGATGCCCGCAAGGAGCTGCATGTGCCGGCGTTGCTGGAAATGCTGGGCTTACCGCATAGCGGTGCGGGTCCGCAATGTCTCGCCTTCTGTTACGACAAGTCGTTAGTGCGCGGAATCAGCAAGGAAATGGGGGTGCCCGTGCCGAAAGCCTTCTTTATCAAGCCTGAAGACTCCATCTACGGACTGCAGATTGGTTTCCCCGTAATAGTTAAGCCCAATTTCGGTGACTCCAGTTTTGGCATCACGCAGAAAAGCGTCTGTCACAGCATAGAAGAGCTGGTAGATGCTATTTCGGAAATCCGCGATAGATTCGGATATGACAATCCAATACTGGTGGAGGAATTTCTCACAGGCAAGGACCTGAGCGTAGGAATAATCGGCAATCCGCCGGATTCTTATACGGTGCTGCCAATTACCGAAGAGGATTACTCCGAGCTGCCCGAGGACCTGCCGCGAATTTGTGGCTATGAGGCAAAGTGGATGCCTGATTCGCCGTACTGGAAAATCAAGTCAGTGCGCGCTGAGTTGCCCGAGGAGACAGAGAAATTAATCATTGAATGGTGCTTGAAGCTATTTGAGCGCTTGGAATGTCGTGATTATGCCCGTTTTGACTGGCGCCTGGATGCGTATGGTAATCCGAAGCTGCTGGAGGTAAACCCCAATCCTGGCTGGTGCTGGGATGGGCATCTGGCAAAGATGGCAGCCCATGCCGGGTTCAGCTATTCAGAGATGCTCAACCTGATTATTAAAGCTGCCATCAAGCGTCTCAAACTCTTTGAAGAGGTTGAATCAGGCAAGCCAGAGGCAATAAAGGCGCTACTGGCGTTACCAAAGCCCTGAGTTCTTCCGCCCGGTGTAAGTTGAGATAAGTATTGCACCACCCGTTTAGATAACGACCAATAAAAAAGGGGCGAAGTGCAGCTTCGCCCCTTATGTTTTTTTTAACAGCCCGCCAGTTAGAATCTTAAGTCCCGTCGCAAGGCATTTCCATTGACAGCCAGCCTACTAAACGTGAAGATAGAATGTAATATTTTTGTTTATTACAGGAAAAGTAGCTTTTCAGAAGATGGTTGAACTGAATTTACTTAGAGATAAACGTCTGGCGGTGGTGAGCCAGGTAGCAGCCGTTCGTTTGAATGTGCGGTTTTTCCCCTTTTATTATGACCCCGGGGACCTGGAATTGAAGCGCGGTGACCTCGTGGTGGTCCCCTACAACAATAATGAAGAAGTTGGCGAGGTTATCGCGCTGGAGGTCCGCAGTTCACCGTATTTACAACGCACCCTGTATCCGCCGGTCAAACGCTATGCCAATGAGGCAGAGATTGCACAGTGGCAGGAGCAAAAACAACGCGAGCGAGAAGCCATTCAATTCTGCAAGGAGAAAGCCCAAGCGCACGGGTTGATAATGAAAATCTGCGATGTATGCCTGGACCGTGTCAATCGTAAGGTGACGTTTCATTTCACAGCCCAGAAACGTATTGATTTTCGCGAGCTGGTCAAGGAGCTGGCGGCGCACTTTAAATCCCGGATTGAGTTGTGGCAAATCGGCGTCAGGGACGAGGCGAAGAAGCTGGATGGCTATGGTGTGTGCGGACGGCGGTTGTGCTGTGCGGCGTTTATCACCAAATTTGTTCCCATTTCTGTCAAAATGGCGCGTGAACAGGACCTGCTCATAGCACCATCCAAAATCTCCGGTGTGTGCGGGAGGTTAATGTGCTGTCTGGCATACGAGCAG
>CAYRXI010000063.1:6731-11021 GCA_964428255.1 uncultured Candidatus Sumerlaeota bacterium
GCGCGCACTAAAGACCTTGAGGCTGAAATCATTGACCGCAACCTACTGCTTCAGCTGTATGTGCTTCAGGATGCGCAGGGAAAGCGCTATATGGTTAAGCGCGAGGAGATTCTGGAAGTGAAAATTCCTGAGAATATTGAAAGGATACAGCGTCAGCTGAAAGAAATAAAGGAAGAGGTCGGCGAAGAAGAATTGCCACCGGATGATACGGAGGAAGAAGGAACCCTGTAAGCATTATGGGCGAGAAGTTCTATATCACCACCCCACTGTATTACGTTAATGACATTCCCCATCTGGGGCATCTGTTTGAAGTGATCGGGATAGATGTTCTGGCACGTTTTCGGCGCTTGCAGGGCTATGAAGTCTTCTTTCTTACCGGCACTGATGAGCACGGGCTGAAGATTCAAACTGAAGCCGAGCGCCGTGGTATCCAGCCGCAGGAGCTGGTGGACCAGATGTCTGTTATGTTTAAAGCTATCTGGGCACAGGCGCAGATTTCGTATGATTACTTTATTCGTACCACCGAGCCACGACATATTCAGGCGGTGCTAAAGTTTTTCAATGCGGTGCAGAACAACGGGGATATCTATAAAGGCGTGTATGAGGGATGGTATTGCACGCCCTGCGAGACCTTCTGGAGCGAGGGGCAGTTGAAGTCCGAGAATTGTTGCCCGGAGTGTTGTCGCCCTACGGTGCGGAATCGGGAAACCGCCTATTTCTTCCGCCTCTCAAGGTATCAGGACTGGCTCCTTGAACACATTCAGCATCATCCTGAGTTTATCCAGCCTGCATTCCGTGCCAACGAAATCATCAATTCTTTTCTGAAGCCCGGATTGAATGACCTGTGCCTCAGTCGCTCCACGGTGAAATGGGGCATTCCGTTACCACTTGAACCGGGGCATGTCATATACGTGTGGTTTGATGCGTTGATTAATTACGTGAGTGCTGTGGGTTATGCGGATGACCCTGAATTCTTCAGCCGATACTGGCCTGCAGATGTTCACGTCGTGGGCAAAGATATTCTGAAGTTTCATACGACCATCTGGCCCGCAATGCTGAAAGCAGCGGGGCTGGAGCCGCCACGGCAGGTATTTGGTCATGGTTTTATCACCACCCAGCGCGACGAAAAGATGTCTAAATCCAAGGGCAATATTCTTGACCCGCGGGAGTATCTGAATAAGTATGGTGCTGATGCCCTGCGCTACTTTTTGTTGCGGGAAATCAATTATGCGGTGGACGGTGTGTTCAGTGAAGAGAATCTCCGAGTCCGCTACAATGCAGACCTGGCAAATGACTTCGGCAAGCGTCAGATTATCGGAGCGCTGGAGGCACTGGTACAGAGCTATGAGCGCCGGATGCCGGCTTTTGAATATTATCTGGTGCTGGCAGAAACCTGGGAAGTCATTAATCGGTTAAATAAATACATTGCAGAAAAAGAGCCGTGGACGCTGGCAAAATCAGAATCCCGCCAGGAGGAGCTGTCAACGGTGTTGTATGTTCTGGCGGAGAGTTTGCGGTTTCTCAACACACTAATCTACCCGTTTATGCCGACTACTGCGGAACGCATCTGGCAACAGCTGGGGATTACGACGAAGCTGACAAGCGTCCCATGGCAGGAACACACGCGCTGGGGCTGGCTGACGCCCGGGACTCACTGCGCCGAGCCGCAGCCGTTGTTCCCGCGGCTGGATAAATAAGCCAGAAGTGGCGTCATCTTCCAGAGTCGGGGATGAAGAGACGTCTGCAATAAACAGCATTATTAAGGTGAGTGAGAATGGTAGCGCAGGAACCGAGAAAACCAATGGATGCCATCGGAATGCTGGAGCTGCGGAGTGTCGCGCGGGCGATTGAGACGGGCGATGCCATGCTCAAAGCAGCTGCAGTGCAGCTGATGCAGGCTCAACCTGTGTGCTCCGGGAAATACGTCATCATTGTAGGTGGTCCTGTGGCTGACGTTACTGCGGCAATCAATGCTGGCAAAGAGACTGGCAGGGATTTAATCATTGATGAACTGCTGATTCCGAATGTTCATCCGGATGTTTTCCCGGCGCTGATGGCAGCCACAGCAGTAGAGAAAGCCGAAGCTGTAGGCGTGATTGAGACGTTGACTTGTGCTGCAGGGATTATAGCGGGAGACCGTGCGGCAAAGACAGGCAAGGTGCAATTGATAGAGATTCGTCTGGCGCGTGGTATCGGGGGGAAAGCCTTTGTTACGCTTGCGGGCGATGTGGCAGCAGTTCAGGCGGCGGTGGCTGCCGGTGCGGCGGCGGTTGCCGAAGCCGGTTTACTGCTTCAATCTGTTGTCATACCTGCCATCCATCCGCGAATGCTGGAAAACCTGCTCTAAGTTTGCTTACCCACGGAACTCCACAGGCAAGTTGGTAGGTGCTGGTTACTTTCTGTGTGGTTCCGTGTGATTTTGTGGCTAAAGTGATGTGGTTCTGTGGCAACGGGTAGGAATTTATTTCTGGCAGAGGAAATAGATAGAGGGGAAGAGCAGGTTTTTAAGTTTGAGCCAAGCTATAGTGTCAATCAGGCGGCGATATTTTTGATATTTTAGCTGATAATAAAGGTTTCCCACGGAGGATACGCGTGAGAAAACGCCTTTTAGCAGGCTCTGGAGTTCGGATTCCGTAAAACCGCAATGTGCCCCGGACTCACGATTAAAGCGTCCGCGCACTCGCGCCCACCAGTCATCTATATTCCAGCGCAGGCGCTTAAGCAGAGGCGTGCCACGCGCATCCAGATAGGCAATTATACGGGATTTATTGGGTGTGCCGATGAAGAGATATCCTTCAGGCTTAAGTATGCGGCGCAATTCTCTCAGGGCTTTGACGGGGTCGGTGATATGCTCCAGCACGTGATATGAGTAGATGCCGTCAAATGCGCCATCCTTGAAGGGCAGGGCTGTGGCATCGCTATAAACAAACAGGCACCGTTCCACCAGCAGGCGATTGATTCTGGCGTTATAGTCAACACCAATGACACGAGCGTTAGTTTTTTCCGTTAATACTGCGCATTCAGTGCCCTCACCGCAACCTAAATCTAAAATCCATTCACCCGCAGGCAATGAATTCCTCTTTAAGATAGCCAGAAATATATCTATTTCACCGAATTGAGCCGGCATCCGCAGTCTACTCACGACGCCAGTAAACAACAGATTAGAGTTAATTGTGAGATTTGACCTGCGTAGAGTCAAACTGATTTCTGTGCGGATGGGCGGGAAGAGAATAACGGTTCTTATTGACAGGAAACTTTGAAATTTTTAGAATATTTTGTTTTCTAACTTTATGAAAGGAGGTGCGTAGATAATCGGAGTTAAGAAGCTAGCTGCGGCTGGTTTCTCAGGTCTCTGGTGCAGTTCACCGGGACAAATTAAATGATAGTGAGGTGAATGAAATGACGAATCTATCAAAAATGCTTACAGGATTAATTTTAGTTGCGGTGCTTTGTTTTGGTTTTATTTCGGTGGGTTTAGCTCAGACGAGCTATACCTGGAATGTTAATGGCGCAGGGGATTATGCGGTGGCGGGAAACTGGACACCAGCCCGCACGGCACCAGCCGCAAATGATATCTTAATTGTCAATGGCGAGGTAACTGCCGGCCCGGTGACTTTGCAGAATGTCCAGACGGAGACTATAGGTGAGTTTCACGTCATCAACAATGTGTTCTGTCAGCTGGAGGCAAGTGATACTGCAAAGACCATAACCATTGCTGGTGGAGCCAGCGATAAAGACCTGGAAGTAGGACCGGGTTGCACCTTAAAGTTCTTCGGAAACATCGGCATAACTATGGATTTGTCTGCTACCGCTAAAGGCGTTATTGAAGGAGATGTAATCTGGCATGCAACGGCAGCAAACATTCTGCATCGCATTCGTTCCGGTGCCGCGGATGGACTGATTTTTGAATCCGGCGCTACGGCAGCTATGGCACCCTTTACCACAGGTGCGCAGAATGGCTTTGGTGGAACAACCGGAGTCGCCAATGGTGTTCGGTTTAAAGCTGGAGCTACCTATTACCAGGGAGGATTGAAAGACGGCACACGCAACGGGGGAACAGGAACTAACCCCTTTGGTTTAACAGCTCCCAGTTCGCTTGTGGTTTTTGAGCCGGGCAGTTATTATGTCACCTGGGACTCCATTCCCTCCATTTCTGGCAGAACCTATGGATATTTTATCTGGCGTAATCAGTATGCTCAAACCGTGGGCGGAAGTGGTCAATGGACGGTTCAAAACGACTTAATCATCCGCAATAGTGGCGCGACCAGTCAGGGGAATTTAAATATGACC
>CAYRXI010000063.1:11031-11547 GCA_964428255.1 uncultured Candidatus Sumerlaeota bacterium
ACCGGTCAAACCGGACCGATTCTGGTTATGGGGAATTTAATTGTAGAATCCGGTGCAGGAGTGTTTAATGCCACTCCGTCTCCTACGTCAGCGGTCAACTGGGAAATCAGAGGTAATGTTGATATTCAGGACCCTGCCCTCTTTACTCCTCCGACAAATACTAATGTAACAGTGGTGCTTGGAGGCTCAGCCAATCAAAATGTGAATTTTGCTGGTAAGGCCCTGCCCAATCTGCGCATAAACAATTCGGCAGGCGTGACCTTGACGGGGAATGTGGCTGTGTCTGGCGTGCTCAATCTGGAGAACGGAGAGGTGGTTACTGGAAGCAATACCTTGACTGCAGCTGATGGTGCCACGGCAGTAGTGCGGACAAATGGTTTTGTCAACGGAACTCTGACGCGTAATATTAATGCTACGGTAACTGGTAATCGCTTATTCCCTGTCGGAACCACCGGGGAGTATAGCCCGGTAGATTTCAATATCACAGTAGCCGGCTCTGGCACGGGAACACTGGCG
>CAYRXI010000063.1:11557-16625 GCA_964428255.1 uncultured Candidatus Sumerlaeota bacterium
GCTACTGACCATCCCAATGTCTATAATCCAGCAGGGAGTCTGGACCGCTACTGGACTCTGACCCAATCCGGATTAAGCGGCTTCACAGGAACACTGGTCTTTACCTATCTGGATGCCGACGTGACGGGAACTGTTACTGAGAGCACAATGATTGCGGGGCGTTATCTAACCGACTGGGTAGAGTATCCAGCTATCATAGATACAGTGGCAAATACAGCCACCGTCAACGGGGTAACCACCTTATCTGATTGGACTCTTGGCAATTCGGGTGCGTTACTATCAGTGACTGACTGGCGCGTGTTTGAATAGACAAAATCACCCTATTCGGTAAAGGAGAGGGATACCTTGAAAAAGGTATCCCTATTTTTTTGCCCTATTATTAGCCATAGAGAGACACGGAACGGCGTAAAGGTTTAAGAGTTATAAGAGTTTAAGGGTTCAAGGGGGTGGGATAATTTATTTTTTTTCTGTGGTATTCGGTGTAGTTCTGTGGCAAAAATTAGCCGCGGAAGCACACGGTATTACAAGGGTTTAAGAGTTTATTTTTATTATGCTATTGCCGTGTTGTTCCGTGTGAGTCTGTGGCTAAAAAATGATGTGATTCTGTGACTAATGAATCAGTGGCTTAAAAAAAATGGGGGATACCTTTTTTACAAAAGGTACCCCCGCGCAGTGTAAAGGTGGATAATGGTTTATTCTACCACTAACATATCCAGCGTAACGGGTAGTGATGGACTGTCATCGCAGCCCTTCATCGGATAATTAGTTCCGCGGGCATCACCATCAATGTCAAAGGTTATGCCGGTGATTGGAATACCGGTTGCCCAGCCGGGAATGGGTCCGGGTTGAGCGTCAAAGTGGAGGTTGGTGGCAGAGGCCCACTTGCCGGAATAGGGAGGTTGCGCTACAGTCGGGTCTTTATCATAGCTATTGAGATCCTGTCCGGTTCCGGTCTGCCAGGCACTCAAAGTACCATAATTAGTGCCGACTAATCGCCCAAAAATGGTGCCCGAAGCCGCGTGTAAATTATTATAATTTGAGGTGAATCCGGTGCTGTTGTTTCTCCAAATTCCGATACCATTAGTTTGCTTTATACAAATCATATTATTCTTCACGTCACAAGTAAGGTTGTTAGTAGAAGACGCCAGCAGGATTGCGCCCACTCTACCAACGGTAGCTCCAGAGACCCGCTCAAAATGTGGCATAAAGATAGAGTTATTATAAATGTAAAAATAGACACTTGCGGAACCAGAATTAATCGCACGATAGATCTGGTCAACACCCGTGCCAGAGGGGTAGGAAAAACCACAAATCATATTGTTGTAGACTCTATAAGTGCCGACGTTGGGAGAAGCTGGTCCACCGGTAATCTCTATAGCTGTCATACCTTGGCCAGTTGAGAAATTTGCTGTCGCTAACTGGTCAAGGGTATTATTATAGATTTCCATCGTCCAGCCGGTTGTAGCATTAGAAGCAAGGTGGGAAATACCCGAACTACTATACCCACTTGTTGTCTGATTAACCCTTATTATATTATTTCTTATTACGCCGCCAGCATTCTGGTTTAAGAAGATGCCCCGGTGTCTAGCAATAATAAGAGAATTCTGGACGGTCATTCCAGTTTGAGCATTTCCGGTGGTAATTGTGCCGGAAGCGCTAGATGTAATACCCTGGGCAGCTACAGTTCCAAAACATTCAACTGTACAGTTGTCTATCAACCCATTATCCGGGATGAAGTTACTTGTGCCATCATTTCTTGAGGTAAAATCATTTCCTCCCGCAGCAGTTGAGCGATTTTTAACGATGCAATTTTTTATTACTACGTTATCGCAATCACCAAATATTCTTATAGGGCGTGGAAAACCAGTTGTACCGGTAGCGTTTTGAATTGTTAAGCCTCTGTTGTTCGGGGCGTCCGCGCTATAACCATCAATGGTGAAGTTATGCATAGGAAATAAATCAGCAGTAGCGGTGCTGGTAGTGTACCTTGTGCCAATGAGCAGGCTTCCAGACCAGCCCGGATTGTCTGCAGTCTGGGTAAAATCAATAGTAGCATTGCTGACACCAGGAGCAAGTTTAATTGTTAACTTATAGGTTGTGCCACCGGATCTGCCAAAGGCGACATTTTCGCTCTCGGTTAAATTGGAGGTAATGCGGAGTTCCCAGTCGCTGGTCCAGGAAGGGGCATAGTTGAAGTCGCGGGAAGCTTCTTTGAGAGTGGCATAATCACCGCCAGTGCCCACGGTTGATATTCCACCACCGGTCTCGCTAAACTTGGCAGAAAAACCAACAGAGCAGACACAAACCAAACAGGCAATTAAAAGTAGTTTTGCAAGCTTCATATTAATTCACCTCGCTTTAAAAGATTATAACGGATAAAGTGGTGCATCTGCACCTGAGAGGGTTACGGAACGGGAATTACTAACTCGTTCCGTTTAATGACTTTTATCACCTCCCTTTCTGCGTAATCTGAAATTTTTAAAAATAATATATTTTCTAATATTCAAACCTTCAGGTCAATAGATTTTAAAAAAAAATCATTTTTATTGACAGCCAGAAACCAGTTAAAAGACAGCCACAGTATTAAATCTATTTTCAGCCACAGAATCATACGGAAGAACACTGTTAATAACTTTAAACCCTTGAATCTTCTAACTTTTAAACTCTTTTTTTCAGTTTCTTTCTATGTCCATCCGTGGCTTATTTTTTTGCTGCAGAACCACACAAAAAAGCAATTACTAAATTCAGGTATAAGAAGTATATAGCAAACGAGTCCGAAATGACAACATTACCCGTTCAAGCAATGGTTTACATATGCCTATGGGTGCTTAGGTGAGTATTTTTGCTACCGAATTACATTTTACATTTATTGCCACGGAAGCACAAAGAAGGACACGTGGACAAGGGTTTAAAAGTTTAAGGATTTAAAAGTTCAAGGGTTTAAAAGTTGGGGTAATCTTTATTTTTTTCCGTGTTCTTTTGTGTGATTCTGGGGCAGGGAAAATGGCTAAGGAGGGACTTTTTTATGCCACGGAAAGACACGGAGACACACGGAAGGGTTCAAGGGTTCAAAGTTAAGGGTTTGGGTTAGTTATGGTTTTTCTGTGTGGTTCTGTGGCAAAAAATATTAGACACGGAAGAATATGGGAAGCTTTGAACTCTTGAACATTAAACTTTTTAACATTGAACTTTGAACCTTTAAACTTTTGAACGTACTTGTCCTGCGCTGGCGTAATTATTCCTTACCTTTCAAAATTTAAATATCACTGTGGCTTAATGTGGGAGATGACGGCACGGAATTTGCATTGGGCGGTGCGGGGAATGGAGGCAACGTACTCAAGACGCAGCGGAAGTTCCTGCCCGACGCGCTGACGAAAATTTGCCAGTAATGCCTGCTCTATGCGGGGTGAGTAGCCGGGGGCGGGGACAACCTTGATTATCACCGAGTAGTCTGGATTCTGGATAATCTGACTTTCCACGATGTGGCTCAAGCCCTTGAAAATGTGGTCTAGCCTGCCGATTTTTCTACCATCCGGGAGCACGAGATAGTCTTCTATCCTGCCGATGATGGACTGTATGCGGGGAAAGTGGCGTCCGCAGGGGCAGGGCTGATTGCACTCCTCATCTAGAACAACGGTGTCGCCGGTACGATAGCGTATAAGCGGCATAGCGAGGTTAATGAAACCAGTTCCGACCAGTTCAAATTCATCGGGATTAGCCGTGGGCAGTAGCTCCACCAGGGCATATTCTGAAAAGATATGATAGTTGCCGTGCTCGCAGGTGCCGATAAGGACGTTGCGTTCGGCATTGCCGTAATGGTCAAAGAGCCGGCAGGAAAAAGCCTGCACGATGGCAGTGCGCTGGTAGTCTAACAGGGTCTCGGAGGAGGTGACAATCAACGGGACACGGAGGTCAGTGATACCATGCTCAAGAACGAAGTGCGCCAGCAGATAGATGGAGGAGGGATAGGCTTGAATCAGTTGGGGGCGGAACTCGCGCAATTTGTCTATGTAATGGGGGATGTTCTGCGGAGAGAGGTGGTAAGAGGACATAACCAGCATATTCAGGGGAGGGATAAATTTCCAGAAAGGGGGGCAAGATTGGTGTGCTGGGACAGGCATATCACCGCGGAGGAAGACGCGGGGCGCACCGGGAGTGTATCCGCCCCATTGCCAGTGGCGAGCCAGAAAGGCATTTTCACGGACGACGGAGTCCCAGCTGCGCCAGAGTTGCAGGGGCGTGCCGGTGGTGCCGCTGGTGAAGGCTTTTATTAACAGGGGACGCCAGAACTTTCTGGAGACGAATTCCGGATTGTGCTGGCGGAGTTCGGCTTTGGTCAGCAATGGGAGGTCTTCCACCCGCTGTGCGCGGTAGGCGGATTGGCGTTGCTGATAATAAGGGACGGTGCGGAGGACGAATTGAAGCAGGGATTGAAATTGCTGATGCTGATAGTGGCGGAGTTGCTCGGCAGACCAGTTCTGGGAGTGATTTAAAAACTCCAGATAGCGTCTAAATTTAGCGCCGAAGAGCCAGGAGACTCTGACGCGTGCCTCCAGAGATTTCAGCAGTGTTTTCATCAGCTGCGTAGCTCCTTTTTAAAATGCCGGGAGACGCTTAAAATTCAATCTGTCCGCGCCAGCCGGGCGCCGGCTTAAAATTCAGCGATGCTGTGCGTTCCAGTTCGCCCAGCAATTTTTGATTCAGCTGTGGCAGATTGGAAATAAGTAGGATGTCGGTGTCAGGGTTACGAACGCTGGTGATAGGGAAATCTGCGAGTGTGAGTGCGTGTGAGAGAGTGGGTATTTTGCGCCAGTCAAAGCCCATCAGGCGGGCACAGGTAATATCAATGGCCATGGGGTCGCGTCCGATAACGAGCAGTCCGGCAGATCTGGGATCGGGGGAGAGCGGACCATTGCCTTCGCCGGCGATTATGCCATCCACCACGCCGATAAATTCCCGGGGATGGGGGCGAACTCTACCACTGGCATCAAAATAAAACAGGATTTTATTCAGGTCTAGCACCATTCGCCATACGGTATCATTGCCGTACCAGTTGCCACTGCGGATA
>CAYRXI010000063.1:16649-17158 GCA_964428255.1 uncultured Candidatus Sumerlaeota bacterium
CTGCTGAGGAACAGGGAATTTTTTAACAGGGCTTTTATTTTCTCCTGCAAGACGAATTCACCGAGCGTTTTAACGGTTTTTCGGGGAAACTGGTCGCCACCCTGGTCGGGGAAGCCCTCGGTGTGGTGTGGCAGCCAGTTTTTGTCGGCGTTGATGCCCACGAGGTTTTTCAGACAGCAGGTTATGCCGGCTTTTTTGTGCGTCTTCAGTTTGGGAACACTGATGAACACGTCAGCAGATATTCGTGGACTTCGCCGTGGTGATGCCGTTGCGTTTCTGCCTTGTCAAAGGTAGCGCCATAGTAGTCTTCGTTGGTTTTGCCGTAAAAGCAGCTCTGTTTACCGAGATTAATAGCCACGTTGCCGGCAGGGTCACCGGGATGAGGGCGTTTATCCACGATGACACCATCCACTTTGCGCCAGATTTCCCGACGTAAATCCAGAATCAGGAGTTCAATCTGCGTATGCTGACGAAAATGCTGTTGCAGTTCATTCAGGCGGAGACGCTGG
>CAYRXI010000063.1:17168-17553 GCA_964428255.1 uncultured Candidatus Sumerlaeota bacterium
CGGTCTCAGGCGAATCGGCAATGATGATTTTGCCGCGATTCTGGAGTTGTTCTGCCACTTTCAGGCAGACGAGTTTTATCACCTCGCCATTGGTAATCACAGATTCCCATTCATCCGAGTCCAGCGCACTCTCCCGAACCAGATTGGGCTTCACCAGCACGGTCTGACCGGTTTTGAGCGCGTTAAAATTTTCTGCGAGAAACTGATTTAGCTCCGCGGAGTGAAGTTCAGCATAACCCGGGCATTTATATATGTAAACTTTTTCAATCACAAATCAGCTTCCAGGTCAGGAAAGTTAGGCCGAGTTTAAAATATTGTTAACCAGTTGTTGAATTTTCTGGTGGAGAACTTTCTTTTCAAAGCAGCTTCTGGCTTTGGTCAAATT
>CAYRXI010000064.1:0-2604 GCA_964428255.1 uncultured Candidatus Sumerlaeota bacterium
CAATGAATTTTATGTGATGCCTTACGCTGTGTTAGCGAGTCATAATTTAAACATTCCTCTGGTTGCACACATTCGGCTGAATATAACTCAAAAACAGATACAGCATTATTACCTGTCACGTGCGGCGAGAATAATCGCAGTCTCCAGAGCAATGGCAGAAATTTTTAAGCACTCGCCACTGTACGACCGCGTCACGGTGATTTATAATGCAGTGGATGAAGATGAATTTAACGTTCCAGCAAATGATGAGAACATAAGGACTGAGCTTTGCATTCCACCGTCGGAGGTGGTAGTGGGGCAAATTGGCAGTATAGAGGCACGCAAACGGCAACAAATAACCCTGCTTGCTGCGCGAAAAGTTCTTAATGAATTTCCGCACATTACCTTTGTGTTCGTCGGAGACCCGAGACATGGACGGCTTAAATATCTTGAAAGACTTAAGATGATGGCAAAAAATCTTCAGCTTGAAGATAAGGTGCATTTTTTGCCTTTTCGGCGCAATATTGCTCAGGTATACGCTGGGATAGATATAAATCTGTTAATCTCGTCAGAGGAGGGTTTCGGAAGAACAATTATTGAAGCCGGGTATTTAGGTGTGCCAAGTATAGGTACAAGAGTTGGCGGTATTCCAGAAATAATTGAAGAAGACCGCACCGGATATCTGGTGGAACTGGATGACGTAGAGCAATTGAGCTCGGCAATTTTAAGGCTGGCAACCAATCGTGAAAAACGCCAGCAAATGGGCGCGGCTGCCAGAGAATTAGTGCGTGAGAAGTGTCTTCTGTCAACTCATTGTCGGAAAATAGAAGAGATTTATCAGCAAATTTTGAGAAACCATAATTTCTGAAACGGGAGACAAGATGATAGTTGGAATCGGGATAGATGCAGTTGACGTGTGTCGTTTTAAAAACTCAATGGAGAAATATGGAGAGCGCATGCTTGCCAGATTATTTACTCCGGTAGAGCAGGAGTATTGTCGTCGTTTTGTATCACCTGTTGAGCATTTTGCAGTGCGTTTTGCAGCCAAAGAGGCATTTCTAAAAGCTATTGGGACCGGGAAATCACACCATATTCGCTGGCATGATATTGAGATAGTTAATGAAAATTCAGGAAAACCAAATCTCGTTATATACGGAGAGGCAGCCAAGATTTGTAATGAACTCGGGGGCAGGACATTATGTGTCAGCCTTTCGCATTCTCAACAAGTGGCAGTTGCCGTGGTTATAATTGAGAATTGAAGTATAATTCGGGCTGACATGACTAATTGTCATAAGGATGAGTTTAATCATTAAGGATAGTAAGCATAGCGTTATGAATTTTGCCGTTGGTAGCCAGAATTTGTTTTTCATATATTGAATATGGATTACCTCGAAAATCGGTGACTTGGCCCCCGGCTTCTTCCACAATGAGATAGCCAGCTGCTGTATCCCAGGGATTGAGGAAAAATTCCCAGAAGCCCTCTAATCTGCCACAGGCAACATAACACAGGTCCAGAGCAGCAGAGCCAAGGCGTAATAAGCCGTGAGAGTTAATCAGAAACTCACGCACGTATTTCATCAGGCGGTCAATATGGCGCCGGTCATAAGGAAATCCAGTAACGAGGAGTGCCTGATTAAGCTCAGCAATGTTGCTAACGTGAATTGGCATTTCATTGAGCCAGGCACCTTCGCCGCGGCCAGCATAAAATAATTCACGAGAGACGGGATTATACACTGCACCCATAATTACATTGCCATTTTCTTCAACGCCGATTGAAACAGAGAAAATAGGCAATGAATGGGAGAAGTTAGTGGTGCCATCAAGCGGGTCAATAATCCAGCGATATTCGCTTCCGGGTACAGGATTCTTGTTGTGTTCTTCGGCAAGAATCTGATGGTCAGGAAAGTTGGTTTTAATTATCTCAGTAATGCGTTTTTCGCTTTCCCGGTCTGCTTCAGTAACTATGTCAAAGACCGTGCTTTTATATTCAACATTTTTTACCTTGCCAAAGTGGCGAAGTAAAATCTCGGCAGATTCGTAAATTGCCTGATAGAGAACTTGTTGTAGTTTTTTTCTCACAAAATTCCTTCCCTTAACACAAGTTAAATGTTGTTATTGTGGCAATTGTGAGGGAGTGCTGTCAACAGGTGAGCAGTTTTATTAGATTAACCTGAGATTTTGATTTTTTTTAATAGCATTCAGGTAGAAGTTTTGCATCTCATTTAGCAAGCGGTCAATGCTGAAAAATTGTTGCACACGTTGCCTGCCTTTTTCGCCCATAGTTTTGCGAAGTTGTGAGTCTGCCAGTAATTGACCTATAGCTTCAGCCAGGGCAGGGGCCGTGCGGGGGGGGACAATGAGTCCAGTTTCACCGTGAACTATCGCCTCTGGATTACCGCCCACACTGGTCGCCACTACAGGTTTTCCACTTGCCATTGCCTCCAGGATGACGTTGGAGAAGCCTTCTTCATAAGAGGCAAGTGCGACGATATCAAAGAGTTGCATTAATTCTGGAATATCACGTCTATCTCCGGTAAAGATAATGATGTCTGTGAGGGCATAACTTTTTGTCAGTTGTTCCAGTTCTGCCTTCATTCCACCATCCCTGCCCACAAAAATAAACTT
>CAYRXI010000064.1:2741-8696 GCA_964428255.1 uncultured Candidatus Sumerlaeota bacterium
TCAGGTCCACACCATTATATATCAAATGGATTTTTCCGGGGTCAATTTTCTCACGGCGAAGAACATCCTGGCGGACAGCTTCAGAGTTTACCAGGACATAATCTGTCAGTTTATTAATGAAGTTTTCCAGAGGTTGCTTTAGAATATTATTTTCTTTAAAATATCCCAGACTTCGTCTACTGGCGATTGTTACAGGCACTTTTGCCAGTCTGGCGCATAAAATTCCAACAACGTAAGCGGTGTAAAGAAAGGCATGCACAATATCAGGCTTAGCCTGCTTAAAATAGCGATAAATACGCCATAATTCTCGTGGTAGATGAAAATAGGAATAAGGCGAATACTTGCCATGAACCAGATAAAATTTAAAAATGCGAGTTTTTATGCCGTGACGCGAGACTAGCTCCATTAATGGACCGCCTTGAGCAATACAACAAATCTCTACATCAAAAACATTTTTATCCAGGCGAATGGCAAGTTCTGCCAGTTGTCCTTCAGCACCTCCCAGATTCAGGCTACCAATAACAAAAATTATTTTAATTTTTTTTGCGTCGGTCTTTTCCGTCATAGACTACTTTTAATTTGCAGTTTTTTATTTATCAACTCTGTGAATAATGACTCAATTTTTTCCACCATAATCTCAAGTGAAAAATATTGTTCTACCCGTTTTCGCGCATTTTGAGCAAGACGCCTGCGTAACTCCGGGTTATGATAAAGTCTTAATATTGCATTAGCCATAGATTGAGGGTCGGCAGGAGGAATAAGCAAGCCTGTTTCTTTATCAGTAACAATTTCGGGAATGCCACCGACTTTAGTGGCGATTACCGGTGTTTCTGTTGCCATAGCCTCCAGTAGAGAAACCGGACATCCTTCCCAATGAGATGCCAGCAGGTAAACATCACTGGCAAAAAGTAACTCCAGCGGGTTATTAATCATGCCGATGAAAAGCACTGCTTTATTTAATAATGCATCATTATAAACCAAATTTCGGATTTTATGTTCTTCACTTCCCCCCCCAGCAAAGACAAATAAAATTTCTGGAATTTGTGGCACAAGTAGTTTTGCTGCTTCAATAATGTAAGTATGTCCCTTCATAGGGCGAAAATTGGCGATGACAGCGATTACAAATCTTGGAGCTGAACTCTGTAGTAGCTTTTCTCTGTATTTAAGACGCTCTGCAGAATCAGGCAAAACAGGAATCTTAATCCCATTATGAATTACTACAATTTTATCGGGGGAGAATTTTTCTCGTTCTATTCTACTCTTGCGTCCGGCTTCAGAATTAGAGATAAACAGGTCTACATTGGTGGCTGTAATGCGGTCGAGCAGGGTGTGCCAGAATTTACGCCAGGGGTCTGGACTGCGAATGCTGGAGATGACTACCGGGACACCGGCAAGCCGTGCAGCAACTCTTCCAATGATGTCTGCACGCAAACCGAAGGTCTGGATGAGCTGGATACTGTGCTTCTTACAATAGGAGCAGACTTTTAATAGTTGCGGCAAGAAGAGAAACATAGAACCAAAACGGCTCAGATTTCTGGAGGAGAATCCTTCTGCAGAACATAATCGGGTCAAAGACTCATCACCAAATAGAGATAAGATATGATATTCAAATTTTTCTCGGTTGGCTGATGAGAGAAAGTTAAACACCATTCGTTCAGTTCCGCCAATACAAGAGGTTGATGTAAGCAAGAGCACTCGGTATTTATTTTTTACCACTGACATTTAAATAAACGCGGGATTATAAAGTTATAGGGCCCTCTGTAATATCAGTTCTGTCAACAAACGTGCGGAACCAGAGTTCCAGATTTAATAGCGCCCAGAGACGATGGTGATGGTTCTGACGACCTTGCTGATGGTCATCAAGCAACTTCTGGATATATTTCATTTTAAATAAGCCGCGTTCTATGGCACGACGGGATAGCAAAACTTCACGTGCAAAATCAAACAGTTCCTTCTTAAACCAGTGGCTGATAGGAACGCCAAAACCGCGCTTCTGACGCCAGAGAATATCATCCGGTAAAATTCCAGTTAATGCATGTTTTAACAAATATTTAAGTACGTTGTTTTTGAAGCGAATTTCAGGCGGTAAACTGACTGCAAATTCCAGTATCCGATGGTCCAGAAATGGTGAACGCCCCTCCAGGCTATGTGCCATAGTCATCCGGTCCATTTTGGGCAGAAGGTCATCTACCAGATACGTCATAATATCCGAATAATTCATTTTATCAATCATATAGCGCAGTTTTTCGTCTCGCATAAATGACAGTGTTCTCTCTATTGATTTTTTTTGCTTAACCAATGGAAGTAGCCGCTCGCTATACATCAGTGGCTTCATATAATCGCGAAATATAATCATCATCTGCGCATATTGCTCCTCCGGTGACATCAGGGAAACGTCAGTTATATAGAAGAGTTTTTCAAAGAGTACATTGTCAGGAAATTGATTAAACAAAAATCGCGATAAGGGTTTAAGGAGCTGTTTTCTTAATACTACCGGAATATGACTAAATCGCTGAAACGGGCGAAAGCCCTGATAGCGTGTGTAGCCGCAAAAACTTTCATCCCCCCCGTCACCATTGAGGGCGACAGTAACGTATTGCCGCGCCATTTTCGCCACATAATAAGTAGGAAGCGCTGAAGAATCAGCGTATGGTTCATCAAAATGCCACACCAGATGAGGTAAAACCGCAATGGCATCGGGCTTGACAATAAATTCCTGGTGGTTGGTTTCAAATAATTGCGCGACTTTGCGGGCATAAGGCAGTTCATTAAACTCTTCTTCCTCAAAGCCAATACTGAAGGTCTTAAGTTCTCCAGTAATATGCCGACGCATAAATGCTACTACTGCTGAGGAATCCACGCCCCCGCTGAGAAAGACTCCCAGAGGCACTTCGCTTTCCAGTCTTATTTTTACTGCATCATCTAATAGAGCCCTGGTTTTCTCTTTTGCCTGCTCAAAAGTTATTTCCTGTTTAGGTTCATATTGAAGTTCCCAGTAGCGATTTATACTGATTTTTCCGTGTGCGAATATGAGATAGCTGGCAGGTGGCATTTTATATATGCCTTTGAAGATCGTGGAGGGATAAGGAACATACTGAAAAGTCAGATAATCATGAATGGCGGTTTCATCTAAATTAAGACTAACATCGGTATCAATTAACAGTGCCTTCAGTTCGGAGGCAAAGAGAAAACAATCATTCTGTAGTGTGTAATACAGGGGCTTTTTTCCAAGGCGGTCACGGGCGAGAAAGAGCTGCTGGTTGGCTTCATCCCAGATGGCAAAGGCAAACATTCCCCATAATTTATTCACACACTGTTCTTTTTCATCTTCAAAGAGATGCAGAATCACTTCAGTATCTGAATTGGTTTTGAATTGGTGTCCTTTTTTTTGCAACTCCAATCGCAAGGTGCGATAATTGTAAATTTCACCGTTATATACTATTACCAATGAATTATCTTCATTGGTCAAAGGTTGATGCCCGCAAGCGAGGTCAATTATTGAAAGCCGACGATGTCCCAATCCAACATTTTTCTTTACGTAGAAACCCGCATCATCTGGACCGCGATGGCGCATTAAATAAGACATTTTTTCAATCAATTGCGGGTCAACCTTACGGCTGCGGTCAATATAAATTTTACCACAAACAGCACACATAGTGTCAGACTCCTGAAACAATGAGATTACTGAGTATGATGTTTAAAAAGCAATATGAATTTAAGAAGAAATCCCATGCAGGACAAAGAGAATTTCTAACATTTTTTGATTGAATCAGCAGGACAAAAAAATGCATAGTTTAAATTATTATTTGTTTTTTCACTATTTATAACAACCTAAACATTTTAAAAGGAGTGAAGCAATGATTAACGTGTGGTTAATTGCCGAGAATGTTATCTGTGGGCATGTTAACAGCCAGTCCAATTATCCGCCCGAAAAGAAAGGACAGCCGGGTGTAGAGGAATTGGTCAGACAGGCAATTGAAGAGGGCATTTCACCACACGACATTCTTAATAAAGGGTTGATTGCGGGAATGGATGTAGTAGGCAAACGGTTTAAAAATGGCGAATATTTTGTGCCGGAAGTATTAATCTCTGCCAAGGCAATGAAAGCCGGGATGGAACTGATTCGGCCTTTATTGATCAAGGGGGGGATTCAGCCCAAGGGGATTGTAATACTCGGCACAGTAGAAGGAGATATGCATGACATAGGAAAAAATCTGGTAGGAATGATGTTGGAGGGAGCAGGTTTTCAAATTATTGACCTTGGGGTAAATGTAACCGAACAAAAATTTTTGGAAGTTGCTAAACAATATCCCCAGGCTGTTATTGGAATGTCAGCCTTATTAACCATCACTATGGAAAAAATGGACTCCACTTTGAAAACATTGAGAGCGGCAGGAGTGAAAAATAAAGTTATTATTGGCGGAGCACCTGTAGATGAAAACTTTCAAAAACGTATTGGAGCCGATGGGTATGGACCTGATGCAGCTTCTGCCGTGCCATTAGTTAAGCAGCTTCTTAATGTTAATTAACAACCAATCACTCCACTAACTTTTTTTAATATAATCTTACTCTTCAGAAACTAAGAGTTTGTGAAAATTATAATTAAGTATTAGAGCTAAATTGTTGTGGCGATGATTTAGTAAAATACTGCTGGAGGTTTTGTTTTCAGGTTCCTTACAAAAAAAATCATTCCCTTAACATCTACTTCAATATTCTTTGAATCTCAAGATTATCAGGTTCCCATTTCCCAGGAGGCTAAATATTTTTTCTGGGCAGGAGTTAGTTTATCTATTTTTATCCCCATTGTTTGAAGTTTGAGACGGGCGATTTCTTCATCTATGTGAGGTGGAACGCCATAGACCCGGGGTTCAAGTTTATTAGCATTTTGCTTTAGATAAACAGCGCAGAGCGCCTGATTCGCAAACGACATATCCATTACACAGGCTGGATGTCCTTCAGCTGCAGCTAAGTTAATTAATCTCCCTTCACCAAGTACATAAATATTTTTTCCGTTCTTCAGCTGATACTCCACCACGAACGGACGTATTTCACGTTTTCTTGTAGCCAGTGATTCCAGAGCGGTTAAGTTTATTTCCACATTGAAATGACCGGAATTGCAGACAATAGCACCATCCTTCATTTTCAGAAAATGCTGAAGGTCAATTACGTTAATGTTGCCTGTAACTGTTACAAAGATGTCACCGACACTGGCAGCCTCAATCATTGGAAGGACTCTATAGCCGTCCATCACGGCTTCCAGTGCGCGTAAGGGGTTGGTCTCAGTAACAATAACATTGGCACCCATACCACTGGCGCGAGTTGCCACGCCTCTGCCACACCAGCCATAGCCGCAAACTACGACGGTGCTGCCGGCAAACAGCCGATTGGTGGCACGTAAAATGCCGTCAATGGTGGATTGACCGGTGCCGTAGCGATTATCAAAGAGATGTTTGGTATTGGCTTCGTTAACGGCAATGACCGGGAATTTAAGAACACCGTCGCGTTCCATAGCTCTCAGACGTATAACACCTGTGGTAGTTTCTTCACTACTGCCAATTACTCCACTAATTAATTTTCTGGCAACGGCTGGTGAGAGCGTATCGTACCATTTTTTCACTGGAGCAGGAATGGCATTAAAATTTTCTGTAGCAATAAACTGAAGTGCAGAGACGAGGTCGGCTCCGTCATCCATAGTAATCTGCGGGAAATGTGCCAGTGCGGCTGCAATGTGTTTGTAGTATGTATCAGTATCTTCACCTTTAATGGCGAAGACGGGGATTTTATATTTTTTGACCAGAGCAGCGGCTACATCATCCTGGGTACTAAGAGGATTGGAAGCACAGAGCACCACATCTGCCCCCCCCTCCTTCAAAGTCAGCATTAAATTGGCGGTTTCCGTGGTAACATGCAAACAACAGCTCATACGCACTCCGGCGAGGGGTTTGGTGCGAGCAA
>CAYRXI010000064.1:8706-10016 GCA_964428255.1 uncultured Candidatus Sumerlaeota bacterium
TCTCAATTCACCGGACTGTGCCAATCGCAAATCCTTAACATCATATTTCATAGGTTTATACTCCTGAGAGAGATTTCAAATTTTGCCGGGTGATTTTTCATTTTTATCAACTACAATTTAAAACGTTTAATTGTGAGGTTTAGTAGTAAACGATTTCAATATTTTTTTTAATTCAGTTTTTTTAAAGGGCAAAAAGGTAAAATTTAAATTGCAACAAGCCAACAATTAGTCAATATATAGTATTTAATTTTAACAAAAACTACAATATTTGATAAAAAACAGAAAAGAACGAAATCTTGAAAGAAAAACATTGATATGAGAAATATGGTGAGTGTAGAATTATGGCTGTTTATGTGTTGATGTGTTGAAAAGTGGGAGATGATATCGTGAAGCCGTTGCATACACCACCATATTTCATCGGACATTTTTTGATGAGTATTGATGATAAAAATAGGGTAGTTTTACCTCCCATTTTTCGTGATATTCTTAAAACGCACTATAAAAACGACCAGAATACAGTTGTCGAATGTCTATCAGTAGAAACGATTATAAATGTATATCCACTAAGCTCATATATCAAAATGGTAGAAAAGATGCAGAGTTTTCCTGAGTTTCAGAGCAATGTCAATCAATTGAGTATGACATTTTCTGCAACTGGTTTTTATCAGCAGGTGGACACTGCAGGCCGGATAGCAATTAGACCGACCTTACTGGAAAAGGCAAACATTAAAGATGAGGCATATATTGTGGGCAGGTGGCATTATTTTCAAATCTGGCCCAAGGAGAAATTTGAAGATGCCATTGATACTTATATTCCGCAACTTCAGATTATAAGTGATAAGATTTTTAAATAACTTTTTGTTCTTTGGCATATTAACAGGATGGGCTCTTCCTTGCATAAGCCGGTTATGGTCGCAGAGGTGGTGGGATGGCTTACGCCTCGTCCCGGGCAATTATTGGTTGATGGAACAATCGGTGTAGCCGGACACGCACTGGCACTTTTGCCGCACATTTTGCCTACGGGGTTGTTAATCGGGTTAGATGTAGACCCGCTGATGTTGAAAAAGGCTAGAGAGAATTTGCTTGAGGTTGGCTTCACCGAGAAGAATTTCAGACTTTTTTGCAGTAGTTATACTAAAGTAGAGGAAACTATTTTGGCGTGTGGTGGATCAGGTGCAGATGGCATACTACTAGATGCCGGATTTTGCGCCGACCAATTATTTGAACCGGGACGGGGCTTAAGCTTCTCGCTAAATGGGCCACTGGATGGGCGTTTTAATCAAGAAACCCAGACACTTACTATAGAAGAG
>CAYRXI010000064.1:10026-12642 GCA_964428255.1 uncultured Candidatus Sumerlaeota bacterium
TAGTCAACCGGCTAAGTTGGCAAGAGCTGGCAGATATCTTCTGGCGCTATGGAGATGAGCCACTGGCAAAGCGAATAGCAAAGGCTATTGTAAATTATCGTGAGAGACAGCCCATACGTAGCACGACTGAGCTGGCAGAAATCGTTGTTAAAGCCAAGGGAAAGGCAAGCCATCGTCGGCGACATCATCCTGCGACTACTGTGTTTCAGGCTCTAAGAGTGGCAGTTAATAATGAACTGGAAAATCTGCGCGAAGGAGTAGTGGCAGGATTGAGGAGTCTAAAACCAGCGGGAAGAATGGCAGTAATCAGTTATCACTCTGGCGAAGACCGAATAGTAAAAAGTAGTTTTAGAAGCGCAGAACGCGGCGAGTTAAGCGAATTAAGCGGGAAACAATATCAAATATTAACACCAAAGCCAGTGAAGCCAACACCAGCAGAGATAAAACAAAATCCATGTGCGCGGAGTGCAAGGCTGAGAGTTATTGAAAGGAAGAGCTAATTCATTGAGGTGTGAATATAATCCCGAAATAAATATTAATCTTCGGGAGAATAAATAAATGGCTTCTTTAACGTACTGCAAACTCATATCCCGAAAATATTTAATTTTGAATACAAGAACCATTGTAAGATGCCTGTTCTGGTTTTTCTTTATCATTACCCTGTTAACGGCACAATTATGGTTAGAATTTAAGACACGAGATTTAAGAATTCAGACTTTAATTTTGCAACGATATAGACTGCGGCTGGCAGATTATAATAAAAATTTGCAGACTAAAATATTTAGTTTAGAAAAGGATGAACGGCTAAGAGAGATTGCCTTCAAGGAACTTAAACTGCTAGATACTAAGTTGGAAGAGCTGGAGTATATGACAGTGCCAACGCAATTATTGGCTAAATATAAAGCGATGGAAACAGAGTGCAGTGTGGCACAGGAAACCAGTGAAGAGTTCCCTCAAGTAAATGGGATGCGCCGGTTGTTAAATACGATTTTTAATCCCACTCAGCCATCCGAAGCCCAGCAAACTCAGGGTAAAGAGAAGTAAGTTAAAACGTGATTAGTATAATTAGCAATATTAAATATGCAGATAATCGGGAATTAAGAAGAGCAGAGTACCGTGTCAACGTTAACAAGGGCTTACAAACTACGGTTATTGCTGGTGGCAATCTGTCTGATGATTGGCTTTATCTCTCTGGCAATACGTCTATATTATATACAGATAGTATGCCACCAGACATACGTAGAGCTGGCAGCAAAACAACACTATGCGGTAGTAGAAATTGCGCCGCGACGAGGCGATATTGTTGACCGCAATGGTGATGTTCTTGCAACCAGCACAATGGTGTACTCTTTATATTGTGAGCCCAACCGGATCAAAGCCCATGAGCCAGCCATAGCCCGAAGAATTGCCAGCATAGTTTACCGCCCCTACCAGGAAATCTACGACAAATTGATGGAAAAGCAGCGTAAAAGTGTGGTGATTGCCCGTCAAATTTCTTTTGAACAAGCCAGAGAAATTGAATCGGTGATAAAGGAATATAATCTTAACCAATATGCGCTGTTTTTCAGAACTGAGGGAAAGCGCACTTATCCTTATGATGACTTACTGGCTCCGGTGTTAGGTTATGTGGTGCTGGATGAATATGGGGATAATCGTGGAATGTCCGGATTGGAATATCAATATGATGAATATTTACGAGGCGGGTCGTCCAAAATTTTTACCGCTCGTGGTGGGACAAGGGTTCTGCTGGAAGAGATGCCGGATGAGGAAGTGGAAAAAACCAAAGGATGTTCTCTGGAGCTAACCATTGATAGGTCTTTGCAATATATAGCAGAGCGTGAATTGCGCAACGCACTGGTTAATGAAAAGGCAGACGCTGGCGCAGTGGTTGTGCTGGACATTCCAACGGGCGAAGTGCTGGCAATGGTTTCGTTACCTTCCTTTAATCCGAATAATTATAAGCCTTATCCTTTAGAATTGAGAAGAAACAATGCCATCTCAGCACCTATTACTCCCGGGTCATCAATTAAGGTTTTCACCTATTCTACTTTACTCCAGCATGGTCTTATTAATTTAAATGAGATCGTAGATTGTGGGGGGGGTAGAGCGGTCTATTTTCATGGTCGTGCCATCAGGGATGTGCATCCAATGGGGATTGTGCCAATTCGTAAGGCTTTCTCTGAATCCAGTAATGTGGGGACAGCGCGATTGGCGGAGAGACTGCCGGATATGAAATTTTATAAACAGCTTGAGACTTTTGGCTTTGGACAAAAAACCGGGATTGACTTACCGGGTGAGGATGGCGGTTTGTTGTATCCTCCCGGACATAAGAAATGGTCTGCAATGTCAAAGACCTCGTGGGCAATAGGCTATGAAATTGCAGCGACTGCGTTACAATTAGCTCATGGCGCAGCTGCGATTGCGAATAATGGTTATATGATGAAACCATATGTGGTGCGCCGGGTTATAAATGCTCAAGGTGAGGTATTAAAAGAAAATAAGCCTCAGGTTGTGAATCAGGTAGTAAGACCAGCCGTAACCCAGCATATGCTGGAGTTAATGGAAGAGGTAGTACGCGATGGCACTGGTAAAAGAGCACGAATTCCTGGCTACCGG
>CAYRXI010000064.1:12652-12876 GCA_964428255.1 uncultured Candidatus Sumerlaeota bacterium
AAGACAGGAACAGCACGGAAGGTTCCATATTCAGAGCAAGCGTATATTTCTTCCTTTGTGGGTGTATTACCCCTGGAAGCACCGAAAATTTGCATATATGTGTGGATAGATAATCCGCGGGCACAATACTTAGGTGGTCAGGTAGCTGCACCGGTGTTCAAAAATATTGCAGAGGCTGCCATCAAAATTTTTCATATTCAACCAAGCGAAGAAATAAAGACTCA
>CAYRXI010000064.1:12886-13233 GCA_964428255.1 uncultured Candidatus Sumerlaeota bacterium
AAGCAACACCTGTGCTGATAGCAAATGAAGAAAGTGCAACAAAATCGGGAGGCTCAACATCTTCAGCTACTTCAGCAGAATCAGCATCAGCAACCAAGATAGAGTCGGTGACACTGCCTGGTAGTTCCAGTATGCCGGATTTAACAGGAGTGAGTATGCGCGAAGCGTTAAAAAAACTGGCAAAGTATAATATTACTCCTATTTTTGTGGGTAGTGGAGTGGTAATTGACCAGTCGCCGCTGCCAGGCACAGAAATTAAACCTGACACCGAGTGCATATTGGTTTTCGGGAAACTCAGTGAACAGGAACTTGCCGAGTTACAGGCAAACAAAAATAAATAACGACTG
>CAYRXI010000064.1:13323-14921 GCA_964428255.1 uncultured Candidatus Sumerlaeota bacterium
GGAGGAAATACAATCTGTGGCAGGATTAGTTGGAACTCAAACAAAGGTATTAAAAAACATTGAAATCACGGGAATCACCGAGGATTCACGCGAAGTGAAGAGCGGATATTGTTTTGTTGCGGTCCGTGGAGTAAAGACTGATGGACATTTATTCATCTCTGAGGCAGTGCAGCGCGGTGCTGCAGTTATTGTTGTGGAAAAAGGCACCCAACTCCCATCGCCAATTCCTGAAGATGTACTGGTCATTGAGGTCCCCAACACTCAAGCTGCGCTGGCAAGATTATCGCATGCATTTTATAATTCCCCAGCCAGAGACTGCACAACTGTCGGAGTAACAGGCACAACTGGTAAAACCACTACCACATATTTGCTGGAGTCAATATTTAAGGCAGGAGGCAGAGAGGTAGGAGTTATTGGGACAATCAACTATCGGTGGGGCAATAAGTGTATTGCGGCAAAACATACCACTCCGCCAGCTACTGAACTGGCGCAAATCATATGGCAGATGCGCTATAAGGGAAACATTAATACCCTGGTGATGGAAGTCTCATCTCATAGTATTGCGCAATATCGTATTGAGGGAATAAGATTTGATGTAGGAGTATTCAGCAACTTATCACAAGACCACTTAGACTATCATAAGACAATGGACGAATACAAGGCAGTCAAATGGCGATTTTTTAGTGACTATGTACAGGCTAATCCGCAAGCTACTGGTGTATTTAATATTGATGATACGACAGGCAGAGAATTTTACGAGCATTTCATGGGTGATAAACTCAGCTATGGCATACATAATGAACAGGCAAATTTAGTGGCAAGAAACTGGGAATTTGATATTAACAGAATGATAATAGACGTTAACCTGTTTGGGCGGCGGGTAGTCTTTACTTCCAAATTAATCGGTGAGTTTAACATTTACAACATTTTGGCTGCGGCTGGTGCCAGCTGGGCTGCGGGAATTGCGCTGGAGGAAATTGTGCGAGGTGTTGAGCTATTAAGTGGAGTACCGGGACGACTTGAGCGGGTGGAATGTGGCCAGACATTCACAGTTCTGGTTGACTACTCGCATAAGCCCGAGGCGATTACGCAGGCTTTATTATCAGTTAAAAGACTGAATCCGCGACGGATAATTACAGTATTTGGATGCGGTGGAGACAGGGATAGACAGAAGAGACCACTAATGAGCAAGGCAGCTGCACAATATAGTGATTTTATAATCATCACCAGTGATAATCCGCGTTCAGAAGACCCGGCGCTTATAGCCAACGAGGCAGAAACGGGCTTATTAGAAATTAATTTCCCGGCTGAACGATACCGAAAAATTCTTGACCGTAGAGAGGCAATTTTTTACGCCATAAATCTGGCACAAGAGCAGGACCTGGTAATTATTATGGGCAAGGGACATGAGGATTATCAAATAATTGGAGATAAAATAATTCATTTTGATGACCGAGAAGTGGCAAGAGAAGCAATTGCAGCCAGAATGAATGTTCTGTGCAATTAAGACAATACCAAAATAAGTGGGGTGAAAAAATGGAATTACTACTGAGAGAAATAATAGAAAAGACGGGAGGGGAATTAGTCCAGGGCAATGT
>CAYRXI010000064.1:14931-16131 GCA_964428255.1 uncultured Candidatus Sumerlaeota bacterium
TAGCCGATCCATCAAACGCGGAGAGACATTTGTGGCGCTGAAGGGAGAGAAATTTGATGGCAATAAATTTATCGGCGTTGCTATTGAAAAGGGCGCCAGTGGTGTGATTGCCTCTGATAAGGAAATCGTGGCACAACTCAAGGAGAAAAAACATAACATCTGGTTAGTTTGCGTGGATGATACCTTAAAGGCGTTGGGTGATATAGCTGCTCTTTGGTTGCAGAAAGTAGCACTGGAAAAGGTCGTGGTAATAGCAGGCAGTGCCGGAAAAACCACAACCAAAGAGATGATTGCCACTGGATTGGCAGGTTCAGAGGATGCGCTGGTCTCACTGGAAAATTACAATAATCTTATTGGGGTGCCACTTAACTTGTTGAGGCTGGAGAGAACACATCGGATTGTGGTGCAAGAAATCGGGATGAACGAAGCGGGAGAATTACGGCGGTTAATGCAAATTTTACAGCCGAATGTAGCGGTCATAGTAAATATTGGAACAGCCCATATAGGAAAATTAGGTGGTGAGAGGGCATTGCTTCAGGCAAAGGGCGAAGTACTGGACGAACTGAAATCTGATGCACTTTTAATCTATAATGCTGACTGTGGAATGACACATAAGTTAATGACAGAAAAGAAATTACCGAAGAAAATAGAATCCTTCGGGATTGATATACAGGCGGATTATGCTGCCACGGAGGTTAAATTAATAGAGCCGTGGGGTTATCGGTTTATTTTAAATATAAAGGGCAAATCTGCAGCGGCAGAAATACATCTTTTTGGCAAACATAACATTTATAATGCTCTTTGTGCTACGGCGGTTCTGCATAATCTGGGTAAGAGCATTAATGAAATAACTGATTCTCTGCGTTCATTTAAGCCATTTAATATGCGGTCGGAAATTGAAGAGGTTCATGGGATTTATCTGGTGAAAGACTGTTATAATTCATCGCCTGATGCCGTTATCAGTGCTATTCAGTCATTGGTTGAAATAAACAGATATTATAAGACAAAGCAGAAAAGGAGTCGGAGTATAGCAGTGCTGGGAGATATGCTGGAGCTTGGTTCTATGACAAATCAATTTCATCAGGCTATTGGCAAATATTGTGTAGATGCCGGCGTTGACACGGTGATTGCGGTGGGTAATTCTGCACGACTGATAGCCAAGACAGTAACAGAATGTGATGGCACGGCTTATTACTTCCA
>CAYRXI010000064.1:16141-17333 GCA_964428255.1 uncultured Candidatus Sumerlaeota bacterium
TTCTCCAGATGAAACCGCAAAATTTCTGAGTGAATTTCTGCAGCCTGGAGATTTTGTTCTGATAAAAGCTTCCAGATTGATGCAATTTGAAAGAATAATAGCAGGATTTAAACATACTTTAGTTAATTCAAATATGGGTGTTGGTGTGTGAGTAGGAGGTAGTACAGCTGAATGATTTACTGGGTTGCCAGATGGTTGATGGAGATATCGCCAGATTTGAGTTTCCTGCGAGTATTACGTTATATAACCGTGCGAGCTGCCGTAGCTCTGGCTGTAGGGTTTGTACTGGTATTAATTATTGCACCAAAGATAATTCAATTGCTACAACAGTTGCGCCTCGGGGACCTGGTACGAAAGATAAATAAAGCCAATTGTCCTGATTTATATGAGATGCATAAAACCAAAGAAGGCACACCCTCAATGGGGGGGGTAATAATTATTGGTGCTTTACTGGTTACAGTTTTACTGTTTTGCCGTCTGGATAACTTTTTAGTCTGGCTTGTTCTTGGCGTTACTCTGACCTTTGGACTTTTAGGATTCTGGGATGATTATGTAAAAATTGTACAGAAACGTCGCCTGGGACTTCCGGCAAGGGCTAAGCTTATAGCTCAGTTATTATTGGGTATAAGTGTAGGTTTGATATTATATTTTGCCGATAACGGCATCTACTATGCCCACAAGGGGATGAGGGGAAACACACATCTGTGTTTCCCCTTTTTCAAAGACCTGTATCCTGATTTAGGTATATGGTTCATCCCGTTTGTAGCTTTAGTGCTCACAGCAACGGCTAACGCCGTAAACTTAACTGATGGACTGGATGGATTAGCCATCGGCGTGTCAATTATTGTGGCGTTATGTTTTGGTATCATTGCGTATTTAGTAGGTAGAGTGGACTTTGCGCGATATTTAATCTTACCTTATGTCCCGGGTGCGGGTGAGCTGGCTATTTTATTAACTGCGGCTGTAGGAGTGGGCTTTGGCTTCTTATGGTTTAATTCGCATCCGGCGCAAGTGTTTATGGGAGACACCGGCTCACAAGCGCTGGGCGCCATAATTGGCATAACTGCATTGCTTATAAAACAGGAGCTGTTGCTGGTGATTATTGGTGGAATTTTTGTGGTAGAGGCAATTTCGGTGATTTTGCAGGTTATTTCCTACCAAACAACCGGTAAACGCCTGTTTCTGATGACCC
>CAYRXI010000065.1:0-17126 GCA_964428255.1 uncultured Candidatus Sumerlaeota bacterium
AACCCAAGTATTTTGGTTTTTCTCGCAAAAACGAAAATTTTCAGTATGCTGAGGTTACTGCAGAAACAGGTAAAGAGTTCTATTACAAATTAGGGGTCACAGACGATGAAACAAGTATAACCACCACCTATTACGTCGGTGCGACAGCTCGCCCCAATTGGTTCGCATTCCACAAATTAAATAATTTCATCTTAATGCTGATGATGCTGGTGTTCGTAATTCTTTTCTATCATCTTGCCCAGAAGAATCCCAATATGTTCATTCGCAAAATCCCGGGTTTGGAAGCGATAGACGAAGCTGTAGGTAGAGCCACGGAAATGGGCAAACCAATTCTATATCTTACGGGCTATTATGATATAGGTGAGATCTCCACTATCAGTTCCGTAAACATTCTGGCACACGTGGCGAAAAAGGCTGCACAATATCGCTCCCGGATAATTGTCCCCAATAAATGGCCTGTATGTATGACGGTTTGCCAGGAGGTTGTCCGTCAAGCCTATGTTAACGCGGGGCGTCCGGAAGAATATAATCCAAGTGACATCTTTTTCATCGCTGGCGAGCAATTCAGTTATACCGCCGCAGTAGATGGGTTGATGATGCGAGAACAGCCAGCTGCCAATTTCTTTCTGGGAACATTTGCCGCAGAGGCACTGTTATTAGCAGAAGCTGGCGCCACCACCGGAGCCATTCAGATTTCTGGCACCGATTCAACTTATCAAATCCCGTTTTTTGTTGTTGCTTGCGATTATTGCCTGATTGGAGAAGAGTTGTATGCTGCCAGCGTTTATCTCTCTCGTGAACCCAGACTCCTGGGAACACTTAAAACTGTAGACTCTGCGAAAATTGTCTTAGCCAGCTTGCTTTTTATCGGTACCGTCCTGGTTACTTTTAATGTTTTTACCAAAATGGATGGCGTGTTTTTGTTAATTAAACACTTCTTTACTGTTTTATAAAGAGGCTGAGAAATGGAACTGTGGAAACGACGCTTGCCTTTAATAATCGTATTCCTCTCCGGGATGACAATGATTTTTACTTATTATTGTCCTCAACGCTGGGCTACTAATCTGTTAGAAAGCTACTCCGACTGGTATCAGATAATCTCCAACTTTGCACTACTGTTAGGTGTGGTAAGTTTAACACATGTTCACCTGTCTAAAATCATTAAAGGCAAGGCAGGTTGGGGATACAGTGTAATAATGTTTATTGCGCTATTAAGTATGACCTTCAGTGGTTTTATCTGGGGCATTGAGAAAGACACTCCGTTTATGTGGATTTTCAATAACGTGACCACGCCCCTGGCCGCCACAGTCTTTTCCATTCTTGCATTTTATGTAGCATCAGCTGCATTCAGGGCATTTCGCGCACGGAGTCTGGAAGCTTCCATAATGTTAATTGCTGCAATCATTGTAATGATTGGCCGCATTCCCTTTGGTGAAATGCTCTCCAGTTTAATCCCGGAAAACTTAAACTTTTTACGAATAAATGAGATAACACAATGGCTGTTCCGTGTACCGGTGGCTGCCTCAACCCGGGCAGTTTTACTGGGTATTGCTCTCAGTAGCTTAACAATGTCGCTACGTATTATCCTTGGTATTGAACGCACATATATGGGGGGAGATTAAAAATAAAATCCCTTAAAGGAAACACACAGAACGATGCGGATAAATTATGATAAAATACTGACTCTGGATCGCCGTATAATCTATTTAATCATTGCGCTGGCAATAATGATACCAATAATCAAGCCTCTGAACCTCCCAGTAACAATAACTACTGATGTGCGTGGTGTGTTTGATGAGATTGAGAAACTTCCTCCCGGGACACCGATCCTGATTGCAGTAGATTATGAACCAGCTGGCACCCCTGAAATGGACCCTATGGGGAAAGCGGTACTTATGCATGCTTTTCTCAAGGGACTGAGAGTAGTCGGCATTTGCTACTTCATTCAGGGAAGTGGACTGGGCGAAGAATTATTCGGTAAAGTTATTGAAATGTACGAAGAAGAAGCCGGCAAAAAACTGGTAGACGGTAAAGACTATTGTTATCTGGGCTGGAAACCCGGATTGTATGCAATGATTATTGGTTTAGGCGAAGACTTTAAACGAACCTGCAAAGAGGATAATTATGGCCGTAGTGTATATGAACTGGAAATACTCAAAGACATAAAAACCCTACGTGATTTCCCCTATATGGTAGATTTACATGATGACAGCTACATTTACTACTGGATTACCTACGGACATGAACGTACCGGCATAAAAATTGGCTCTATGTGTACGGCAGTGATGGCTTCGGGTATGTATCCCTACATCCGCACAGGACAGCTTACCGGCGTGGTCGGTGGTCTAAAAGGCGGTTCTGAATATGAAGAACTGGTAAATCAAACCTATAAACTGAAAAAGCCTTTGAAACAGGCTCGCGCCGGAATGGATTCGCAATCAGTGATTCATATCATCATCATTCTATTTATGTTGATTGGAAATTTTGCCTACATTATGAAATCAAGACGAGAAAAATCAGGCAAATAAGGAGACTCGGGAATGAACACAGAAATTTTGGGAATCTGGATTGGTGCAGGACTGACTTTGTGCATTTATAGTTTTCTATACAAAGATAATCCATTTTACAAATTTGCTGAACACGTATACGTTGGGGTTTCCACAGGGTATTTAATCTGCATTGCTTATTATAACGCCATCCGCCCCTATGTCATCACACAGGTATTTACTGAGGGAAAGCTAATAATGCTGGTGCCAACCATATTGGGTATTTTACTCTACACGAGATTTTTCCGCAAAATCTCCTGGATTAGCCGATATACGCTGGCTTTCATAATCGGAGCTGGCGCTGGTATCTACGTCCCCAACAGTATTCAAGCCACTTTGATTCGCCATATTGGCAATACGATGGTCCCGCTTTATAATCCCGCAGGCTTATTGAAAATAAACATTGATGCAATTATTGTGTTTGTAATAGTTGTCTGCGTCATCGTGTACTTCTTTTTCTCTGTGGAACATAGAGGTCCGCTTAAGCCAGCAGCACGAATGGGAATTATCTTTCTAATGTTGTATTTTGGCGCAATGTTTGGATATATGATTATGGGACGTGTTTCGCTGGCTATCGGTAGAATTCGGTTTTTGCTGGTAGACTGGCTGGGCACAATATTCTAAGCTGTCATAGATAACAAACATTTAGTTGACATTAGTCCCGTTTAAAATATGCCACATTTACAACTACTGAACAGAAATTATGTGCAACCCCCCAATCTCAAAATTATTTTGTTATTGCTAAACAAGTAATATTTTTGCTGGCAAATAAGGTTTCATAGCGGTCAGTTTATAATACTACCTAAAATGCAATTACACTCTGGCATAATTGATTTTCATACACACGCCTTCCCTGACGCCATCGCCGAGAAGGCAATGAAAATACTGGAGGAAGAAGGGAAGATAAAAGCCTGTCTGGATGGCAGGCTCTCATCATTACTGCAGTCTATGGACCGCTGTGGAATTGAAAAAAGTATCATTTGCTGTATTGCCACAAAACCTTCCCAATTTGACTCAATCTTCTCCTGGTGTCAGTCAATTCAATCTGAAAGAATCATCCCCTTTCCCTCAGTTCATCCTGCTGATGCAAAGTTTGCGGAACGAATTTTGCAGATAAAAAGTGCCGAGTTCAAAGGGATCAAATTGCATCCTTATTACCAGGATTTTGATATAGACGAGGAACGAATGTCTCCAATTTATGAAAAAATTTGCGACCAGAATTTACTGCTCGTTCTTCATACAGGCTATGACTTTGCTTTTCCACGAATCCCTAAATCTGACCCAATAAAGATTCTCAAGCTGAAAGAAAGATTCCCTGAATTGAAGCTGGTTGCTACTCATCTCGGCAGCTGGGACGATTGGGATGCAGTAGAACAATATCTGGTGGGGAAAGAGATATACACTGAAATTTCCTTTTCTCTGGATTACTTGCCTCCTGAACGTGCCAGAAAAATAATATTAAACCATCCAAAACATTGTATTCTCTTCGGGACGGATTCTCCCTGGACAGACCAGGCAAAAACACTCGCTCTCTTTAAAAATCTTGCATTGGGTGAGGAGATAATGCTATATCTTTGCTAAATTCCGTGTAAAAATCATCCAAATAATTAGTGCAACTTGCTCTGCTGCAACGTCTATGAAATCTGTATAAGGAGTGTTCAAAACATCCCCACTTGGAGAAAAAGAAATAATTTTTCTTGTCTAAATCTTACATAACATAATCTTTAGCCTATCCTTTATATCCACAACACTCTGCACCAGAGCAGAATATAAATATAATTAGACAATGACGATAAGATTTCCACTCTAATGACGGGGGGGTAAAAAATCTGTTTGCAGTTATCTGAAAGAAAGAATGAAAAATTCCTTTTAGAATACTTTTTGCAAATTGTTATTTGTCACCTTTATCCTACCAACTTGAATTTCGGTAGTAGAGTCAGATTTTACTTTTAATGGTTTTGGGGCAAGAATATTGACATGGCAGATTTATTGGCTCATTGTTAGTTAAGTATTGACAAATAAATTTGTTATTATACGCCAGAGGTCGCTAAAAAGAAGGTGGTTAATATGTTTAGAAACAGTATTACACTATGTATGGTTTGTTGTATTATTATTTGTATGTGTGCAGGAGTCAGGGCATAGGAGAAATCACACAAGAGGATAACTTCTGAAACCCTTGTCACTAAAATTGATGTTTCATCCTGCATAATAGGATCCTTCAAAGTAAGTCCAGACAGCAGGCGATTGGCTTATGCGGCTCAGGTAGGTAATAAGCTGTTAATAATAGTAGATGGACAAGAGGGGAAGCCATACGATGGCATCGTTAGTAAAGGTGGAGGAAAAGTCGTTTTTGACTCCCCTGATAGTCTCCATTACCTCGCACTAAGAGATGATAAAATTTATCTGGTAGAGGAGAAGATAAGATGAGCCTATGAAGGCAATATTGAGCAATGGGCAGAGAGCGAGGAGCATTAATTACAAGGGTTTTGTCAATAAGAGACAGTGCCTTTTAGCGTATAACACGGCATAAAAGACTCGTGCCTGTGAGCATTTTCCCAAATTCCATCTTTGGCAAGACTTTTTTATGCAGGGAACGTTAACTTACATAATGGTAGTGGAGGCTTAGATCTGTAATCTTAATTTGCAGTGAAGGGAATTTACACCCTCTTAATGTTAACTTACTCAAGTTTAGAATTTTTAATCAAGAAGATAGCTTGAGTTCGCTGAAATATTAAATTTTATGGCTGTTTAAAAATTATTAAAAATCGTAATGCTACAAACTTTAGGAAATCTGGATAGCGGGTTTTACAAATGTCCTCACGTTGAGAAACAAGAGCTTTTCTTGTCCGAAACTTTTACATAACTTAATCTATAGTCTATACTTTACATCCTCAACTCTTTACACCAGAGCATTTACGACTTAATTTTTTGTGCTACAAAAAAAATGCTCAAACCAAATGGTAAATGTAATTTTCGTTCTATGCGGAAGAAGAACGGTGCTAATGATTCATACAGATTTAACTGACGATTAGGCAGAAGTCGTCGCCGCAATAACTTACCATTCAACCACCACCCCAGCACACCAAATGTGTTAAAATACTGCTGGTGAATAACACAAAAGCCCGAATTTATAATCATTTTTTTCAATCTGGACAATTTATAACGTCTGTAATGACCCAATTCCTTATCCAGCGAAGAATACAGGTTAGGCATAGCAGGCACTAGTAAAATTAATTTACCATCGGGCTGCAAAATTTGATTAAATTGCTCCAGGATTGCGTCATCTTTTTCCAGATGCTCCAGTACATTAATGCACAGAATCGTATCCAGATTTTTTGATTTAAGCGGTGTAAAATCCATCTTTTCGAGGTCAGCAACCTCAAATTCAAACTGTGGAAATTCAGCATAGGTCTCTCGCAATTTATCAATAAATTTTTCCTGCACATCAATCCCCAGATAATATTCTGCCTGAGGGAAAAATGGTGTAAACGTGCCAATGCCACATCCTACCTCCAGAATCCGCTTGCCAATGAATGGCTGCATTTGTTGATAAATACACCAGTTAAATCTCCGCATCCGGGCAATGCGATACAGGGTTTCCTCCCCGATATTACGCGTCCAGAAGCGATATTTGAGCAGCGTGAGCAGTGTTCGGAGCCCTGTGCTCCAGTTAGTCTTTTTACCTTCTTCGTAACCTCTGCCGCGATAAGAAATGGGTATTTCAAAAACCCGCAAACGCGACTTAAACACCTTGGCAGCAATTTCTCCCTCAACCTCAAACCCCCTGGAGCGCAGCCCTAAATTGCGCCAGATTTCTGTCGGCATCAGTTTATAGCAGGTCATCAAATCGGTCATATTGGTATTGTAAAGCAGATTGGCACAAAAGGTCAGAAACTTGTTGCCAAGAAAATGCCAGAACAGAAATATGCGGCGCGGTCCAAGAAAACGCGAGCCAAAGACAACATCCGCATCATCTTTCTGCAACGGCTTGAGTAAATTCACCAACTCCGCCGGGTCGTATTCCAGGTCAGCGTCCTGCACAACTGTATACTTTTGTGTAGCCAGCGCTAACCCGCTTTGAATTGCTGCTCCTTTTCCGAGATTCCTGGGGTGAAAATGTGCTTTAATTATCCTATTGGGGACAGATGAATTATGACTGGAACACAATCGCTGAATGACTTCTTTAGTGCCATCCGTTGAACCATCATCCACGATAATTATTTCAGCCACAATCTCCTGCTCCAGCAACCGTTTCACTACTTTCTGTATGTACAACACTTCGTTATAAACAGGTACAATCACACTCAGCATATACTTAATCCTCTATGAGCTTAAAAAGTCAGAAAAACCTAATCTTAATCATAAGTTTTAATATTATATTTTCTAACTTTCATTGCTCCTTAAAACTATGGAGCTCAGTGGAGGGGAAAAATCTTTCTAAAAACACTACCAAGCCGCCCGGGTGACTTTTTTACAGGAACAAACTTAACCGCATCTGCCACAACATTTCCGTCAGCATCATTGCTGGTCATTACAAAGCCTGAATTACCCTTTTCAAACTCAAATTCACCCAACAAATTCCATTTTCCGCTATTTTCTTTCAAATTCAGGGCAAATATTGCAGTTCCGGCTTTATATTGCACAATGAATGGCTGATTGGTGGCATGGTCACCGGTAGGGTCCATCCCATACCAGACGTAAACTTTATATCCCCCTTTATGCGGTAGGTTTGGACGCCAGTAAGCCCGGCATTCGCCCTGTCCTTTGTATGCCCAATGGGCTAATTCTTTGTAATCTAACCCCCCAAACCCTTCATACCACTTTCCTTCAGTATAAAACACCTCTGTAGTGTCACTATCATCAATTACTATCGCTCCCATCTCTTCTTTTGGGACTCTGCTGGTGGCATTGAAACCAATCTGAACATCGCCATTTGAATTATTTTCAATTTCAGGAATCCCGGCAAAACGATTGGCAACAATCACAGCTGTCTTCAGTTCCGGGTTTAATTTTATACGCGCCCGGGGACGATTAAAATTACAGGAGGTAATTATTAGATTTCCACCACTGGCTTCAATCACAGGCAATCTGGCTCCGCCTGGCTCCCAGAACACAAAGTTGCAATTATTAAACATCACCGTACCGAGTCCCTTGATTCTGGCGATTTGGGTAGCAGGACCCCAGAAGGCACAATTCTGAAATTGTATGGTCCCGGTATTGGTTTCACGTATTTCCACACTTACAGGGTGAGGACCCAGCATACTGACAAATTCGCCATTGGTAATCAATAGTCCATACGGTGCACATTCATCCACCAGAATAGCTCTATTTGTTGCATCCGCACCGATACCAAGAAAATTCCCATTGGCAGAACCATAAGCTGTCTTAATAAAGCGGTAGCCTATTTTGTAGCCCCAGGAAAATGTGTTATACACATATTCCCAATCCGTTCGCCCGAAAATAAATGCCTCACCATTACTGGCAATAAATTCCTGAATATTTTTATGGCTACTCCAGAAGGGCCAGAAATGAACGTTCTCCACCCGTCCAATGTCGTAACACTGATCCACAAACAACCCTTTGTAGAGTGGCTGTCCGTAAAGATTGCGAATGTAATGTCTTCCAGAAACCCGCGAGCCAAAATCTACAGCCTGATAAGGATTTACAAGGAGAACATCAATAATGGAGCAATTATCTGCCCCACCTGTTGCAATTGTCCACGGATAGGGCTTAGGCGGATTTGCCTCTACTTGATTTGGATAAAATATAGTAATCCCTTTAATAACAGAATTATTCCAGAGCGTAATGAATGGGGTACCTTCTGCGTTGCCTTCGCCTTCCGTAGCCAGAAGTGTAGTGCCTTTATATTGTGTCCAGGCAGTTGGTATTTGCCAGATACCTTCTAAAGTGACGTTGGATGGAATATTCAAATGCCCGGCTATTAGATATGTTCCTTGAGGCACCAATACCGTGCCGCCAGTTTCATCTTTACCGCAGGCAGCATCAAGGGCAGACTGGAAGGCTTTTGAGTCATCGGTTTTGCCATCGCCTACGGCGCCAAAATCCTTGACATTAATTGTTGCTGCCAGAGTGATCTGTGCAAATATCCCCGCCAGCATTAGACAAAATAAATTCACGTACAAATAAAAAATATTTTTACGTCTCATATTTCCCCTCTGGGTTAAATTATAATTGAACTTTATGCCGTTTATATACTTAAATCAATCAACATTTTTACTATCTGCTAAAGGAGGTCATAAATGAAGTTGTTGAGACTACAAACCATAATTTGCTTTGCCGTGATTACGTTAATCCTCTCCCTCAGTAGTATATCCGGACAGACAGAGATTAGAGGAATTGTCTTTGAGGATACTAATAAAAATTTGAAGCTGGATCCCGGAGAAAAAGGTATCGCAAACGTGCTGGTCTCTAATCAGCGTGAAGTAGTTAAAACCGATGCAAATGGAAATTATTCTCTTCCGATAGATGACGAAACAATAATTTTCGTCACCAAGCCAGCAGGCTATGCCGTGCCACTTAATCAATATAACCTCCCGCAATTCTATTACATTAATCAGCCGAAAGGCTCACCACCTTTGAAATATAAAGGGATTGAACCAACTGGACCACTTCCAGAGTCGCTAAATTTTCCGTTGTTCAAAATCGATGAACCGGAAGAGTTTGAGGTTCTGGTATTTGCTGATACTCAACCAGGCTCTCTCAAGAACATAGAATACCTTCAGGAAGATGTACTACCAGAGCTGATAGGCACAAAGGCAGCGTTTTGCATCACTCTGGGCGATAACGTCTCGGATAATCTTTCTTTATATGACAAACTTAATGCCCTGCTGGCTCAATTGGGAATCCCGATGTATAAAGTGCCCGGAAATCACGATATGAATTATGATGTGCCTGATGACCGACACTCGCTGGAGACATTTAAAAGCATTTTCGGACCAAATTATTACTCTTTTGATTATGGAAAGGTGCATTTTGTGGTGCTGGATGATGTGGAGTGGCATGGAAAAACTGAACAACAAAAGGGATGGTATCAGGGTATGATTGGTGAAAAACAACTGCAATGGCTAAAAAACGACCTGCGCTTTGTCCCGCCTGATAAACTGGTAGTTCTTACTATGCACATCCCATTTACCACTATCATCAATAATGCACCAGCAGATAAAGTAATGGACCTGGAAAAATTATTTGAAATAATAAAAGACCGCGAGCATTTACTCGCTCTGGCAGGGCATAATCATACTACTGAACATTACTTCCTGGGAGCGGAAGCTGGCTGGCAGGGAAAACAACCGTTACATTTGCTGATTTGTGCCACTGCTTGCGGTAGCTGGTGGAGCGGACCGAAAGATGAACGTGGCATTCCGATAGCCGACCAGCAGGATGGCACACCTAACGGCTATCATCTTATTCGGTTTTCAGGAACAAAATATTATGAGCGATTTAAGGCAGCGAGCCGGTGTGCCGATTATCAATTGCGTATTTCCTCGCCTCCAGCAAAACTGCCGAGTGCAGAACTAAAAGACGCACAAATTGTGGTAAACGTCTTCAATGGAAACGAGCGCACATTAGTAAAATGCCAGATTGACAATTTACCCGTTACCTCAATGAAGCGCACCACTATGATTGACCCTTACTTCAATGACTTATTTACGCAATATAAGGACACTTACAAATCGTGGGTTAAACCAGTTCCCTCTAATCATATCTGGACAACTCCCCTACCCCAGGATTTGAAACCCGGATTTCACAAGATTGAGGTCACTGCTACTGACCAGTACGGCAATACTTATAAGACTGCCAAAATATTTGAAATTGAATAATCTCCCCACAAAAAAACCGAAGATTTGGGAATAGGTTAGCCCTTAACTGCACCGGCGGTGAGCCCACCGATAAATTCTCTCTGTAAAATAAAGAAGAGAATTATAACTGGCAAAACAGAGAGCAAAGTGCCAGCCATCAATGCACCGTACTCCTGACGGTAAAGACCAACCATTTGATTTAAAGCGATTGGCAAAGTAAAGTGTGCCTGAGTACGCAGAATAATCTGTGGCCAGAGAAAACTATTCCAGGTGCCCATAAAGGCTATTAAGCAGAAGGCACCTATCATCGGGCGCGACACCGGCAACACGATATTCCAGTACAGCCGAAATTCACTGCAACCATCAATTCTCCCAGCCTGTAAGAGGTCATCCGGAATGTTGAGCATTGATTGACGAAAGAGAAACATTCCAAAGACGCTCACCGCACCCGGAATTATCAGTCCCATATAAGTGTCAACTAAGCGCAGGCGATAAATTAATTCATATAATGGAGCCATTATTACCTGCGAAGGAATCATCATTGTCAGCAGCATAATAGTCATAATCAGTTTTTTTCCCCGAAATTCATATTTGGCAAGAGCGAAACCGCCAAGAGAGGAGAAGAATAACTGGATTAACACGTTGGCACCGGTAACAAAAAAACTGTTCATTAAAAAACGCAAAAATGGGATTTCACTGAATAACTGCTGAAAATTATGTAAAGAAATCCTCGGGGCAAAAAACAAATAATGAAATAAATCGTCAGGGCTTTTGAAACTTGCTGCAACCAGCCATACCAGAGGAGTCAACATTACGCCAGCGCATATAATTAAAACTATATGCAGGGAAATTATTATTAATCCCAGCCTGTATCTCTGGAGTCTCTTACTCATCTCTTTATTTAATATTGACGTTTCCAGGTTCCGGTAAATCTCAATTGAATTAATGAAATAATCAAGACGCCAAGTGCAAGTGTCCAGCCTATGGCTGAGGCATAGCCTAAATCGCCGGTGATAAAGCCATTATTATACAGATACATAACTATTGTCAGCCCTGCATTTTCCGGACCGCCTGTATTTCCAAGCATCACAAATGGCAGTTCAAATAATTGAAACGAGCCAATCGTACTTAGCACAATGACGAACACCGCTACAGGCCAGATACCGGGCAGAGTAATATGCCAGAAGCGGCGAAACATACCCGCACCATCCACCTGCGCTGCATCATACAGGTCCCTGTCAACGTTCTGCAACGCTGCCAGAAAATAAACCATATTGAAACCCACATACATCCATAGAGATGTGAGTACTAATGCAGGCATTACCAGTCGGGGATTTGCCAGCCACTTTGTATCCAGCGCAATCCCGAGAATGGCGTGCAGTACCCGATTCAATAAACCAAATTGGGGGATAAATATTACCGAGAAGAGAACTGCTACAAACACCTGTCCTACGAGATTGGGCGAGAAAAATGCGAGACGGAAAAAATTACGAGCCTTGACAAATGAACTATTCAGCAATAGTGCCAGCGCCAGACTCAGGGGCAACTGGAGAAATACAGAACAACAGGCAAATATTAACGTATTCTTTACCGCAATATGAAAATCTTTGTCTTGCAGTAAAAAGCGAAAATTAGCCAGCCCTACGAACACCTGTGATTTAGGACCATTCGTTATATAGAAGGCTAACAGCAGGCTTTTCACCAGTGGATAGAGACCAAACACAAAAAACAAAATCAAGAACGGCGAAATAAACAAGTAAGGTGCATAATATCCTTGATATTTAAAAACCCGAGAACTCATTTTTCATCTTTAATAACCGCATCAATCTTTTTCAGAACTTAAGTGGTTACAAAGCAAAACTTTAAAATGGGTTTCTTTTCATATATAATCTTACTTCATCAGCCGCCTGTTTTAGCCGCGCACGAGCAAACTCATCAAACCCTGCTTCACCGTAGGATTGATAATAGGTCGCACATGCAGATACAACTTCTCCCAATTTAGCCTTGGCTGTGCCGATAAATGGACTGGTATACTGGGGTGGCACTTGCTCGGCAAGCTGGGCATAAAGAATGCCGATAGGCTGATTTGACCAGTATTCTCGCGGTTCACTGAATGCCGGATGACTCCACGCATCACGCAGAGGAGGTAAAATATTGCTCTCACGAAAACGTTCTGCCAGCTCCTCCGTATTCAGATATAAATGTTGCGCTAACTCCAGAGCAAGCTCTTTATTGGCACACCGCTTTGTTATGCCAATCATCGTCCCGCCCCAGGTACTTGTCCGCCTGCCACCGCGTTCAAATGCTGGCAATGGCATTAACGCCATTTTACCTGCCAGACGTGGAACCGACACCTCCAGAAATTTACTCCGCCAATCAGGACAGATTAAGGACAGAAAATATCCCTGCTCCAGAGCCTGAGTTAAAATACGTGCTGTACCAAGATCACTACCAATACGATTTGGACTAGCCACCAGCGGGATATACCACTTCAATGTATCAAGAGCAAGTTCATTATCCATTATCAAATTTCCGTCTTTATCAAAATACCCGCCACCGCGCTGAAATAAAAACATCTCCAGATGTCCGGACGAAGTATCTGAGAGCTCAATCATATATCGCTCGTTTAATTTAGTTACTTTCCTGCCGGCCTGAATAAAATCATCCCACGTCTCCAGAGTGGCTACATCAATCCCGGCTTCTTCAAACAGGTCACGACGATATGCCAGCATTACAGGATGCACGTCGTGTGGAATGCCAAAAATTCTGCCACGAGTAGAATAAGGAGCAAACCGACTATGAACAATCCGATTGTATAAACCAGATGAGATTAGCCAATCAGTAAGGTCCATAAATCCTATGTCCTCAAGTGGTCCGCGGAAAAACATTCCTGCAAAACTAATTTCAACCTCTACTAACTCCGGGACATCCAGGTCAGCCCAGAATGCTGACTGCAGGCGTCGCGTAACGGCGTCAATGTGCACCAGCTGCAAATCTACTTTTACTTCTTTATGTTTCGATTCAAAGGAGGGAATTACTTTTTTATATGCATCTGAATGAGTGTAGGCAAATGTCCAGACTCGCAAATTGGCGATTTTACCTGGAATGGGGTGAACAAACAACCAGCCAGCAGCTACTACTGTTATCAGCAAAATGATGAATGGGGCTTTGCCGTAAGGAAAATTTTCTATAATATTTCTCAGCCACATCTCATATTCTTAAAAATTTCAGATTAATCAGGGTTGGCTTTTTCAGTTCATCATAAATATATTTTATGGCCTTGAAAATACCGGAAATTTTAAAATGTGAATCCCGCCCGCTTCGCAAAATAGCCTTTAAAAGTCATATTGCTCTTATCAACTAATTCACTCAATTATTCAATTAAATTCTAATAAACAATCCCTGAAAAATTATTCAGTCAATAGAGTTTTTTCTACTGGTGGAGTCCTAAGCTTCAATTCCACCCGATAAATTCTCAGCCCAGTCATTGAAAGCACCTTGAGCTCCACATTTTCTAATTGCACCACAGCGCCAACCTCAGGTATTTCCCCCAGACATGTATAGATTAGTCCCCCTAACGTTTCATATCCCCTTTTAGGCAGATTTATGTTCAACCTCTCATTAAGTTCATGTATGTTGATTTTTGCCTCTGTGACATAGGTGTTCTGGTCTTGTTTTATAATGTCAATCGCAGTGCGATGAAATTCATCTTCTATTTCGCCCACTATTTCCTCCATCACATCTTCCAGAGTTACCATCCCACTGCAAGCACCATATTCATCTACTACAATGGCAACGTGCTCTCCTCGCTTTAGCATCTGTTCCAGTAAATCATCTACTGGCTTGGTTTCCGGAACATAATAGGCAGGACGCACAAAGTCTTCCAGTTGCTTATTATTAAGGTCAGCACGCATAATTTGATATATCTCAACGTAGCCGATAAGATTAATAATCCGGTCGCGATAAACCGGGAAGCGAGAGTAACCAGTTTTTTGCGCTAACTGAATCACGCTATTGATTGTCTCTTGCCCGAGGCGTATGGCTACTACATCATTTATTGGCCTCATAATCTCTTTCGTAAGCGTCTTTTCCAGATTAAAGATTTTACGAATCATTCTCCGCTCCAGGGATTTTTCATCTGCCTTAGGCTCTTCTTGACTTACATCCAGAAGTGCAGCCAAATCTTCTTTTGTAAAAGTAATTCTATGAGTTTTAGTGGTGATACCCATCGGAGATAGAATGGTAAACACACAGAAGTTAAGCACTTTAAGCAGAGGTAAAAATAAAATGCGAAAAAATTTGATTGGCAAACCGAGGAGTTAAGATTATCAGATTGACAAGTTCAATGGCACTTACCCCCCCCAAAAATGTAATTGGCGCTGTATCACCCAGGAACAGAGCTGCAAATTTCCTGCCAAACATTGAACTCAAAACCATAGAGATATTGGTGCCCACAAGCACAACAGCAATCACTTGCTGAATATTACTCAGCAGTTTTAGAATTTCGCGGGCACGTTCATCGCCTGTCAATTTTAATTGCTGGAGACGCGAGCGATTGGCAGAAATAGCTGCAGTCTCTATCCCGCAAAAATAAGCAGTAATTAACAGGAATAAAATAACTCCTATTAAATATGTAAGCGCAAGTACTGTCATTTAAAGGTTCTCTGAATGTTCATCGGCTTCTGCATTTTGATTTAAAATCTTAAGTCTAACCTGCGTGATGCGTTTTTTAGTTTTCTGCGCCACCGTTAAGCGTACATTTCCCACAATTAAGCCCTCATCAACTTCGGGAAAGCCGCCCAGGGTATTGATTATAAAACCGGCAATTGTGCGTGCTGTCTCCTCGCATAAATTCAGCTTTAATTCTCTTTTAAGTCGCCAGATTTCTGTATTACCTGCTACCAGATATTCATCCTCTCCGATTTGTTGAATAAACTTTGTCTGTCTTCCCGGAGTTTCTTCTAATTCCGAGACAATCTCCTCCAGAATATCCTGTAGTGTAATAATGCCCCCTACTCCACCAAATTCATCCATTACTACTGCAAAATGCGAATGAGTACGTCTGAACTCTGCCAGCATATCAATCAATGATTTTTTGGGTGGAACGAAAAGCGGTTCTCTCAGCAATTCTTCTACTGGCTTATCCGGATGCAAAAGCAAGTCTTTGGTATGAAGAACACCAACGATATTATCAATCGTATCTTTGTAAATAACCACCCGATTGTGAGGAATAGTCTTTAGCGCCTGAGTTATTTCCTGCCGGCTTATTCCTGAAGGAAAGCCCACGATTTCCGGGCGCGGCGTCATTACGTCCTCTACAGTTGACTCTGCCAGCTCCAGCACTCCGGCAATCATCTCCTTTTCATCCTTGGGCAAAATATTATCCAGCTCGCTGGTGCTTAACAAAATCTTAAACTCTTCCTCCGTTAACGTGGCTATATTAGTCGCCGGGACAATTCTTAACAGACTTAGCCCTTTATCTGTTAACAAATGAATCAACGCCCTGAATGGGGAGATAATTCTGTACCATAATAAAAGCGGTTGGGCAGCAATAAGTGCCATAATTTCCGGCTTGCTGACTGCCACCGTCTTGGGCATAATTTCGCCAAAAATTAAAATGATTACTGTGATTGTACCTGCACCTACGAGGAAAGAAACAATCGGCATCCGGGCTAAAAACTTATCAGCAAGAATAGCTGCACACAATGCCAAACCAATATTAACCAATGTGTTACCTAATAAAATAGAAGTCAGTGTGTTATTGGCAGAGCGCAATAATTTGACAACAGCACGAGAGAGCCGGGGATAGTGATTCCGTAAGTGGCTAATTTGCATTTTATTCAAGGAAAATAACGCTGTTTCCGAACCAGAAAAAAAAGCTGAAAGACATAGAAGAACTATCATCAGCAAAACTAATGAAACGGCTGAGGCGGGTGAAGTTGCCAATTCAAAATCGGCGCCATTGTTAAGACTCTTTGAAGCTAAAACACCTGCTTTTAAGATGGCGATTTCTATTATATCTATCATCTTATAGTTTCTTAAGCTACAAATAACTTAATTGCAGTGATTATATTGCCAGTTCTCAATTTAATCAATGCTTTTTCTCCAGGCCTTCTCTATGTTGCCTTACTATATCTGCTGACTTTGATTGTTGAGACTTAAATGATTAAAAAGTGTATTGCAATCTTTGAGTTAAACATACTATTAATAGTTTCATCTTAACTATTAAACCGAGGCATTAAATATGTTAGAGGCGTGGATAATCTGGCTAATATTTGCTGCGATTTTTTTACTCGCAGAAATTTTTACTGCTGGCTTCTTTCTCTTCTGGTTTGGCATTGCAGCTCTGGGTGCTGCCGTAGTGGCTTTAATTGGGCTAAGTGCACCTTTTCAATGGAGTGTATTTGTTATCCTCTCTATCGTACTATTCATTTTCGCCCGCCCACTGGCAGAAAAAATGACCAGAAAGCAGCCCCCGGGTGTTGGGGCAGACCGCTTCATTGGCCAGAGCGGTATTGTTATTGAAACTATTGACCCTAACAAAGGCACTGGAATGGTACGTATTAAGACAGATACCTGGAGAGCCAGCAGTGGCGAGGAGTCCGTGATTCCTGAAGGCGCCAAAATTGAAGTTACCGGCGTTAACGGAACTCATTTAATAGTTAAGCGGATTACTAACGAAAATAAATTAACGCAGGAGGAAAAAAGATGACTCCTTCAGAAATAGTATTTTTCATTATCGTAGGAATCGGAATTTTTG
>CAYRXI010000066.1:0-7641 GCA_964428255.1 uncultured Candidatus Sumerlaeota bacterium
TTACTGGTAGTTCGCCCGGGTCAGCGTGGCTCTATGGGAGTAATGTCCGGCAGCTATCAAACACTGACCCTGGAGGATGCACAGGCGCTGGTAAATGAAGTTAAAGGCATCCAGATGGTGGCACCAGTTGTCCGTAGCAGTACCCAGATAAAATACCTCAATAAAAACTCGCGCGTCAGTGTTATAGGATCTTCTATAACTTATTTTTCGATTCGCAACTTTGAAATTGAGAAAGGACGTGCTTTTAATGAAATGGAAGTAGAACATATGGCACGAGTTGCAGTTCTGGGACCTGTAACTGTGGAAAATTTGTTTGGCACAGATAATCCACTCAATGAAGTAATAAAAATTAACAACGTTAATTTTCGCGTAGTCGGAGTGCTGAAAGCTAAAGGCGACCAGGGCTGGTTTAATCCTGATGACACCGTCATCATCCCTTACACAACGGCAATGAAACAGCTCTTTGGGCTTGACCGTCTGAATGAAATAAACATTAAAGCCAATGATGTCTCCATAATGCAAAAGGTTCTGGAAGAAACTACCAGAGTGCTGCGCAAACGTCACCGCATCCCGGAAGATAGACCGGATGATTTTGAAATCCGCAACCAGGCTGAAATGGTGGAAATGGCATCTAATATTAATCGCACGTTTACTATCCTTCTCGGCAGTATAGCCAGCATCTCCTTACTGGTTGGTGGAATAGGTATTATGAATATTATGCTGGTAACCGTGACCGAGCGGACGCGTGAGATCGGCGTTCGTAAGGCAATTGGGGCTAAAGAACGCGATATCCTCTTACAATTTCTAATAGAAGCTTTAACGATGAGTGCAGTCGGCGGTTTAATTGGCGTGGCTTTTGGTGTTGGTGCTGCTCATATTATCGGTGCCGCAACGCAGTTTTCCACTCTTGTCCAGCTGCCGGCTATTATCCTGGCGTTATCATTTTCTGCAGCGGTAGGAATTTTCTTTGGCTTTTACCCGGCGCGACGCGCCGCACAGCTTGATCCCATTGAAGCCTTGCGCTACGAATAATTCAGGTAAAGTTAATCAGTTTTATGAAAGGAATAGTGACGCGAAAAATGAAAGAAATTATCAGTTCTCTTTTTGTCTTCTGTTCTAACTTTTCTAAGATTTTCTTTAAGCTTATTCCCTGTATTATTTGTTTGTTAGCGATCTCCTGTGCCTCGCATTTTCCTTTAAGCCAATCAGTATACATAGGTCCGGAAACTCTCGGTACTGTCAAACCTCTAACACCAACCACTTCCACCATTACAGCCGAAATAAGCACCACACCTCATATAATTCCTACCACCGGAGCTCTGGAGCTAACATTTACTGAAGCTATATTACTGGGACTGGAAAATAATCAAGCATTGAAGGTGCAGAGATTTAATCCTGATATCCGGAGAACTGCCGAGGATATCGCCCGGGCTGCTTTTGACCCAACCTTTATGGCGCAAATTTCTCGCACACGGCAAAATACCACTACCAAAGATAACTCACCGGGTACCGACCCTAAAACCAGTCAGGGACAAAATAATTTCAGTGTTGGCATCTCGGAGTTTTTGCCAACTGGAACGAGTTTAGACATTAACCTGAATACCAAGCGAACAGAGACTACAAATGCTGGTATTACAACAGATGAAAATGTGAGCAACTCCAGTCTATCTATCAACCAATCACTGCTCAGAGGTTTCGGTTTGAATGTCAATCTTGCCAGTCTCAGGCAAGCACGATTAGACACCCGCATTTCAGAATACGAACTCCGGGGTTACGCTGAAAACCTGGTAGCACAGATTGAGGAGGCTTATCTTAATTATTTGCTGGCACAACAAAAGATTAAGATATATTCGGACTCTTTAAAACTGGCTGAAGAGCAATTGAAAGAGATAGAAGAACGCATCAGATTAGGGAAACTGGCTGGAACTGAGCTGTATGCAGCCCAGGCAGAGGTCGCCCTGCGACGTGAAGCGCTGATTAACGCCAAAAGCACAGTGCAGACCACACGCCTGCAACTGCTTCGGCTACTTAATCCTCCTGGACCATCTCCCCTGAAACGGGAAATTGTTTTGCTCACACAACCATTTATCCCGGACTTGCAATTAGAAGACGTTGAAACACATATTGCCATTGCAATGCGAATGCGCCCGGATTTAAACGAGGCGAAACTGGAGCTCCAGCGTGGTGAACTGGAAGTCGTCAAGACTCGCAACGGCTTACTGCCCCAGCTGGACCTGTTTATAAAATTAGGCAGAACAGGCTATGCTGATTCATTTGAGAGCTCAGCTACTGATGCCACCAGAGATAGCCAGAGCTATACCATCGGAGTAAACTTTGAATATCCGCTGTTAAATCGGGCAGCCAGGGCACGCTACCGCCGTTCAATTTATAATTTAGACCAGATACGGGAGGCTCTGCTAAATCAACAACAACTGGCAGAAGTGGACGTTCGCTCCGCCTACATTGAAATTATTCGCCTCAAGGAACAGGTGGCAGCCACTGCCGCCACACGCAAATTGCAAGAAGAATCATTCCGCGCAGAAACTGAAAAATTTCGTCTGGGCAAGTCTACTTCTATACTGGTTGCCTCGGCTCAGCGTGATTTACTCTACAGTCAGATTAATGAGGTCCAGGCAGTGGTAAATTACCTTAAGGCAATTATAAACTTTTATCGTCTGGAAGGTACGTTGCTGGAGCGTCATGGTATCATTGCCCCTGGTAGGGAACCTGTCCAGTTAAATTTAACCGAGAAAATTGCCCCGAAGAACTGAGTTTTTTCAAAATGTTTTTTCACTAGTTACCAATTTTGCTTGTATTATGCGGTTATCTTTTTCTATCATAATTTTGTAAGTTATTGAATGTAAGGACATAAAAGGAAATGGATAGACGAGATTTATTTGCTGATGAGCTTCAGCGTCGAGCAGATAGAATTACCAGCCTGATTTTGTTTTCCGATTTGCCCTGGGTTGATATCGCTATTGAAATTCAAAATCTCCGTGAGTGGTGTGAAGAGCACGACTCTGAAAAAGTAGACCTTTTTGACTATATTTATCTCAGCCGCTTTCAGCGATTATGGGAACAGTGGCGTCAGCCCGGAACCTATTAAGATACAGGTTAAATAAAAACAAGGATGGCGGAGTCCACTAATATCAATTAGCTTCAACTTTCTTTTTGAATTTGCATTTAATTCTACATAGTGCATTTCTTTAACACCAATTCTTTAAATTGAGGACAGTTAAGTAAGGTTTTTTATTTTGAACTTTTACCACTTTGAAAATCACTTATATTCGTTTATACCTGCCTCCACCAAAATCAATGCTTCCAGCAAGCATTGTCTTTCAGAAAGTATGTTATATAAAATTTAGCCACCCCTGTTATAATTATCCTTGCACAATAATTCAAATATAGGCAAAATTTTTGCCTTATTAACATTCTGATTTTACCGTTATAAAAATCTGGGCTAAAAGTTAAGGGGAGTATCTCTGTTGTCTCGCAAAAATATATTGATTAAGCCCGGTCACCTGTCTGCACTCTTTTTTCTTTTGCCAGCTATAATTTTGTTCTCTTTTTTCAGCTGGCGCCCCATTATTTTCGGATTCTGGCTGGCATTTCATAACTACCCCATAATGCCTAATGTTCCTCCTAAATATGTTGGGGTAGAAAACTTTCATACTTTACTGGCTGACCCCTTATTTTATCAATCCTGGCTAAATACTCTTCTATTTGTGGTGCTGGCGCTATTGATTGGATATTTTGTCCCTATCTTGCTTGCTATAGCCATCAATGAAATCCGGCGTGGCGCCAGTTTCTTCCGACTCGGGTTTTATTTACCGGTAATAATTCCTATCGTGGTCATTATTTTAATCTGGAAATTTCTTTATAGTGCCGAAGATGGCTTATTTGACTCAGCTCTGCAGATGTTAGGACTAAAACCGGTAAAGTGGTTGATAAATAAGCATACCGCGATGCTGAGTTTAGTGATAATGAGCACGTGGAAGAATGCAGGTGGCACAATGATTATTTATCTTGCCGCATTGCAAAGTATCCCCCCCCAATTATACGAAGCCGCCGAAATTGATGGTGCCAGCATCTGGCAACGTTTGCGCCACATCACTTTACCACAATTAGTCCCGATAATGTTAATCCTGCTTATTCTCCAGATTCTTGGCACCATTCAGGTGTTCGTTGAGCCATTTATTATGACCCAGGGCGGTCCGGGCAATGCTACGTTAACTATTTTATTACACGTTTACAATACCGCGTTCAGAAAGTATGACCTGGGCTTAGCCTCGGCTCTCAGTCTTACTATCTTTACCGTGTGTGTCATCATAACTGTTCTTTACTTTATCAGCCTGAAGAAACTTCGGCAGGAGTGAGAATGGCACTTATTACCAGAAAAAGAGAAATTCGGGAGCGCACGTTGATTTCAGCCTCAGACCTTAAGAATATTTCCGGCAAAATTATTTATACCTTAATTTATCTTTTTCTGATTCTGGGCTGTATCACTACCTTTTTACCGCTATTATGGGGGGTATTGAGCGCCCTTAAAGAACCAACCGAGATTTTTTCTTATCCACCACGATTTTTTCCAAAGCCGCCTCTGGAACCCTGGAAATGGGGATGGGCAAACTATAAATCTGCCTGGCAGGCTATCAATTATCCATATTATTTTATGAACACTATAATCCTGGCAGTTGGTGTCTGGTTTTTTTCTATTTTCCCGTCTGCTCTTGCTGGCTACGCCCTCAGTAAACTACGATTGGGACTGCTGAAAATCTTTGCCTTCTTGTTCTTCGCGACCTTGATGGTGCCATTTTTCACCATCCTGATTCCCCTGTATCTTACGGTTAAAGACCTGCCGATTTTTCATCTTAATCTCTTATCGCCCAAGCTTCTGGGAGGACTACTGGCAGTGTTTCTGCCGGCTGGTGTCAATGCCTTCAACATCTTTGTATTCAGAAGCTTCTTCAACCAGATACCGAATGACCTGATAGAGGCTGCACGCGTAGATGGTGCCAGTGAGTTCAGGATTTTTCTGACGTTAATTCTGCCGCTTTCGCAATCTATTATCGCAGTATTGTCCATCTTTTCTTTTATCGGCACCTGGAATGACTTTTTCTGGCCCTGGCTGGTACTGCAACCCAATCGCTGGACCATCTCCATTAAGCTGTATGACTTTGCCAGAGGGGCAACTATCTCCTGGAACATCATTCTGGCAGCATTGATGCTGGCTGCCATTCCACCAATTATTATATTTTTGATATTCCAGAAGCGGATTATTCAGGGCATCGCTTCTACTGGTTTAAAATTCTAAACACAACAGGAGATTAGCAATCTATGAGGCGCTTAGCTATTATTTATGCCTTTATCTTGCTGGCTATTCCAGAGCCGTTCCACTCTCCCATCCGCTGATTATCAGTTCCCGCAAATGGAGTGTTCACTCATAGACCTCAACGGAGAATGGTTATTTATACTGGACCCGGGAAATATGGGCGAAAAACAGGGCTTTTTCAGGAGCAGCCTGCCTGAAGCCAGCTCTAACACCCGGGAATTGAGCTGGAAAAAACTCCAGGTCCCCGGATCCTGGGAAAGTCAGGGGATAAATCTCCACAATCCGGCTTATCCCAATGCCAGTCAACCTTACGATGGGATTGCCTGGTTTCGTCGCGTAATTTCAATTCCTGCTGGTTGGAAAGACTTTGACTTATATTTAAATCTTGGGACTCTGGATGATACAGGTGAAGTTTACTTTAACGAACACTTAATTGGTGCCACCAAACAATTCGGTGAACGTGCTGAATTTAAAATCCCAGCTAACATTGTAAAGCCAAGGACTGATAACATTCTGGTAGTAAAGGTAACAGATACCACTGGCGAAGGGGGTATAACTGATGGTGACCTCTATATTAAACCAATGGTTCCCTGGGATAAACTGGAAGTTTCGGTTAACAGCCTTGATGGAACATTTATCTACCAACCGAACCAGCCAGTATTTCTTAAAATACAGGTCAAAAACCCCATCGCGAAGTCCTTTGATGCTGTTTTCCACATTTATGGCAGATACTTTTTTAATTCAGAACAAGGACAATCTCCTAAATGGCATTTTTCCCAGAAAATCCCATTAAAAATAAAAGCCGAAGGGTCCACAGAATGCGAAATCGCGCTCTCTGAGGTTCAAGAGCTCGGGCATTATGATTTGCTGATAGAGTTATATCATAATCAACTCCTGTTGAAACGAGTGAAAAAGGCAGTTGCAGTAGTGCCGCCTCCCGTCAAATATAAGGATGTTGCTCGTTCCCCCTTTGCCCTATGCGGCGGCGCGTTATTTCATATCCCACTGGAAGCCCATAAAACATTGGGGGAAATCCGATTGCGCCAGCATATTCTGGCTGGAGCTTACTGGGGCAGAAATGACCTGTGGTGGGGAAGCATTGAAAATCCAAAAGGAAATTTTGACTGGGCAAAAGCTGATAGCACAGTTGCTTTATTTGAGAAGCACCAGATCAATCTTCTGGGAATTCTCTGCTACAATTCTGCCTGGTCCAATAATACTTCACCTGCAAATGACCAGGATGTTGAAGAGTTCGCCAACTATGTAGAAAACATAGTCAAGCGCTATAAGGGGCGTGTTCGCTACTGGGAAGTCTGGAATGAACCCAATATCCCCCCCTTCTGGGTACCAAAGGCTAATCCCAAAGTCTATGCAAGGTTGCTAAAGCGTTCGTATGAGGTTGCACATTCAGTGTATCCAGACGTGAAAATTATCGGGATGGTGACCAGTGGTGTTGACATTAATTTTATTGAAGCCGTGCTTAGAGAAGGCGTAGGGAGATATATGGACATCATCTCTGTTCATCCTTATCATGGTCATCCGCCCACTTACTGGGGCGAAAAAACGGAGCTTGGTAAATTGCCCAGACTAAAAACCTTACTGGATAAGTATGGTTTAAACATCCCTATCTGGATTACTGAATGTGGCTGGGAAACTCGCGGCTCAATTACTGAGCGAATACAGGCAGAATATCTCATAAAATTTTATGTGCGAGTGCTTGTATCTAAACTGGTTGAAAGAATTTACTGGTTTGACCTGGATGACTGGGGTGAACGTGACTCGCCTGATGAAGGTCAATTGGGACTGATTTACTCCGACCAGACTCCCAAACCTTCATTTGTGGCTTACCGAACAATGACAGGTGTGCTACACGATTTTACTGACATTAAAACTATACCGACTCCCGCAGGGATTGAAGGCTACAGGTTCACCTGGGAGGCTGAACCTAAAATTGCCTACGTCTTCTGGTCTAATGCCGGAGTTCAACAACTAACCCCTCCTGAAGATGCAAAGTTTATAATTGATATAATGGGGCGCAAATCCGCTCTGTCACAAAAAAGTATTTCTGTTGATAGCCTGCCGGTTTTCCTGGTGAACGATTAAGCTTTAAGCAGCAAGGGCAGAGACCTTCTTTGAAGATTATCGGAGGCAACGATGAATTGTTTGCCAGTCGGTTCCCATAGCCTTGATACACCTGAAAAAATGGAACGATATTTTGCGGACCTTAAATGCTGGAATTTTGATATTCCCTACAATGCCTTCTATGCCCATCCCCTCCGCCTACTTCTTGGCAAATGGAAACACGTTCA
>CAYRXI010000066.1:7655-8684 GCA_964428255.1 uncultured Candidatus Sumerlaeota bacterium
CTTTACCCGCCGTGCCAGAGAGCTGGGTTTACCGCCCTGTATCCAGATTCAGACCACGGTGGCTCTGGCTGAAGACGTCCCTTATGAGGGTAATGCGCAGTACTATGCCGATAATACTCCGGACATACGCGAACATACCCGCAAAAAAGGGCAAGTAGTGGATTATTTTGCCTCCTTTGCCTCACGTCAGTGGCGTGACTTTTTAAAACAGATAATCTCTATCTTTCATAGTTATGGATATGAGTGGTTAGTCCTTGAAGAACCGATGTTACGCACCGACATCCCCGGCACAAAAGACCCATTGTATAAAGTGTTTTGCCAGCGCTACCCCGGTCGTCAATATCCCTTTCATCTGTGGGACAGCGAAGAGTACTACCTACTTCAGCGTTGAAACGCGATGTATTAAAAGAGTTTTATCAGGAACTCACCGACTATGCCCGGGCAGCCGGTTTCACAATGATTGGCTGTATGCCCTGGTTTTTCACTCCCACCTGTGAAAACACACCCTGGGAGACCTGGAACTCATGCTGTGATCAAGGACGTCTTGCCTATCTACCCGAAATGGATTTTCTGGTGGTGAGAATGCAGCCCGATAATTTACTCGCTGAGGTCTGCATCTCGGAACACGGCGAAGCACTTCCACGGCAAGCCTATGTGGAGACTATGGCGCACCATTTTGGTAAGCCCGTTATTGCCGTAAACAATCCCACCAATGAACACACCAGGCCCGACGAGCTAGATACATTGATCCCGTTTGAATTTTTTGCGCCTTATACGCTGGCTGCAGCTGCAGCCTCACCCTGCGGAATGACCCGTCACTGGTATGGTCAGAACTATGGAAAAGATTTATGCCATATGGAGCTAATGACTGAGATCAATGCAATTTTACCGCGCCTCTCTACTCCTTTATCACCCTATGCAATTGTGTTCTCTTATGCTGGAGTGGAGCGAATTTTACCACGCGGCTGGCGCCAGACCTGGCAACATTACTTTTCCTTAACCAGCCAGTTGATTTTCCACGAAGGCATA
>CAYRXI010000066.1:8694-9071 GCA_964428255.1 uncultured Candidatus Sumerlaeota bacterium
CTGCGGAGGTTGATTATTTAAAACACTGGGTTAAAAATGCCCCTGATAGATGGCTGGTATTTCTTGGCGCACATAATGGGTACACCTGGGATTTGAGGTTTCGTCAAACTTCCGTTTATATTCGCCCCAATGAAGTTGTACGGCTCTTTGGTATTGACTATTCTAAGCCCATCAAGGTAATGCCCTTCTCCGAGCGCTTGAGACTTGTATCACAAAACGACTCTATCGCCCGTAAACTCTGGGGTAAAAGATGCGAGCTTCTCTGCGCCGGTTTCCCTGAATTTCACTTCAATAGTAGAGATACCAATTCTATCAACGTCATTTATACTACAGAAAGTGGCTCACCGGTCGTCTTTGAAAAATATTACGGGGAGAAC
>CAYRXI010000066.1:9081-17096 GCA_964428255.1 uncultured Candidatus Sumerlaeota bacterium
CCGAGCCAATCACTATTTTATCCTCCGACCACCGCTCTTCAGGACCTGATTCTATATTATGGAATCTATCTCGCACGGGTTATCTTATAGTCTCTAATCTGGACACACATAGAGGCAAAATTAAAGTAAATCTTCATCCTGACAAATGGCAATTGTGGGACGTCAAGCAGCAAAAAATTTTAACTCCAGAACGTTTACTTAGCATAGAAGGACATGGCATTCGTTGTTTCCGCCTGGTGAGCAAAAATAATTCCCTGCTTGATGTGCAAGGGCAAATTTATCTGGAAACCATTTCTGAATCGCCGACTTCAGCCATAATTTACGGCTATTTCCAGCCTGAGTTAACTCTCTTCACCCGCTGTAAAATTCCCCACATAACCCAGGCTGGAACAAAGTTACATTTTACATTGCAGAGGGAAAACAAGTATTACAAAACGGTTGTTATCGGCATTAAATTGCCAAATTCACCGGTAGAAATAAAGTTTTCTACTTAGATTACATCTTTGCTATTAACATTAAGAAATTAAAGAGCCTGATAAAAGCAAAAATTATAGATAGAATCAGGGTGTAGCAAAAATCTTTCTGTAAGTTAAAACAGGGCAATAAGACTGCAATTTTATTCGGTAGAAAAATGGTGCAAAGTAAGTTAACAATTCTGCTCAATGATTTTTAATCCTTTTATTTTTGATATACCTATAAATTAATGTGGAGAACAACGAAGTTTTCGGAGAGAACAACGAAACTTTTGGATAGCAGTACGAAACCTTCGGGAAAGGCAGTGGAAAATCTCTGGAAGGATGTAAATTGAACTAAGTTCTGACTATACTTAATTTAGAAATATTAGAGTTATAAAGATACCGGGAAAATGTGAACAAGGTTCAAATTTAACTCCTACATCTTCAATCCTGCATCCGCTAAAGGAAGTGGGAATATTAAAAAGATGATATCTTTTACTACCAAAATTCCTAAAAACTTAACAGTAGGTGTAAAATGAGAAGAAACACAACGTATTTAACCAACAGGAGTTTAGTCTTTGGTATTGTGTTGTTATTCTGTCTGCTTACGATTTCTTCTCTGGCGGTGGTAAGATATGTTCTTGCAGATTATCTCACCACTCAGTCAGCAATTGATGCCTCTTCTAACGGAGATGAAATTATTGTCTCGCCGGGAACTTACAAAGAGAATATAAATTTCAAGGGCAAAAATATTATCCTGCGCTCAACTGACCCCTCCAATCCTGCTGTAGTCGCCAGCACTATCATTGACGGGAATAAAGCAGGTCCTGTGGTAACCTTCTCCGGCTCAGAGCGACCAACCTGCGTTCTTTCTGGCTTCACAATCACCAACGGCTATGCTGAGAATGGTGGTGGAATTTATGATGAAGAGTATGATTATTTTAATCAGGCAACTATCCAGAAAATATTATTATCAGAAACCTGGCTACTGAGTATGGTGGGGGAATTTACAGGTGCAAAGGCATTATCCAGAACAATGCCATCTACGGCAACTCGGCTTATAGGGAAGGGGACGGCTTTCTAATTGTCATGGCATTATCCAGAACTATGTAATCTACAGCAACTCAACTTTAAGCTTTGGCGGTGGACTTTCCAGTTGCAATGGCATCATCCAGAACAATACCATCTACGGCAACTCGGCTTTCTGGTATGGCGGCGGGCTTGCCATGTGCGGCGGCACCATCCAGAACAATACCATCTGGCATAACATAGCTACCAACACTGGCGGTGGACTCAATGATTGTAATGGTACAATTCGTAATTGCATAATTTGGGCGAATGAGGCACCAGGAGATGGATCTCAGCTCTACAATTCAGCACACCACATTTATTCCTGTATTCAGGACTGGACGGGTGACGGCACAGGAAATATTTCTCTAAATCCACAATTAGCAGATCCGGAGAACGGGGATTTTCATTTACTTGCAACGTCTCAGTGTATTGATGCTGGATGTTTCATTGATGATTTACTAATAGATTTTGAAGTAGACCCGCGAGGCTATGATGGGACTTCAGAACCACGTGGCGATGGTTTGGATTACGACATAGGCGCGGATGAATAAGTCAGAATAGTGCTTACGCCAACGCCTATATCCACTGAAACCCCGACACCAGTTCCAACTGAGACTCCGCTACCTACGCCTGAACCTACTCTGACACCATCACCCACACCAACGCCTGCGCTGCCACATTTCTCTTTTGAAGAGGGCGAAGAGGGCTGGACATTTTCCGGCAAAATACCCCCATTTGACGAGGCAGCTGTCATCTGGGAAAGCGGACGTTTAAGCCTCAATGCACTTGGATCAGCTAATTGCCTTGGCTACTGGTTCAGTTCGGATGTTGCAGTAGAAGGTGGCACACTCTACCGTGCACGCTGGACTGTGGGCAGCGATGTCTCTCAACCGGATAAGACGGTCGGCTTCCGTTTGCGGATAAATCAGCGCGGTAGCTGGGCAGGCTAGGACAGAGTGGTGAACAGCTATCTCGGGCAGGCACCTTCAGCTGGCAACCCGAAGACATACAACCTTTATTTTGCCCCGGTAGTTACTGGCATAAACAATGACCATCTGGTAATATTCTCCTTTGACCTCACGAGTTTTGATGTTACTGATGATGCCAATTCCTCACTCTATCTGGAGGAATTGTTAATAGAAGAGATTGAGCTCCAAGTTCCACTTAAATGATGAGAAAAGCATGAAAGAGAAAAGTAGAGTTAATTTGCAATTACTTTGCGTATAAGGGCAAAACTCTATTTATCTATTGGCTGGGGAGGGATAAGGATAATTCTTGATTTTGATTGATTGAATGGGATTTTTATCTTCTTAATTGTAGCTTGGCTTTTCCCTCGCATTTACAATTTTTCCCGCAGCTGGCGCCATTTGAAATTTATGCAAAAAAATAAATTTGTGGCAGTGCATAAATTAACTTGCTTTAACAGCAGGAGTTATTGAAACTTTTTTTAATTTCAACTCTGGAGAAGAAAGAGATGTTAAAAGTGGCAATCTTAGGAGCAACGGGCGCTGTGGGGCTGGAGATGCTTAAGACTCTGGAACAGCGTCACTTTCCCTGTAGTTCTATTAAGCTGCTGGCTTCTGAACGCTCTGCAGGGAGGAAACTCCCGTTTCGCGGTAAACTCTGGCAGGTTGAGGTCGCCACAGAACAATCATTTAACGATGTTGATTTAGTTCTCGCCTCCCCTGGCGCCACTGTGTCAAAACGCCTAGCACCAGCGATTGTGAATGCCGGCGCGGTGATGATAGACAACAGCAGTGCCTTCAGAATGGAACCCGATGTTCCGTTAGTGGTGCCAGAAGTCAATGCCCACGCGCTTGCCAGGCATAAAGGGATTATTTCCAATCCGAATTGTTCCACGATTCAGATGGTGGTGGTGCTGGCACCAATTCACCGCAAAGTGGGAATTAAGAGATTGGTGATTGCAACTTTTCAATCAGTATCCGGCACAGGGCTAAAGGCAATCAACGAGTTGCTGGAGCAAACGAAAAAAATCCTCAGTAATGATTACAATTTCAAACCTGCAGTTTACCCGCATCAAATTGCCTTTAACTGTCTCCCGCATATTGATGTCTTCTTTGATAATGGCTACACCAAAGAAGAGATGAAAATGGTAAACGAAACCAGAAAGATTCTTGAGGACGATTCAATTGCTATAACGGCTACAACAGTGCGTGTGCCGGTAATTCGTTGCCACAGTGAAGCTGTAAATGTGGAAACGCGGGAGAAAATAACCGCTGCAGAAGTGCGCGAGTTTCTCCGGAATGCACCGGGAGTAGTGGTAGTGGACGACCCCTCAAATAATGAATATCCCCTGGCAATTTATGCTGAAGGTAGAGATGAGACTTTTGTGGGGCGCATTCGCGATGATATATCCTGCCCTAATGGGATTAATATGTGGATTGTGAGTGATAATCTGCGTAAAGGAGCGGCATTGAATGCGGTACAGATTGCTGAAGAACTGCTGCGACAAAATCTCTTGCCACGTAAATAAGGTTGCTGAGTGAAGTCAGTAGTAAATTTGAATTCATGTCTGCGCCGGGTAAAATAGTGAATTAATGCCATAATTACGGGCTAGGTAGTATAGCAGTGGTAAATTGGACAGCATTCCAGAATAGAAGGTGACTCTGCGCGAAAAAATACTCATCTTTGTATTGTTTCTCACACTTTATCTCTTAACTATGGGAGGTCATCTCTACTCGCCAGACGAAGAGCTGATGTTCCGAACAACTGCCTCCCTAGCTGAGAGGGCTTCACTGGCAATTGAACCCCTATTAGGCTTTGGAACCAAGACGGGCAAAGATGGAAGAGAATACGCTCAATATGGAGTGGGACAGTCACTAGCTGCGATTCCGCTTTATTATCTTGGTAAGATTTTTAGCACCATATCCAGCGGACAATATTTCTGCATCCTGTTTTATGACACGGTTCAATATCATTCGCGAGAAGGCATAGATTATTTGCTACGATTTTTTGTCTCACTGTTAAATCCACTCATCACTGCCCTGACAGCGTTACTGATTGCAGTATTTGGATGGCGGCTCAGCAATGACAAAAAAGCAGCTATTTTGACAGCAGTCATTTATGGTTGTGGTACGATGGCATTACCCCACAGCAAAACCTTTTTCAGTGAACCACTGGCAGGGTTAATGGTTTTGACTGCTTTATTCTTTTTGTTTAAAGCGTCGCAGGAATCACAGATTAAATATTCGTTCATTGCCGGGACAGCTTACGGTTATGCGCTACTGACACGAATGGATTCTTTTTTATTTTTTCCTGGGCTAATAATCTTTCTCCTGCTTGAAAATCAGCGGTGCTTTTCTGCTCATCAGTCCCTCTGGAGTCTTTTTGTTACACAATTCCGCAAACAAGCTCTCATTTACTGGCTGAGTTTTTTGCTGCCGATTTTCTTTTTTCTTTTTGTAATACTATTCTTAAATTATCTTCGCTTCGGGAATTTACTCTCCACGGGATATGAGGACCAGCCTGAAGGCGTGGCCTTCTCCACGCCCTTATTAGTCGGATTGTATGGGTTTTTATTCAGCATCGGCAAAGGTATATTTTTCTTCTCGCCACCGCTGGTGTTATTTTTATTTGCGCTAAAACGCCTCTGGAGAGAATGGCGCAATCTCGCAATCGCCATTTTGATACTTGTGGGCGTATTTTTGCTGGTGCAAAGCACCTGGCGAAACTGGGCAGGTGGCTGGTGCTGGGGACCACGTCACATTTTTCAACTCCACTCTTTACTGGCACTGCCAATCGTATTGCTATTAAAGCCTCTACGCTCATCCCCGCTTCGTATTAGCGTAATTTGTTTATTAATCATAGGTTTCGCTATTCAATTATACGGAGCCAGCCAGAGTTTCATAGATTTTTATTTGGATTTTTATCGCACGCCCGCCCAACCACCCAATGCGTATGCCCTTTATGCGCCTGAAGAAGTAGAACTACTGAATCAATATTATCGTCTTGAGGCAATTTTGCCCGGCGAAGACCGTGCCACAGTGCCGATAGATTTAAGGCTGTTGATAGCTCCGATGAATGATTCTATCTACGTTGTGCAGAACAGCCAGTGGTATGGATATTTGAAGATGTGGGAAGCAGGCAGAACGGATTTTTTCTGGCTACGAGTATTGAGAAGTCTGCCCCGAACAAATTTTCTAGAAAAAATCAGAGAGACAAAATAACAAAGAATTTTCAGGTGGAAAATAATTTTGGGCGTTGAGGTAAGAGGTGGGCTCCTCAACGCCCGGTCGCAGTGTGGTGGATCAGAGGTGCAGTATAGCAACAGCAAAGAAGTTATTAATTTAAACTTCTAAAATAAATTATACATCAATTTATGGTACAAGTGTCAAAGGGAAAAACAGAATTTGTAAAAATCCTTGAAATATTTGAAGTTATGGATTGTTCAATTTTTACCTACCGTCTGCGAGATAATTAAATTATTGGCTATTAATTGATTACAAAATGTTGTGTAAACAAGACTTGTGCACAACATATTGTAGTTTCGCTTTTTTTTCGCCCATAATTAGTTCTAATGTTTTATTTATCAACTCCTGGAGAAGCTCTGCCAATTTTGTGAATTCTTGAAAAGACTACAGTTACAATACAAGTCTCACTATGTAATTCAGTAATTAATCCGCGGTGCCATAAAACTATTTAGGCAAAACTTCTGCTCCTTACATTAGGGGGGGGAAATATTTATGGCGAATGTTTTGAACATATCGTCTTTCCGTCGGGTTTTATTGTGTACACTCCGCCTTCAGGACATTGTGGCACGGAGTATCCTGACTGCCGCAATTTTTCTATAGTTGGTGTTTCTCCGGGATGATTTATCAGCCACATCTGGATGTTGGTCTCTATTTGATTGCGATTAGCAATACAAGCTGTGCTTTTTCCTTTGTCAATATATGTGAGTGGAGCAGGTTTGGGTTGTTCTTTATCGCCCCCTAAATAATGTCCCATCAAAATCATAATGATTACCAGAGCCATTAACAGCGAGAGAAAATAAAAACCCTTATTATTTTTTGCTCTCTTTATCATTGTAAAATAATTATATGACATTTGAAGCATCCAAATCAATACCTTTCACAGACTTTTTACAGAATTAATCAAGATACGAAAAATAGAGTCTTCTGCGATAATACACATTCACTCTTAATTACTGCGGAGTAAAATTATGACATACTCACCTACTGCAAAACACAAGATTTTATCGGTAACTTCAGAGCTAATTCGCGTTGACCGCGTGGCACGAATTCTGGATGTAACTAAAAAGCGAGTGTATAACCTGATAGCAGAGGGAAAATTAGAAGCCGTGAAACTTGGACCACGTCAGACACGCGTAACAAAAGACAGTCTGGAGAGTTACTTGAATCGTTTGCTGGCGCATTCACGGTATGAGCGCGAGATTATTGAGAGCGATAGTTAGTAATAGAAATAGAATTTCTGCACAATAGTATTAGAGCTGTGTCCTGGTGGGTTTTCGTAAAGGCAAGATTATACTGAAAGAAGTTGTAGCGTGTGGCTGACTATTAACAAGGATAGTGCCCTCGTGTGCTTCTACCACCGAGCGCACAACAAACAGTCCAATACCCGAGCCTTCAATGGAGCGCATATTTCTGGCACGCTTGTATCGCTCAAAAATGAAGGGCAAGTCGTCAGGATGAATTCCAGCACCAGGATTGGTGACGGTAATATTAATGGATTCTCGTTGAAGAGGAGAGTGTTCTGCGGGAAGTTGTTCGCACGTAATTTTTATGGTTGAGCCTTCAGGGCTATATTTAATCGCATTGTTGACTACATTGCTTAAAGCCCGGAAAAGAAGACTTTCATCGCCAAGGAAAACGACCGACTCCGGTACCAGCTCCACTTCAATTTTTATATTTCGTTTTTCTGCTAACAATTCCATTATGGTCACCAGGTCCTGGATAAAATAATTAAGGTCAAATTGGGTTTCACAGAGAAATAATCTGCCAGCTTCTATCTTGCAGGTAGTAAGAAAATTATCCACCAGAGCCAGAACCCTTTGACTTTGAATGCAAATGGTTCTGATAAATTCCGGGGCGCGTGGATGCCATTCACCAGTGTGACGATTGTAGATTTCTGCAGCATAACCGATAATAGACTGCAATGGAATGCGAATATCGTGGGTCAGCATTGAAATCATATCTTCGCGAAATCTTTCAGCTTCCATCCGAGCAAAAGCCCGTTCAACTGAAAGACGTAGGGTATCAAAATCAAATGGCTTAGTTATGTAATCGTAGGCTGATTGCCGAATAGCTTCAATGGCAGATTCCAGATTGGCATAGCCTGTGATTACAATAACATAGGTTCGTGGCAACTTTTCCCGCACATAGCGCATCACATCGTAGCCATCAATCTCCCTCATCTTTATATCCGTGATAACAAGGTCTGGTGGGTCAGCCTGTAGCTTCTGCAATGCTTGCTCTCCACTGTAGGCAACGTCCACCCTGTAGCCCGCATCTT
>CAYRXI010000067.1:0-1780 GCA_964428255.1 uncultured Candidatus Sumerlaeota bacterium
CTCAGATTTTCACTGGCGCATAATTGAAACAAAGCAAATAACTCAAGTGCATTATTCAACACTTCTTTTTTTGCCTCGGGAGCAATACTTAACAACCCATTATTGCGAATAAAACGTTTGCCGAGACGTTGTTGTGGTCCTGTCTTTGGAAAACGCGATAAAGCCGGCATATAGAGTTGCAGGAGTTTTTCTATGACCGTGCTGGTCAGGGTTTCCACAAATCGCGCATTGCGATAATAATCCTGCATCAAAGTTTCTTCTGCTAACTGGTATTCTCTGGACTGATAATTCAGCAGTGCAGCCACACGATTTTGCTTTTCAAACGTAAGCAAATCATCCTTGCGTTGATTAATAAGATGCAATGCATTTCGCAACTTATGCAGAAAATTAAGGGCACGGATAATATGCTTCAATTCAGCAGGTTTTAACAGCTGGCGCTTAACAAATTCTTCCAGATTGAGCTCACCCCAGAACACATAGCCCAACCAGAGCATAGAGTGTATATCTCTTAATCCTCCCAGCCCCTCTTTAATATTGGGTTCTAACAAATAAACGGAACTTCCCCATTTTTCTTTACGATGTTCAATGTCTGCCAGTCTCTGGCGCACATACCATTCTCGCAAATCTCCACACAGCCGCCGTTTGACAATTTCCCGTACAGTGTCAAACAGCTCTTGATTGCCCGCAATAATCCGTGCCTCTATCATTGCGGTTGTGGAAGCCATATCTTTGCCCAGAAGTTGCTCAGTTTCCGGCACCGTGCGAACAAAATAGCCCACCTCAAGATTCAGGTCCCAGAGGAAGTACAGAATCGTTTTTATAAATTCTTCAATTTGTGCATCAACCTGTTCGGCACATAAAAAGACCAGGTCAATGTCTGAATATAGATTGAGTTCGCGCCGCCCGTAGCCGCCCTGCGCCAGTAATGCCATTTGTGAAGCAATCTGTGGCGAAAAATTTCTGGATTTAAGTGTGCTCTGGAAAACGTCTCTTAGTAGCTTGTCCATAGCACGGGCATACTTATTGACCACTTGCAGGCCGGGACGCTCGGGGATGGCTTGGATTATTTGCTGGCGGACTTGTTGATAATACTGTTTAAATTTCTCCACATCTAATACTCCGGTGCGCTGGCGCAAATTTTTATTTCATATTCCATTAAGATTGAATATGATAGAGTAAATTTATATTATTTACACTTAATTATGCAGAGTGAGATTTTCAATGACAAAAGTTAGAAACCAGAAACTCCAGTTACTGCAGAAAAATATTGAGCGCGTTATTAAAGGCAAGTCAGATGTAATCCAGCTGGCAATTATCGGTATGCTGGCTCGGGGGCATTTGCTGATTGAGGATGTTCCAGGTGTGGGGAAAACCACTCTGGCTTATTTACTGGCACGTTCTATTAACTGTTCCTTTCAACGTATTCAATTCACCAGCGACTTATTACCCTCGGATATTTTAGGCGTTACAATTTATGACCAGCACACCCAGGAGTTTAGATTTAAGCCCGGACCTATATTTGCCAATATTGTCCTCGCTGATGAGATTAACCGCACCTCACCCAAAACTCAATCCAGTTTGTTAGAAGCAATGAACACTGCGCAGGTCTCCATTGATAAAGTTACATATCAATTGCCGCAACCATTTATGGTCATTGCTACGCAAAATCCAATTGAATTTCATGGCACCTTCCCTCTTCCTAAATCGCAACTGGACCGCTTCCTGATGCGGATTCGCGTAGGTTATCCGAGTAAAACTGACGAAGTGGTCATTCTGCGTG
>CAYRXI010000067.1:1790-2812 GCA_964428255.1 uncultured Candidatus Sumerlaeota bacterium
ATTGCTAATATCGTAGCTGCTACACGTAATTCACCAATTATTGAATTAGGAGTGAGCCCACGTGGTGCTCTGGCACTACGTCGCAGTGCCCAGGCTAAAGCCTTCCTGGAAAGCAGAGACTATGTGGTGCCCGATGATATAAAAGAGATGGCTGTAGCTACTTTAGCTCATCGGATTCAGGTGGCACAAACTTTTGAAACACCGAGCCTGACCCATCACGAAGACGAACAGGTCATTCGCCAGATTTTAGAACAGGTGGAAGTGCCACTTTAAAATTAATCAGGTCCTTTCAAAAAAGGAGGAAAACCAGATGAAGAAAAAAATAATTTTTACAGGACTAATACTCTCTTTTATCTTACTGATATTTAGTAATGCCACGAGCTTCGACAAAGACCGACTTGTTCCAGCTGTTAAAGTAGATAAAAATACGGTTGTAATTACTTTAACTACCGCTTCTCCCATCACCAACGTCAAACTATTTGTCTCATACGAAGATGAAGTCTCACGCGGTTTAAAGGCATTTCCTGAATATCGCTATACCCTCGTCAGTAATAGTGAAACTGGCACTACACATCAATTTGAACTCCCACTTCTCAGGAACGAAAAAATAAAAGGATTTAGAGCCGTTCCTTTAAACGTCATCACTCATTTCCGCCTGAGCGGTATTCTGGTAGAGGACAAAAAACTAACACCCGTTTGCTCCAGAGATTACACCTTTCGCATCATCAAAACTGCCAGTGGCGAATACAAGCCGGGACTCTGTTTTACACGTTCACCCATAGTAACTAACGTTTTTGATGACCGCGCAAGCATTTGCTGGGAAAATAATATGCCTGCGCAAACTCGTTTTATTTACTGGCACGAAAACCAGAAAGAACCTGCAGTTATTGAGAGCAAAGATTTATTGCGCCGGGTTGAACTCTCCCTCTCAGGACTGCTCCCCGATACCAGATATTACTATGTGATTGAATGCATTTCACCGGAGTTGCCTGATGAGCTGCGCTCTCCCAGATTTAGTTTTA
>CAYRXI010000067.1:2822-3991 GCA_964428255.1 uncultured Candidatus Sumerlaeota bacterium
CTACCCTTAAACCCCATTTCACCTTTGCAGTGATGGGCGATAGCCGCGCCAATGCCAATTCCATAGACCCGGATGCTAATATTAATGGAGTAAACGTTGGTGAACTCAGCTCGCTCGCCAGAATGGCATATATTTCAGGCGCTCGCTTTATCTTGTTCTCCGGTGACCTGATTAACGGATACTCCACCGATGTGCCGGATATCCAGCTACAATATGCCACCTGGTGTGATACACTCGCTCCGGTAAACTCACAGATTCCGATTTATCCTTCAATGGGAAATCATGATGCCTCTGCACCCTGGTATCCAGCAACCGGTGGTGATACGAAGTTGCCATTTGCAGAAACTATCTGGGCAGACGTCTTTACCCTGTCAGATAATGGACCCCTGGCACCCGGTAATATGCCACCATATAAAGAAAATGTGTATTCCTTTAACTATGGCAATTGTCATTTTGTCTGTCTTAATACAGATTACAAATATTATAAGGATTATCCCCCAGATAACCCTTCGTATCATACTATTGATGAGCTCCAGCGTCAGTGGTTAGAGGCAGATTTAAAAGCCAATCTGGATAAAAAATTTATCTTTGTGTTTTTTCATGAACCAGCTTATCCCACCAGTGCCCATGTGAATAAATCTCTTGACCGCCTGCCCAAAGAACGCGATGCAGTGTGGCAAATTCTTGACAAATATAATGTGGATGCTGTTTTTTGCGGTCACGAACATCTGTATACTCGCTTATTGGTAGATAAATCCGTTGACTCGCGCTGGCAGAATTCTATATGGCAAATAACCGCGGGTAGAGCTGGCGCACCCTGGTATCCTCTTAATAGAACGGTGAAATGGCGGGATAACATCAAAGCCTACAGCTACGCGCCACATTTTGTTCGTGTAGAGATAAAAGGCAATAAAGCCCGGTGCAAAACTTACGATATTGATGGCAACGTCATAGATGAATTTGAGTTAAAAAGAAAAAAACGCAATATATAGTTAGAACCAAAGAAAGGCACACCAGATTGTCCGGAGAACATATTCTTCAACACCCAACGTCCATTAAATTTAACATATTTGAGTCGTGTTATAACAATTCTTTAATCTTTAGGTTCCGAACTTTAGAGTCATTACTGTTATTTGGAAGAGAATAATGAGTAAAATTTATACAGATGT
>CAYRXI010000067.1:4001-11295 GCA_964428255.1 uncultured Candidatus Sumerlaeota bacterium
AGGCAGTGGAATTGCTGGATGTGCTACAGCACTTGCTGCAGCACGGAGCGGCGCTAATGTAATTTTGATTACTAATATGGCAGACCCCCTGATTTCCAGCACTGCACATGCACAGGGCGGTATTGTCTATCAGGGTGAAGCTGACTCCCCACAGCTCCTGGAGCAGGACATAATAAATGCTGGCGACGGAATTAGTAATCCAGTAGCAGTAAAGCATCTGGTCAACGAGGGACCACGTCTGGTCAAACAATTACTGATAGATGAGTTAAAAGTTCCTTTTGACCGCCGCGCCGATGGCACACTTGACCTGACTGAAGAAGCTGCACATTCTGTCCCGCGCATTATTCATGTAACTGACCTGCCCGGTAAAGCTATTGCTGAACATCTCTTACAGGCGATTGCCCGGGAAAAAAACATTGAACTCATCACCAGCGCTACCGCCATTGACTTGTTGACACTCTCGCACCACAGCTTAAATCCCCTGGATGTATATGAGCCCCCAACCTGTGTTGGGGCGTATGTCTTTTTGCAAAAGGAGCAGAAAATTCTGCCCATCTTTGCCTGTGAAACCGTGCTGGCAACTGGTGGGCTTGGACAGCTATTTTTGCATACAACCAATCCACGTAATGCACGGGGCGATGGCGTGGCAATGGCATATCGGGCTGGAGTGCGCTTAATTAACCTGGAGTACGTCCAGTTCCACCCAACTGCTCTTTATCATCCTCGTGCAGAGCGATTCTTGATTTCTGAAAGTGTGCGCGGTGAAGGTGGAATCCTCATTTGCAAAAATGGCAAAACTTTTATGGAAAAATATCACCCCCTGGGCTGTCTTGCTCCCCGGGATGTGGTCGCTCGCGCCATTCACGATATTATGGTTACCTACGATGAACCCTGTGTATATCTGGATATTTCTCACAAACCTGCTCACTGGATAAAACAGCGTTTTCCCAATATTTATCGCAAATGTCTGGAGTATGGGATTGACATAACTCGGGAGCCAATCCCTGTAGTCCCGGCAGCACATTATTCCGTTGGTGGTATTGCTGTGGACCTGAAGGGCAATAGCTCAATGCGGCGGTTGCGGGCAGTTGGAGAAGTCTCCTGCACCGGTGTTCATGGTGCTAATCGACTTGCCAGTACTTCTTTACTTGAAGGACTTATCTGGGGCTACCTGGCGGGCTTGGACATTGCCCAGCTTCTAAAAAAAGAAAATTATTATTTCCCTGAAATCGCTGAATGGAAATGTGAATATGAAGAGGTTGACCCCGCACTTATTGTGCAGGATTGGTTAACCATAAAATACACAATGTGGAATTATGTGGGGCTGATCCGTACTTCCAAGCGCCTGGAGCGGGCAAAGCAACTCCTGAGGGAATTACAAATAGAAGTTGAGGCATTTTATGCCCGTGCCGTCCTCACCGACGATTTACTCGGACTGCGCAATGGTGTTCAGACTGCACTCGCAGTTCTGTTTGCTGCCATTGAAAATCGCCGTTCTCGCGGCTGCCATTACCGCCTTGACTGAGTTCTTACCTCTGGCATCTAAAGTGTTCTTTTAAAATTTTATTGGCTAAAAAGAGTGTTGATATTGCACCACCCTAAACAGCTCTTCATTATTCCGTTAAATTTGCCGGAAGCATGATAAATTTACAAAATTTAGCAATCTCCTCGGCTATCAGGTCTAATCCTTCACGCAGGCAATGTTTATGAGAAATTACCTTTGGGTTGGGTCCCCAGAATTGATTTCCGCTGTATTGCATCTTTGCTAAAAATCCAGCCAGTTCACTATTGTCACTGGCAGACATTATACTGCCTTCTACCTGCAGATTTACACCTCCAATTCCTGGATTCCCCACAAATCCCATCAAATAACGTAGCCATCCATTTCCAGCATCAAATTTGATAACATTAAGCCTCAGCCTCAAAATAGGATAGTTTAATTGCTCGTAATCCTGTAGAGAACTGTAAGGCGCGCAAATGATTATATGAGGAGAGAGTTGACTCACGAGGTTATAGTATAAACGCTCTTCAAAGAAAACTTTATACTGGCGAATCAGAGAATAAGGGCTTAATAATTTGTCTTCTTCATTTTCTATTAGAAGCTGAATTGGTTCTATATGTAAAACCTTGACTTCTTTCAGTTGATTTAAATTTTCCTCTTTTACATTAAAATACAGGTGTGAAAAATCAAACCGCTTCAGCTCAGCTAAAGGTGAAATATTAATTCCACTAGGCATTGGCATTCTTGCTCTACAGCCCCAAATACCCAAACAGACAGTCACCAATAAAATAATTTCTCTGAGATATCTTTTAGCTGGTTTGTGATTCCTCACGGTGTTGCTCGTCCTTCCGAACAGGCAAAATGATGCGAAAAGTTGCCCCACATCCGGGTTTAGATTCCACCTTTATTGCCCCCCCCAGCTCCCCAATGATGTTTTTGCTGATATATAGCCCCAAACCAGCACCTTCGGAGCTATCCTTCGTGGTAAAAAATGGAGTAAATAAATGCGGCAAATGCTCGGGCTGAATACCCGGTCCATTGTCAATAATTTCCACCATTATGTTCTTGCCTTCAAGTGCAGTGCGCATGCGCAGTACTCCTTTACCATCCATTGCCTGATAGGCATTGAGAATGATATTGGAGAAAACCTGAATGAGCTTATACGGATTCACGTAAATTGGCGGCAAATCAGAAGCCAGTTCTTTTATCAATTTTGTATGCCGCTGTTCATAACGTACGAGATTACATGAGCGCTTCAGCAGGTCATTGACATCTACGTATTCTTCTTGCTGATTGGATGCACGCACAAAACGTTCAATCCCCAGTTCATTCAAAATAGAAAAAAACAGGTCCACCTGTTGTTGAATATTATTTATGTTCTCTGTGAGCTCTGGGGATGAACTTTTATCACACAGCTCCTGTAAATCACTCATTGAATGTTTAATATTAAGCACGGGTTTCTTTATGTCGTGAAAGATATTAGCAGTGAGTTGTCCAGCAAGTGCCAGTCGCTCCAGACGCATTAACTCCTGATTTTTTTCCTTCAATGCTAAAGCAGCTGCACTAATCACCTGCTCCTGCCTGTACAGTCGCCAGAGTAAGATAATAACTGATACACATAAAAGGAATGCAAAGCTCCAGATAGCAAACTTTATCCCATTAAGCAGAACTTTATTCAGCCGTAAATATAGCGTCCCATATTTTTCTCCATCAATTGCCAGCTCTACTGGATGCCAGCCTTCCGCCAGCAGGCGTTGTTTCCACTGCGGGTCAATGGCTGATAAATAAAAGGGATAAACGGGAATTTCCTTATCTGACTGCAGTATTTTGCTGACCATGATGTCAGTAATATATATGTTTTTATTTCGCCGGGCAATATGCTCAATCTGCCCGAAATTAATACGCACATCATCAGGTGATTTAAGCACCTCTTCCCGACTGAATAATGAACGGGCACTTTCAATGGCTGTTTTAAGGTCGCTGGCGAATCGGGTTCTTAACCACACCAGCACTGCAAGGCCAAAGAATAAGAAAATGATATTCGCCACATACAACAGAATATTTCTTCGTTCGTAAATCATACATTAAAAACTTTTTAACTCGCACACCAGGTTTTGGATGTTTCAGTAATAATAAAATTTTATAGCGATAAAAGTGCTGCTGTCTATTTTATAAAATCCTCATCTTTTACTTTTTTAAGCGCTCGCGGGCTTTCAACAGCATCCGCACGGTTTCCCGAATTGTGCGCCACAGGGGGAGCTTGCTTCTACCTTTTTTGCGGTCGTAACGGAGAATAAAGGGAACCTCCGCAATTTTTATATCAAAGGTGGCTAAATTGACCAGTAATTCATCCGTGCAGGCGAAACCGCTCCGTTCAATAATTTTGTCTCCATAAACGCGCAATGCCTCACGAATCAGCGAGGAGCGATAAGCACGATAGCCACAGGTGAAATCTGAAACCCCCGGGAGAGGCAAAAATAGGCGAAATAACATTCTGGCACCGCGACTATACATACGGCGCAAAAATGGCACTCCAATCTCCCGGCTTCCGGGTAAAAAGCGCGAGGCTATCACTACATCTGCTCCCTTTTCCATAGCAGCTATCATTAACGGAATATACTGTGGTGAATGTGTGCAATCGGCATCCATATACACAATTGCCTCATTCTCACCGGTGATATGCTCCATCGCAGCGTAAAGCCCGGTCTTTATTGTCGGACCAAGCCCCTGATTCTCTTTGTGGTGTACTATTATCAAATTGAGACGCGTCTTATACCGCTCTGCAATTTCAACAGTGCGGTCAGTGCTGCCATCGTTGACCAGGATAATCTGATAATTATCCAGCTGAGGTACCAGCTGACAAAACTCCTCCAGCAATTCCCCGATGCTGTCTTCTTCGTTAAATGCTGGCAATATAATAATTACTTTCCGCTCCATTATTCGCGCCGCATTGTTAAATTAAAAAAATAAACCATAAAAAATCAAAAAGTGAGGATAAAATGCAAATGTAAAAGCACTCCGGTTAAAAAAAGAAGAAACAAAATAGCTAATCTTAAGTTCCAGAATTTCTCTAGCAGAAAGTTCTTCAGTATAGGGGCATTTCAGTAGAAGTGAATTTTAAGAAAGGTGATAACAATGGTCCGGAGTGGGGAATTTTTCACCGCGAACATCTTCTATAAATGCAGTAACCGCCTGCTGGATTTCGTCTTTCAAATTACAATATTGTTTGACAAATTTAGGCGATTTCCCAAAGGTGAGTCCCAGTAAATCGTTAATGACCAGAACCTGTCCATCACAAAATCTCCCGGCACCAATTCCAATTGTTGGCACCGCAGTATGTTCCGTGATTAATTTGCCAACCTCTTCCAGGACCGCTTCTACCACAATACAGAAAACTCCCGCGCTCTCAAGAGCCTTTGCATCTGCCAGAAGTTTTTTAACTTGCTGATGTTCTTTTCCCTGTACCTTATAACCACTCAATAGATTAATAGACTGTGGGGTAAGACCAATATGCCCCATCACCGGAATGCCTGCCTGGACAAGCCTTAAAATAATGGGTGCCATTTCCTCCCCCCCCTCCACTTTTACAGCTTCCACACCAGCCTCCTGTAGCAGGCGGGCTGCATTCCCCAGTGCCTGCTCCGCGCTGATTTTATAACTCATAAAGGGCATATCCGCCACTACCAGAGCATTCTGTGCCCCGCGCCGCACTGCAGCACAATGATGCACCATCATATCCATCGTCACTCGCAGAGTACTTTCCAGTCCCAGAACCACCATCCCCAGCGAGTCCCCCACCAGAATCATATCTACGCCCGCCGCATCTAAAATAGCCGCCATTGGATAATCATAGGCAGTCAGCATCACAATTTTTTGACTGCCTTTCATCTGTTTAATCTTATCAATACGAATCTTCGGTCGCATCTTCTTCCCTTTTTAGCTGATAATTAAATTACACGTTAGACTTCTTACTGCTATTTATTCGGTTTCAGTTTCTCTCTTAACCTTTTTTCTATTAATGGAGGCACAAATTCACTTACATCACCGCCCAGACTAGCAACTTCCTTGACTATTCTGGAGCTTAAAAACGAATACTTTACAGAAGGCACCATAAATATGGTTTCAATATTCCCATCCAGCTCCCGATTCATTAATGCCAGCTGCAGTTCGTATTCAAAGTCCGATACAAAACGCAATCCACGGATTATAAACTGTGCACCAATTTTCTTGGCAAATTCTATGGTCAACCCGTCATAGTCTGCAATCTCAACGTTTGGAAGATCAGCAGTCAATTCCTGCAGCATTTGCAATCTTTCTGCCACTGAAAATAATGGCTGTTTTTCCATATTGCGTGCCACCGCTACTATGACTTTGTCAAAAAGGGCTGCAGCTCTGCGGATAATATCCAAATGCCCGTTGGTTAAAGCATCAAAACTTGCCGGATATAATGCAATACGTTGTCCCATAACTTATTCCTTTGATGTCTTTCTTAGGCATTTATTTAAGAGTTAAAATTTGTTATTCATCTTTTTTAGCCGCAAACTATAACTTGCCTTTTTAAAAAGTGCTTTTCACTTAAACCTATAAAATTAAAATTGTGACTTAAGATAATCGTCATAATTTATCCTTGACGTAAATTACTGAGATAATTTTAATTGATTTTAACTCACTATATCAATTAATAATTAGCGTATATTAAATAATAAAAAAAGGCATAAAAGGAGAAGTAGCCAATGACTGAAAAACAATATCACCGAATTTTATTCATATATTTCTCCACGGTAGTTTTTTTGCTTTTTCTGACGTTCAGTTTCGCGCAGGAGTTAACTTCCCCATCACTGACAGAAGAGATTAAAATAGCATATGGTATCGTTGTGAATCCCGAGGGCAGAAATTATGTCAATCATACCGTTACTCAAAATATGATTACTGAGGTACGCCAGACAGGCTTTAATTTTATTGTTCCTCAAGTACGCGAGGACGGCTACGTTTACTATCTCTCACAGATTGAACCACGGTCGCTTAAAATTGCACTGGATTATATTGACCCCTTGCAGGATATGCTTTTGCTGGCACATTCCACCTCTTTGACTGAAGACCCTGTTATTGAGGTGTATCCTGCGTTAGAAATCCTGACGGTTCATCGTAGTAAAGTAGAACCGGTACCCGGAGCTACAAGTTTGATTAAAAAACGCCCTGAATGGCTATCACTAAATTATTCCAATGATATGACAGATTCCACAGGACTATATATTTTAGACCCCGCTCTACCCGCAGTGCAGATTTATCTTGAGGAACTAATTAAAGAATTGGTCAGAAAATATGATATTAAAGGCATCTATCTTACTGACGTTTACTATCCAGCCTCTACCTGGGGATATAATGCTGAAGCATTAAAATTATATCAGCAGGAGACCGGCAGCCAGGAGAAACCTCTTCCCGATGATTCTGAATGGAAAAACTGGCGCCGTAAAAAATTAACTCAGCTGCTACGACGTCTGGAAGCAGCAGTAAAAATGGAAAAGCCCGACGTAAAAGTTATCGTGGAAGTGGAGGTCAAAGGTACTGCACCTAAAAATAAAGATGACTTTAAATCCTCTATCCCTTACAAGGAATACCTCCAGGACTGGGTAACCTGGGCAGAATCAGGTATCACTAATGTCATTTGTCTTAAAAACCACTGGCGCGAATATGCCGAAGCTGAACACTTCACCAACTGGCTAAAATTTGTCAAATCTCTTAACAGTAAATCTGAAATCTGGGTCTCGCTAACTGGAAGTGTGAATTTTACTG
>CAYRXI010000067.1:11305-15398 GCA_964428255.1 uncultured Candidatus Sumerlaeota bacterium
CGCCCTGTTATTTTCTACTCTAAAGCGGACCGCATTTTCACGTAAGGAAGTTTTAGTAAAACGATTTGCCATTGAAACACCCACACCATTACCTACTGAAAAACCTCCGGCACCTGAAGAGATTCTTACCTCACCCACCTTGCAGATTACTGCCGAAATTCATCTTACTTCTCCTACTATACCTCAGGTAGAAATAGTAGAGGCTACAACCACCCCCACTCTTCCCGTGATTAGCCCCCTTCCCCTTGAGCAAATATCTTCACCAACCTTAAATATTGTTCCGACGCCTTCACCACTTCCCCCAACACCTCTACCTACATTAACTCCTTTGCCGATTACTACACCTGTCCAGTGGGATACTATCATCCTGAAGAACGGCAATATCATTAGAGGCAAAGTTATAGAAACTATAAACTACTTCGTAAGTGTGGAAACAGAAGATGGGCTCAAGCTGAATATTAATGAGGCTGACATAGAGAGAATAATTCGGTCCACTGAATGAAGAGCTGCTTTAAAGCAAATTTAACTCTTCAGAGCAGCTATTAACTCTTTTACATTTTGAAATCTCTCTTCAGGCTTTTTCTTGATACATCGCTCAACAATAGCCCGAAGTTTTGGTGAAACTCTATCTGGCAGAGGCGCGGGCTCAGTGTGCACATGATGATACTCCACGTTGCCCTGATAGAAGGGAGGCTTACCACTCAGCATCTCATACATAAGAATTCCAAGAGCATAAATATCAGTTCGCGGGTCTATTTTCCCTCCTAAAATTTGTTCCGGTGCCATATATAAGGGTGTCCCAATAATGGCAGTGCCAGCTTTTGTCACTTCTTCTGTACTTATGATCTTGGCAATCCCGAAATCTGTTATCTTTATCTCTCCTTCCGGCGTTATCATAATATTAGCAGGTTTTAAGTCCCGATGTATTACACCGATATTATGTGCATACTCCAGTGCATCACAAATTTGTAGCGCATATCTTATGACTTCCGTTTCTGTTAATGTTTTTCTCTCTGCCAGAAGTGTTTTTAAATCTTTGCCTTCTATATATTCCATTGAGATGAGTTTCTTCTTCTCACTTTCATAAAAATCGTGGATTCTGACTATATATGGATGTGACAAACGCTTGGCGGCTTTAGCCTCTAATTTAAAACGGCGCACTGCTTGCTCGTCTTTTAGCAAACTTTCGTTTAATACCTTTATGGCAACAATTTCGTCCAGAATGATATCACGTGCTTTGTAAATTACACCCATACTGCCACGATTGGTTTCTTCCATTATCAAGAAGCGCGGTTCTTTAATATCTACCATCTCCGGAGAGCCAGCCTCTTCCTGAAGTTTTAACCGATAATTTATCTTCTTCAGTCTTAATTGAGCATCACGATAGTCTTCCTGATATTCTATCAAGCGCTGGTAAGCATTAGCAGCAGGCTTAAGCTGCTCTGCATCTTCCATATCCTTCGCCAGCCGATAAATTAAATCCGCAATCTCGCTATCCAGGGGCAACAACTTAAATTTCTGCCAGGCTTTTACATATAATTTCTTCTGCCATAGACACAGTCCCAGTAACTTTAAGGCTCGCATCCTGAATTCTTCTATGTCCACTAATTCTTGCAACAACTCAATGGCTTTATCTATCTCATTTAAGTTAAAATAAGCTTTTACCAGACGGAATTTAATGGCTGGGTCTTGGTTTTTTTGTAAAACCTGTTCATAAGCCGCTGAAATCTTACGCAGCCACTTTGTGTCGCGTTCTTTTTCAAAAAGTAGCTCAAGGTCCGGGATTGACTCTTTATACAAGCCCTGTTCAAAATAAAACATCCCCCGCAATTTTCTTGCCTCAAGCGAACTTGGAAGCTTCTGGATTATAGTATCGTATAGTTTCCCCAGTACTTCCGGCGGAACTGTCTTTTTTTGCTTGAGATCCTCCACTACTTCCAGCGCCTTTTTATGACCGTTCACAAACAGATGCATTTTTATAAATAAGTAATACAGATTGAAAGCCTTGGGATGTCTTTCAATAACCTCCCTCAGCTCATCTATTGCCCCCTGATACCTGCTAATTGCGGTGGAAGAAACATCGTCTTCTGCTATACGGCGCAATGCGTCATTTAAATTATTTGAGAACGAAATCTCTAACGTTTCTTCTTTTAGTAGCTCACTATAGAGTTTAAATGCAAATTCATTACGTGGTTGGGGTTCAATTTTCTGAATTGCTGTATTCTCTTCGCCAAGGTTAACAGACACAGCAAAATCCCTTTTTGTATCCTCACCTTCTATGAATTCAAAAGCCGGTTCTTGCGTTTTACTTATAGCAGTAGAACTCTGATTAAGAAGCGCAGTTTTTTCCTGATTCTCCCAAACTGGTACCTTTTCAACTGTTTCCTGTGTTTTTACCGCTTCTTCTTTAGCCGAACTTGTGATTGTGGGTTGTACTTCAGGAGCTCGTCCGCGTCGTGGACGTCGCGGGTCAAATACTATCAGCCGCTCTCGCCGACGGGCTTTTCTCTCAGCAGAGTCCATCTTTGAATGCACCAGCGTTACTTTTTTCTCTATCCCGCTGGAGAGATCCACAGCCGAGACTTCAATTACGCCATTCGTATTAATAAAAAAAGTAACACGAATTCGGGGAATGCCGGCTGGCGCTTCGGGTAAATCTGTTAATGTAAATTTACCTAATGACCTGTTTTCCGACGCAATTGGACTCTCGCCTTGCAATACATGAATATTAACGAACCTCTGATTATCAACTGTTGTAGTAAATAATTTAGAAGCTTTAATCGGTATAGTAGAATTTTTCTCTATTAATACACTCATATTGTTATTTTGAGTTTCAATACCCAGGGAATGCGGAGTTATATCCAGCAATACTACCTCTTTGAGCTTCCCCTCTAATACCCCCCCTTGAATTGCTGCACCCTGCGCTACAATCTCATCAGGATTCAAGCCTACCACCGGCTGTTTTCCGAAAAACTCGGCTACTGCCTGACGAACTGCCGGGATTCGGGTTGTTCCTCCCACGAGTATCACACAGTCAATGTTTTTTGTTGTTAGAGCTGCACTATTCAGGGCTTGCTGGCAACATTCCAGCGTTCTTTGAATATATGGCTCAACGATTCTCTCTAACTCACTACGCTCTAATTTGCGCTCTAAATGTAAAACTCCCTTTTTCGTACTGGTTATAAAGGGTAGTGAAATAAGTGTTTGTGTGCGGGCAGATAATTCGCATTTGGCAGCTTCAGCTGCTTCCTTCAATCTCATAAAACTTACGTAGTCCTGCGTCAAATCTATGTGGTGTTGTTCCTCAAATTCCCTGGCTAATAATTCAGCCAGGTCATTATCAATATTTTCCCCTCCAAGATATGTATCACCATAAGTTGACAACACCTCAAAGGTGTTTTTCTCTACCTGCAGAATAGAAATGTCAAATGTACCTCCGCCAAAATCATAAACCGCAATAACTTCCTGGGGCTTCTTCTGTAAGCCATAAGCCATTGCAGCAGCTGTTGGCTCATTTACCAGCCTTACGACCTCCAGCCCCGCATACTTCGCCGCACGAATGGTAGCCTCACGTTGCAAATCATCATAATACGCTGGCACAGTGATTACAGCATACTTCACTTCCTCATTTAAATATTCTTCTGCAGCTGCCTTTAATTTGGCTAAAATAAATCCCGCGATCTCCTCCGGAGTATAATCCTTTCCGCCAATTTTTATAACCAGATTTCCATTGTTATCAGCAATCGTAAAGCTTAATTTATCACCGCGTTCCTCTATGTCGTAATAGTCTAATCCAAGAAGTCGCTTTACACTGGGCACAGTTCCTTTAGGATTCACCGCCATTTGCCGTCGCGCTATTTCTCCAACCAGCACTTCTCCATCCTCGCTGAAAGCCACAATTGAGGGAGTCTTATTTTGTCCTTCCTGGTTGGGTATAATTATCGGCAGGTTATCTTCCAGATAGGCAACTTCTGAAAAAGTGGTTCCAAAATCTATCCCGATTATTTTCTTCTCACCATGCATTCAAGTTTTAAGGGGTTAATTAATTTGTGTTGCAAAATAAACACTACGTCAACATCACTAAAGATTTAAA
>CAYRXI010000067.1:15408-17003 GCA_964428255.1 uncultured Candidatus Sumerlaeota bacterium
ATAAAGTTTGATATAATAATGTAGAAAAACCTGGTTTTCAATATTTTTTTATCAATTTCCCCCAATAGTATTGGTTCTCAGCAAACCAGGTTCTGCTTGAAAAAATATAACTATGTTTGCTTTAAGCCTTATCGGGCTATTTGTTTTTGTTGATTCTGCCAGAATGAAAAATTTCTTTGTTAAAAACTTAAAATGTTCAATCACGTTACCTTTAATATTTCTGTGGTTTGGAAGACTGTTTTAATAGAAGGGTAAAAGGACAAGCTCTTTTTTGCTGTGAACTCTAATAGAAGCCTGACATAAATGCGGTTGCCTTATTTAATATTTTTGGTGGGCCTAAGAGGAGTCGAACCTCTGACCTCGCCCTTATCAGGGGCGCGCTCTAACCACAGCTGAGCTATAGGCCCAATTATAACCAAAAAGACAAATCAAAACCATTTTAAAAATATTTTTTACTCAAAGCAAGTAGAAAATGCTTGCCCATTTGTTTTTACTTAATATGGCGAAAAAAGTATATAAACTGTAGGCTTAAAGTCTCCTCTGGCAATTTTATTTTTCCATTCCCAGCAGTCTCCAGAGGGCTGGCTCCTGAAAATCGATTACTATATAATTAGTCCCGATTTGCCGATGAATTTCACGCGCCAATCGTGCATCTTCTGGCAAACGGCTTAGAGCTACCGCATTCAATTCTACTCCAATTTTTATCTCGGTCCTACCATCACCAATGAATAATAAGTTTTCCGGCTTTAAATTCTCTTGCTCACACAGGCGTTTTATGACGTGGGCCTTGTGTATCTTTTCAGCAGCACTAGACCCTATGAGTGCTTCTACCATTTTATGGTGACCGATTTCAAATCCCAGCACCACCGCCTCTTCGTAGATTCCGTTCATTGAGCCACCGGAAGAATTCTCACTTACAACAGAGCCAGTGACAAAGTAATTTTTACAGCCCAGCTGATGTAGTTTTCTGACAAATTCCAGTGAGCCGGGTACACGCCATTTTTCCGCGTTCTCTCGCGCTTCCTGCAAATTCTTATCCCGGCACCAGCGATAAAGTACACGTTCATAAACTCTAAATAGTTCTCGCGCTGTTATCTTTATGAACTCACTGAGCTCTCGTGGCTCTGAAAAAGCCGAAAAGTCTTCTTCTCCCGCTTCTATTAATTTGATTATTGTCCTGTTTATTTGTTTCACTTCACCATTGTATTTCAGTCCTGGCACGGTTATAGTCCCGGCATCAATTCCACGCCTGATTGCCCACTCCATCTGCGTGAATGAAGACAGACCGGCTGTCTCGTCACAAAATCTCTCCATTTCCGGTAACGGTTCAGTGCCAACCTCAGCGGAAATTTTATCAATCAAATTCTCATCGTTATAATCAACCATATTTGATCACATTAAAGAGACAACGACTCATTACTGGTTGCCAGTGCCGAATCAGACTGTGAGTCCCATCAATGTCGTGGATAACCGCAGTTATCTCGCGTTTGCCGATGCGTCTAACAATTTCCAGTTTACCAATTTTGTCGGGAAATGCCCTGTCATCTATGACAATCATAGGTATTGTCAGGTAAAAAAATTATTGAGATACATCC
>CAYRXI010000068.1:0-3080 GCA_964428255.1 uncultured Candidatus Sumerlaeota bacterium
GTTTGTGTTAGAAAAAGGTTAGGGTTGGCAGACCAGAGTGCAAGAATAAAAATCAGGTATAACCCCACCGGGGAAATGTGAAAAGGGAAATCAACAAATGCCTGCAGAAGTATTCCAGTGAGTGAGAAAAATAGAGCAAGTTGAATTGCCCGAGTAGAAAGGTCCTTATTCTGCAAGAAGGTGTTCCAGCCATATCGTAGATAAATGTACAGGGCACTTAATACCAGCAAGCAGCCCAGCAATCCGAGTTCAATTAATAACTGCAGGTAATCATTATGAGCATGCTGAGAGCGTTTACCGGTGGGCCAGAGGATGGATTGGGGATTGCGAACAAAATACTCTCCCTGAACTTTGGGATAGACATACTGGAAGCTCCCGATTCCGTGTCCCCATAGCGGCTTTTCCTTTATCAAAGGAAAGGAACAAACCAGAATGCGCAGTCGTGTTTCCGTTAATAAACGAGCCGGAGAGAAATGCTGTAGTCTTTGAGTAAACGAGACTTCGCGCGAGTATAGTGGTGAGGGTAGATTCTGACTTAAGACGATCACCAGAATTATAAGGAGTGCTATTAATATCTGTCGTTTTGTGAGTCTAAGATTAAGATAAATGCGGGCAGAGAGTAAAAACAAAGGCAGGGTAATAATCAAAACAAGCCAGGTGCCGCGGCTTTGTGCAGCCAGCAGGACAAAAATTTCTAAGATTAAAAGAACAAGAATTAATACTTTCACCGGCTTCCGGGTGCGTGTAATAAGTAGTGACAGACAGAGGAAAAAGGAGGGCAGTAGAAACATAGATAAACCAGTATTGTGACCTATAAAAGACCCCATCCGATTGCGAGGTTCATCAAATTTGGGCAAAAACCAGGTAGCAAGATTTAGATGCTGTAGGATAGCAACCAGAGTTAACAAGCCAGAGACCGCAAGAATGGTGATTATTATTTTGCGTAAAAAAACTGGTGAATCAGCTAGTTCCCTGACAAGCAAGAAGAAAAGTGAAAAACATACGATATGAAACCAGCTGCGAAGGCTATAATAAAAAGTCGGGCTATAAAATACGGAAATACCGACAAAAATTACAAATAAGATTAATGGGAGGTTTTGCTTAAGAAAACTGTTCGTATTTTCATTTCTTTCAGATTTAAAAAATAAGTAAAACAAATAGGTTATGAATAAAAAGACAATAAAGGCTTCAGCTATTGTTTCTTTTAGAACAAGGGGTGAATAAGTATAAAAGATAATGGGTTCAATGTTGTCCTGATAAAACTGGAATAAGTTTAAGGAGTGAACCTTTTTTGCTAATTTTGTAACCAGTGCATCATCCAGTTTTAACGGATAAAGCACCGGAACAACAAGAATAATAGCCAAGATCGTAAGGTGACATACTTTTTTTAATAATGAAGTAAGCATAGATACAATTTCTTACCTTATCCTTTCAGCCAGAAGTTCAGCAAATGAAGAGAGAGCCGAGCGCAATTTTTCAGGAACATTTTTCAAAGCCTTCTGGCTTTGCTTTTTCAGATGCCGGCAAAACGCTCTCCCTGCTGCCACAGCTTGATATTTTTCCATAATATTGATGGCGCGCTGAACATCCTTATGTGTAGTTTTCTCTCGTGGCTTATCCAGAATAGAGAACAATTCCTTCGCTTCCGCTTTACTACACCTTTCAAGAACGTATGCTACCATAAAACTGCGTTTGCCCTCTCTTATGTCTGCACCAACCTCATTTCTCCCTTTACCGGTGGTCAGGTCAATCAGGTCATCTACAATTTGAAACAAAGGTCCAATAAAGCGGCCATAACGTTTAAGCTGTTGCAATAAGACACCATCTGCCCCCGCGATAATAGCCCCCCCCAGAATTGGCGTAGCTAAGTAATACCCGGTTTTTTCACGGACGATTTTCAGATAATCTCTCATTGAAATGATTCGTGATGCGCGGGCATTGATATCCAGAGTTTGCCCCAGTAGAGTATGTTCCAGTGTTTCTCCCATCAATCGAATTAATCTTAAGGTTAATTCAGGACTCCATTCTTTATTTTGCCGGCTCAGGAGAAAATTGAAGACATTAGTGAGCATATAATCACCGATATTAACACCATGGGCTAAACCAAATTGGCACCACACTGCCGGACGACCACGACGAACAGTATCACCATCTTCTATATCATCATGAACGAGACAATAATTATGCATTAACTCAGTGGCGACTGCAAATGGTAATGCTTGTTTGATATCCCCCCCCAGCATTTCGCAAGTTAACAGGCATAGAACAGGACGAAAACGCTTCCCCCGTTTGTGCAAGTCAGGCTCATTTAAGCCCAGGGCAAATTCAATGGCATTGTGTAAGTTGGGGATTTGTTTGTTTTGGGGGGGGATTAACTGGTATAAGGATTTGTCAACAATCACTGATTTTTCATTTAAATATTTGAGTAAGGCTTCCTTATCCATTTTATTTTCTCACCAATTGGTCAAAAAAGTCAGAGAGTTTTTTAGTCAAATTGTATCGGGTGTAATCTTTGATAGCATGCATCGGCACACCAGTGCATTTTCCTTTACACCAGCTGGCATAAAATTCTGCAATGGCGTTCTTAATGCTTTCAACATCTTCGTAAGGAACCACTTTCCCGGCTTTTAATTTAAGAAGCAAGGATTTGCAAGGGCTGTCGGGCATAATCCCCAAAATCGGTTTGCCGGTGGCTAAATACTCAAAAACTTTTTGTGTCATCATTATCTGTGCGTTTTCCCCGGGGCTGATTATTAGAACCAGGACATCCGAGCCTTTTTGATATGCAAGACACTCAGCATAAGGTTTAAATCCTTCTACTTTTACCATATCATTGAGTCCCAGCTCGGTAATCAGTCTTAATGTTCTATCATCCAGGACTGAGAAGAAATGCAATTGAATTTTATCTTTTAAATATGGCTTTTCATCCAGCAGAAGTTTCAATCCCTGAAGTAAAGAATCTGCTCGTCTGGGTTCAAATAATGTGCCTGTATATAAAAGATGCATCTGGTCTGGAGGAGAAAATGTGCGAGGTTCGACGTTTAAAAAGTCATCCGGGTCAAAACCATTAGTTATTGTCT
>CAYRXI010000068.1:3142-16865 GCA_964428255.1 uncultured Candidatus Sumerlaeota bacterium
AGTTAATCTGGCAAAGTAATTGGTGATTGCATCCGTTACACCTATTATTAAATCTGCACCTTCGGCTACCAGCGATTCTAATCTTGCCTGCAACCACTGATGCATAAAAGTTGGTGGTTTGTAAAAAACAGTGTTCTGTAACCAGCCATCACGAAAATCTGCCACCCATTTTATGTTTTTTATTTTTTTTAATATCAAACCAATTAAATGCGTGGAGCTGGGATAGGAAGTGGTTAAAATTAACTGTGGTTTTTGGTGCTTAATAATTTTAAGCGCTTTAGCTACAGCAAGTGGTACCCAGAGCACAAGTTCATCTGGAATAAATAACCACTGGCGACAAAAGGTGACGACTGATTTTTTAAAACCACCAAGTTGTCCGCTTCTCTCAAGGTTTGAGGTTTTTCTACCGGAGTATAATTTCCGTAGTAAATAAGCAAGACGATAGGGGTCAGCTGAGCCAGAGCGATAGATTTTTACCCCTTTATTCTCCAGAACGTTTAGTGGCTCGGAAAAATCTTTTATACCCCGCTTGGCTTTAACTGTTAGTACCAGTGGCTGCCAGCCAAATTCAGGGAAATACTGACAAAATTTAACTATTCGGCGAACACCCATTGCGTCAGGCGGAAAATCATAAGTTATTATCAGGACCTTCTTCACGCTTCAAGGGTATATAATCAGGATTTTCATTTTTAGCCTAACGATGGAGGCGGTTGATTTTCAAGCATTATCTGTTTTGGCAGAATTTCCCCAAGTTTGGATTTTTTAGAACACCGAGTCGCAAGGAAGTAGAAAATAATATTTTGAAAGTTTATTTGAGCAGAATTATTTAAAGCGTCTTCTTAATTCCAGGAGTTTATTTCTTTTAATCTCGGAGCGGCGAAACAGTTAAGTTTTATTTATGTCAAATTTTCATTGTAATGGAAAACAACTGTTTAAATGTTTATTTACAGCATCAATGGCAAAAATAAAATTAACAAAAAGTTCCTCATAAAATCTAACGATTTTATCAGTAGCCAGTTCTGGTTTCCACTCTGCTACGGTATTATTTAATAACGACTTTGTTAGTCGGTCCATATCCAGAAAGTTACTGCCCAAGCCAGCAGGGACCGTTTGATGAAAATATTTTATCTTACCCTCAGGTGAAAACATAATCAGGAAATAAAAGACAGCCCCCCCTTCTCCAGCTCTGTAGCCGCAAAAATAAAGTCTGCCCGTTAGTTTCCCATTGCTGGCTATGTCATAGGCAACAACCCTGGTATTTTGCTTTAATACAGCTGGTAGAAATACTTCAGTGATATTGATTTCCTGTACTTTCCCTTCCAGTTTATAGCGTTCAGTGAGTTTAACGTCCGGTAATTCGCGGCCAATCTCAGGTAGATATCGTTTTATTTTTTCAGGTACTATCACGCTCTCTTTGCGTGAAGCGTCCCAGGGTAAATACAGGGAGATATCTTCAGTTTTTACAATTAACTCCTCTTCCATATATTTAAATTGACTTACATTTGAGTTTGCAAAATCATAAGTAACAGCAAGAACACCCACAGCATTCTTTTTAGAGCGAGCGCAGACGAGACTACCGTTCTGTAATCTGGTGACAGATTGAGGCTCAGAGACAAATTCTTTGGTTATAACAATCGGAATCCGCTCGGATTGAAGAAGTTGTTGTAAATGTGCTGGCTCCAGATTAGCAATCAGGATAATCAGGTCTGTATGTTGTTTAGCTTGCCTTAAACATTGTTGGAGATCAGCCATAATATCTATGGGGGGGGTAAGAGGTGAGGGAGTGATGAACCCAGATAACGTTTTATCAGTTGCGCTGATTATTCCGATTTTTTTACCACCACGTTCAACTATCTTGAACGGCTCGACCACGCTTTGCCTGGGTGTTGGAGAAGTGTTTTTATCCTGTTGCTGGATTTGCAGATTACTTATCAGACAATCTGGTAATAATTCTTTATATTTGTTTATATAAAAATTCCCCAATAACACTTCGTATTGTCCCAGAGTAACTGCATCAAATTTCTGTTCCTTGAACACTCGTAGGGGAGGGATGTAATAGGTAGTCTCATTAAAAACTGCTGGTGCGGTAAAATCCCCGCAATCAATTAAAATGGCATCTTTGTGTTTCTGCCGCAAATTTTTTAATACTGCATCGGCACTTTTTTCATTCTCCGGGCTCTTATCATAGAACTGGTAATAAACGGAACCGAGGTCTCCAGTAAACACAATTTTAAACTCCATTGATACTGCACCGGAGTGAGAAAAGATAAGTATAAGCCCAATAAGTAAAATCGTTAGAAAGATAATATTTTGTCTCATCATTTAATCCTTTTTCAAAATTATAATATTTTAAATAGTATTCTGCTGTATGGCTCTAAAATGATATAATTAAATAATATTTACAATCTCAGCCTGTTTAGATTGCGTATTTAAAACTGCAAAAGTTGCTTTACCGAAAAGCCAGCCGCAAGCTTCACCAGGATTAATAACTTTTATGCCATTAAGGTCACGGATACAGGCTTCGTGTGTATGGCCAAAGAGATAAAAGTCAATTCCGCCAAACTTTTGCAGGACTTCGTTTTCTGGAAGAGGCGAATGACAGATAAGAAATTGAGAGCCTGATATTTCTTTTAACAATGGCGGCTGACGAATTATGCCGCCAATACTGATAACCTTTTGTTCCAATCCCTTTTTCTCGCCATCGTTATTACCAAATACTCCGACAAACGGAATCTGGAGTACGGCAAACGGTAAGATGGAAAACGGTGCAATATAATCTCCGCAATGTATTACTAATTCAACTTTACGTTCCTGCATTTGAGCTACAGCTCTTTTAATAAGATCAAGTCTATCGTGTGTATCAGAGACAACTGCTATAATCATAAATTCTCCATCCTATTTTTTGGTGGTTTTAAATAAGATTATTGTTTGCCAGTCTCGCTTTTATATCAACAAGTTTCATAACATAAACAAGCCAATTAGAATCTTAAGAGAGGTATTAACAATATCGGCGGGGATAGCCATAAAATTAATGGTGCCGGAGAAGGGGGTCGAACCCTTACGGGGGGCGAACCCCATCGGATTTTGAGTCCGACGCGTCTGCCAGTTCCGCCACTCCGGCACAAAATATTAAAATTATTTTTACCGCAATTTATTGACAACGGTCAAGTGCAAGTTATTGCTGGAGACTGATTTTTCTACCTGATAATTAACTGATTGAAACAGCTTATTCGGAATACATTTTAATCGCTATAGCACAGGTAGTTGCTTGAATATCAACAGTGTCATAGAGATTCCGTGCATAACCTCCGGCAAGAACTATGACCAGCGGAATCTGTCTATCAGCACAGTAGCGGATGACCAGTTCATCGCGGCGGCGCAAGCCGTCTTTTGTGAGGCGTAATCCACCTAACAGGTCGTCCTGATACGGGTCAGCCCCTGCCACATAAAATACCAGCTCTGGCTGAAAATCATCAAGTTTGGTCGGGATAACGGTTTTGAGTTCTTTTAAGTAATGTTCATCATCAGCCAGGTCGGGCAAGCCAATGTCAAGGTCACTGCGTTCTTTTACAGGATAGTTATTTTTCTGATGGATGGAGAAGGTAAACACCTCGGGGTTATGCTGGAAAATTACTGCGGTGCCATTACCCTGATGAACATCACAATCAATGACAAAAGCTTGTCTAATCCATCCCTGTTGTTGTGCAAAACGTATGGCAACTGCAATATCATTGATATAACAGAATCCTTCAGCATGGTCGGGGAAAGCGTGGTGAAAGCCGCCACCAATATGAATCCCACAACCTCTGGAAAGGCACGCAAATTGTGTCGCCATAATTGAGCCACCAGCACAAAGTATGTAGGCATCAACTATTTCCGCGGTCAGAGGAAGTTCGGAACGAGAAGTACGATGAGTCCAGCGTAGATTTAACAAATCGTCGAGGTATTGAGGTGTATGAACCAGCAGAAGTTGCTCGCGTGTGGCAGGTGCAGGTTCAATAATGTCCCTCTCGGTAATTAATCTCTGTTCTACCAGACGATTCTTTATTAATGAATATTTTTGAGTGGGGAAAACATGCAACCCAATGTCCACCAGATATTTCGGGGAATAAACAACACAAAACTTTTTTGGTTTTTCCATAGTTGTTATCGGTGAACAATTTTTAAAAATCCAGATATAAAATAGAAAAGTTATTACAGGCAATACATAAAATATATAAAGCTTCTTCATATCTAACGCTTATGAGCAATGCTAAATAAATATGGGGGGGGTAAATATATCGCTATTGTATGCTTTATTTCTGCCGGGGCGATTAAAGTTGCTACTGGTTTTAATGTGTGAAACTGTAAAAAGAGCAAGGTGGTGGAGGTGGTAAATAAAGGGAAATTGGCGATGTTTGGTTCAATTATCCATTGTGCGAGGTCTTCTAAATACTGCTCTTCAGTGGAAACCGAACGCTCTTCAATATAAATTTTTCTGCCACGTAAATCAGTATGATAGAAGAACTCCTTATACCAAGCCGAGTAAATGAAATTCCCGCCAAAGATTAACACATCGGGTCGGTGCCCCTTTACCAGCTGTAAATACCAGAGGGGATAAATGTCATTATCTCCCCCTGTAATAATTATTGCATCTTGAGGTAAACAGTCAAAGAGGCGGCGGGCATAAGTTTCCGGAGAAAAATCCTGGCGAAGATTATTATTGTGGAAATTGCTTAGAAAAATAAACAGAGGCAACCCAAGAAGCAACCAGTTAAAATAATGAAGTTTGCGCTGAAATAGTAAATGCTCTAAAAGATTTTGAACAAAAGTAAAACCCATAAAGATGAAGATAACGAGTGCCGGGAGGAAAGCAACGAAGTAATCTTCAATGTCATAAATGCCGTATAAAAAGATAATCAGAAAGACAAGCAGTATATTGCCAAGCAAGGATAATGCGAGCAGAGTGCGCTGAAAGAGGAGAAAAAAAATCCCCGCCCCGAATAAAAACAGAAGTGCCAGAACATAAAGCCCTCTGGCTTTAAAACCAGTGGTGCTTAAATTAAAAAACTCTGAAGTAAACCAGTGATAAAGCGTAGTGAGACGCATAACGAGATAAGGGAACAGGGTTTCTAATGTTAACGGATTTCTGGCGGGGAAGTTGAGAAAGTAAGTATCTTTGAAATCGCCGCCACTGATAACCCAGAGAAAATTACGGAAATTAGCTGGAAAACCCCAGACAATTGGTGGATGTACTCGGGCGCGGATAGGTAAATAACCAAGGACAAAAAGTGCTGGTAATGATAAAATAATAGTTAGGAGAATAAAAGATATCTTTCTTTTAACTTCTGTCTCATCTGAATTGAAGAATAGTAACTTAAGGAAAGCTATTAGCAAAAACGGCAGTGCGGTTAAAGTTAATGTATGATGCGTCAGGGACAACATAAATAGAAAAGAAAGCAGGAGAAAGTATCTGACGTTAGTTGTAAAATAATACAGAAAGGCTAAATAAATTATACCTGTCAGGAAGAGGAGAAACAGTGAGTAGACCTCGGCAATGACGGAGAGGCGCCAGATAGTTCGTGAAAAAGAAAAAGAGAGAGCAAAGATAAATGCGAGGGAGTTGCAATAAGTTTCTGAAGGAAAAAATCTGGCTGGAAATAGCCATTTAGCAATAAGGCGGAACAGAAAAAATAACACGAGGCTTGCACACAAACTGAAGATGGAGCTGGCAAAATGAAGCCGCCAGCCAACATCAGCCAAAGGGATGAAGGAAAAAAGTTTCCCGAGCAACATATAAAGCGGATAACCGGTTGGATGTGGAATGCCCAGGAAATAAGCAGCTGTGGTCAGCTCAATGCCATCTCCCCAATAAATAGTGGATGGCATAGTAGTAAAATAGACGAAGCCTACAGTTAGGACCAGTAAGAAGGAAAATAGCAGTTTGTTAAATATACTCATATTGTGATTGGACGAAGATAAAGCAGCTTCTTTTAGAAACTATCATAATTTCAATAGCATAAAAAAAATATAACACAAAGCTGGTTCAACATAACTTCTGAAGTTGATTTCAATAGTTTATTGAACTATGTTCAAGAGTTTTGTGAGAATCTAAACTTCATTCTCAATCATAATGAAATTATGCTCACTATAATTAAATTGACTTCAGCGCCTGAGCTCACCACACTGAATATTATAAATTTAATTCAAACCTGTAATAAGCTAAGTGAGTGGCAACAGCAATAATTTGAGTGAATTAACCAAAGATTTAAAAAAAATTCTGCCAATCTGGGGAATAATAATTTTTCTTGCTGTTGTGACTATTGTTGGTCTCAAGTTATTTAACATTGCTATAATTAATTATATTCAGTATCCTCCCAATAATCCGTACTTACTATCACGAGCCTTAATGGAAGAAGGGATAAAATATTATCGTATATGTTTAGAAACCGCAGAAAAGCAAAAGAAAAGCGGCAAAACAACGGAATTAAAAGATGATCAAGCGTTGTTGAGAAGTAAAAATCTTTTTTTAAAGAGCCTTGAGTTCCATCCAGCTCACACCGAAATTTACCGATATCTTGCGACACTGGCAGAGTTAGAAGGTGACAAAGTGATGACTCATTATTACCAGGCATTAGTTTTAATACATTCCCAGCCGCCACAAATAGATGAAGGCCTGGCTTATCTGGACAAAGCATTAAATTTAAACGACAGACAGGAACAGGTGTTAGCAAAAAAGATAGAAATCCTGATAGAAAAAAAGGCACTGGTTGAGGCAGAAAAACTGCTTCAGCATTTAATTTCAGTAAATCCGATGAATGATAGGGCATATTATCTGGCAGGGTTGATAAATAGCCGAAAACTCCAGCCTCAGGAAGCGATAAAAAATGCCAGCCGAGCCCTGGAACTTAATCCCCAAAATCTGGATGCAGCCCGCTTAAGCGCAAATCTTTTAGCCGACCAGAAAAAATTAGACTCTGCAATTCAAGTTTTAAAGCGGGCAGAAGAGCATTACCCACAAAATGCAAATTTAAAGCATACAATCGGAAGATGGCTCTACGAGCAGGGCAAATATTCTGAGGCATATAAGTACTGGCTAAAGGCAGAAAAATTGGAGAAATTTAGTGCCCCATTATATCTTGACCTGGCACGAGTAACCAAGAATCTGGGAAAAGAGCGCTTATCCAGTCTTTATTTGCAAAAGGCTTTGAATTTAGACCCCAAGTTGAAACAGAAGATACTTTCGGGCGAATGAATCGCTACTCGGTCACTAAATAATTATGACGCTAAACCAAAACTTTATCGTTATAATGTTATTGGTATGTCTCTTTATTCTAACTAATTGCTCCTTTTTAACCTCCTCATTTTTGTATAAGGAACCGTATAGTCCGATTACAGAAAGTTTCTCTGGTGTTTTAACTCTGGATAAGATATCAGAGGTCGTAAAACAGAGAGCGGGAGAAATAAAAAATCTGTGGGCAGAAATGACGGTGAAAATTAAGTCCCGGAGCAAAGAGGGGTCGGCTTATTTTAAGGCAACGTTATTGTTCAGTCCGCCGGATAAGGCACGTTTACGTGGTTATCGCCAGCTAACTTCAACTTTGTTTGAAATCTTAGTTGTTAACGAGAGTTTCGTATTTCATCTAAATCGTGAAAGAGAGTTGTATGTTGGAAATATAAATGAATGGAGGAAGTCCTCTTTTCCATTATCTGAGGTTGATGTACGCGAGGTGGCATACTTACTTCAGCCCCTGCAGATTTTTAGCGATGCTTTACAAGGGAGAGATTGTCAACTTGAAGGTGGCGACAAAAACTTTTACTTTTTTAACAGTTCTAAATTACCAGGTAGCAGTTCTTTTTCAGGAAAAATACAAATGTTAGTCAGAAAACAAGACCTGTTAATTCAGGAGCTCAAAATATTTTCAAAGTCTGGTAATCAAACGGCTCTGGTTCTGTATCAACAATACAAATATTTCGGCGAAGGCAAATTACTTCCTACAAAAGTAACCATCGCTGTACATAGAAAACCGATGGGAATGACTAAAATTCAATTAAGCAATATAAATTATAAAGTAAACGAGACCTTTAATCCGAAAGTATTTCAGCCACCTTCATATGAGGGAATAAAAATTTTTCCATTAAGTGAACTTCTGGAAAGAAGTGGCTATTAATCCCGTGAATTACGTGCGGGAAAAACAATGCGGACCTGGCTGTTAAAAAATATTGCACGTTTAGCCTATCATTATCCTTACGAGCTATTTTTTATCAGTTTTTTATTTCTACTGGTAGCTATATATGGCGTATTCAAGCTCCGGATTGAATCCAGTATGCTGGAATTATTGCCGGAATACTCACCTCCAGCAATTACCTTCCGCCGAGCTTTGCAGGATTTTGGTGCGCTGGATTATATGCTGGTAGTTATAGAGTCAACCGAGCCACATCAGGAACAAAAGTTAATTCAGCTGGCTGATTTATTCGCGGAGATTATTGATGACCGCACATACATTTTTGCTCTGGATTATAAATTAGACAAAGAACTTATGAAGCTATTTCAGGAATATGCAGAAAAGCGTATTGTCTATATACTTACGGATAAAGACTGGGAAGAGCTAACTACCCGCCTTAAACCAGAAGTGTTAAGAAAACGTCTTTTAATGCTTAAGCATCGTTTGACAGGAGCCGCGAGTGTAAAATCCGGCGAGATGCTAAATGACCCGATTGATATGGGCGAGCTATTTCGGCGCCGGCTGATGCGAAATGTAAGTCCTACCAGATTGAACCTGCACGAGGGTTATTTTATCAGCCGAGACGGAAAGATGTTAATGATGTTTGTAAAGACAATGCGGGCTTCTACGAATGTGATATTTTGTGAAAATCTGATGAAGTTTTTAAATCGCGCGCGTGAAATTGCGATGGCTCGTGCCGGAAAATCTGCCGAAAATCTCTCTATTCATTTTGCTGGAAGTCATGTAGAGACATATTACGATACTCGCATTATCAGGCAAGATTTACTTTTGACTACGATAGTGTCTTTCACGCTTGTGTTATTACTTTTTATTCTGGCATTCCGGCGTCCGGAAGCAGTTTTCTTTGTTGGAATTCCGCTTATTGTAGGAATTATCTGGACGTTAGGACTGACCAGTTTTATTTTTGGCAGATTGACGATGGTGACTTTTTCATTTATCCCGGTGCTAATCGGTTTAAGTATAGATTTTGCGATACATATTTATAACCGATTTGTGGAAGAAATTCAAAAACATCGCAATATTTACGCGGCTTTAAGAATCGCCATAATCCGAACTGGGAAGGGCATATTTACCTGTGCGCTCACAACAGCGGTGGCATTTTATTGTATGAATTTTACATCCTTTACGGGCTTCAAGGAACTGGGAACAGTTGCGGGGAACGGGATTCTCTGTGCTCTGGTTGCTATTTATCTATTGTTCCCGGCTATGCTGACCTTAAAATGGCGCCGGAGAAAAGATGTAGCTGAGGCATTGCAACTGGGGCATCTACATCTGGAATGGATAACTCAGAGTTTACTAAAATATCCACGGCTGGTAATAATTTTTGCCATTGTGCTCACGGCTTATCTCGGCTATTCGGCACTGGGATTAAAATTCAATCAGAATATTGGCAGATTACGTCATCCTAAACCAGAATATCAGAAACTAAAAAGTCGTTTAAAGGAACAATTTCCACTGCCAGGAAATCAAGTGATAGCAATAGTTAAGGGGTCCAGTATTGAAGAAGTTCTGCAGAATAATGATCGGCTTTTTGAGAACATTGAACAAGCGCAATCAACGTATCCAGTGTTAAATGTATACTCGCTGCGAATGATACTACCTTCAGTTGTGACACAACAAAAAGCGAAGAACTTTTTTACCAGTCTGGATCTGGATAAAATTCGCAGTGAAGTATTGAAAGAAGCAGACAATCTCGGCTTTGCTTCCAATGCGTTTAATACATTTTTCCAACGATTACAGGAACTCCAGAACTTCGCCCTCCAGGGTGAAATTATAACCTTTGCCAGCATAAGAAATCCGTTGCTATTGCGATATATTCAACGGTTTATGGTTCGTTCGGGAAATGCATATCGTGTAGTCACACACATTTTCCCTCACGAAGGCGAATGGGTATATCAGGTTCCAGAAGAAGCCTTACGTCAATTTCAGCGAGGGATAAAGGAGATAGAATTTACCGGTGTAACGATTTTAGCCAACGCACTGGAGCGACGCGCAAAGATAGACCTGGCACTGGTGGTTATTTTTGTATTAATAAGCGTAATCCTGATAACTTTTTTACATTTCGGTAATATCAAGCGAACGCTGATGGCTGCGGTGCCCATATTTTGTAGTAATATCTGGATGCTGGGCACAATGGCAATTCTGGATATAGATTTGAACTTCCTGAATATAATTGTAGTGCCGATGATTATAGGTTTATCTGTGGACTATGGTATTCACCTGGTAGGCAGATACTATGAGATGCGCAAATACGATATTCGCCCGGCAGTAGATTTTACCGGACGAGCCATAGTATTGACTTCTCTGACTACGATTTTGTGTTTCGGCTCACTGGCATTAGCCAATTTTAGCGGAATTCGCGAGATGGGCTTACTGGCTATTTTTGGTATAGGCTATGCTTTATTTGCTGCAATAATTGTCCTGCCTGCAATGCTTAAAATCTGGGGGAAACACTACAGACTAAGTGAGTTTTTTGTGATTGAAGAGGGAGAAATTCACTAAAGCGTTGAATAAATTTTCTTAAACCTATGATAAATCCTTAATGGAGGTATAATTTCTTACTCTTTCCCGGTGAACTGGCGATAGAGTCGTAGTGCTTCGCGGAACAGTGGCTTGGTGGCACGAGGAAATCTGCCGAATACATCACGGAGAAAATTAATTTCTTCTCCGGTAGGTTTATAAATCGCCCACACTTCTTCATCGCGGAGAAAACTTCTTAAGCTGCATGGTAATGTATTATCCTTCAGCGCTTTTCTGCGGAGTTTTTTTCTATCCTCTATGGCGGAATAATCTATTCTTCCCTCAGGTACGGCAACTTTACCTGTCTCTCCCACGATGACCTCTTGCTCAATATTCACCAGATAATGATATTGCGGAGGCAAGCGGTCTTTTATCCACATTAATACTGCTTTCTTCTCGGGGATTTCCAGTTCCCGGGCAATGCGAATCCACAATTCAAGACTGGGGTGAACAACACCTTTTTCAAACTTAAAAACTGCGGGACCAGAGATATCAAATTTTTTTCCGAATTCCTCCTGAGTTAGTTTCATAAGTTTACGGTACTGGTAGATAGCTTCGCCAATTAAATTCCCCATTTATTCATCCTCAAATATCAAATAATTGCCTGTGATAAAGAAACCGACCTGTTTATTTTTTTTCCTGTTGAATGTCAATTGAAACGTATCTATAATTATTATCGTTATCTTTTAAAAATACTTTAGGGTTTGTAAGTAAAAATACCAGAAGAGAGGAGCTGATGTAGCTCAGCTGGTAGAGCGGCGCACTCGTAATGCGTAGGTCGTCGGTTCGAATCCGACCATCAGCTCCAGGGAAAAAAATATGGTAAAAACTTACATAACTGTTGAGCAATTACTGAAGGACCTGATGAGCACAATAGATTTGTGGATACAGGCCGGAGCTTCAGGGTTAAACAATCAAATTCACACTTCAGAGCTAAATCGTCCGGGATTGGCATTTGCTGGTTTTCTGGATGTGTTTTCTCACAACAGAATTCAGATACTGGGAATTACCGAGATTTCCTATCTCCATAGCCTTGATCCGGAGGAACGTAAGCGGCGTCTGGAAAAAATCTTCAAATACCCAATCCCTTGTTTTATAGTTACGTCAAATGGAATTGTTCCAAAAGAATTGCTGGGATTGTGTAATGAACATCATGTTCCTTTAATTGTCACGCCGTTACCGACTTCAAAGTTTAGCGGGCAATTGAGTTACTATCTGGATAGAAAATTTGCACCATCGTGCACAGTGCATGGGACATTGCTGGATGTGTTTGGTGTGGGAGTGTTAATAATCGGAAAAGCCGGTGTCGGTAAAAGTGAAACTGCGCTTGAATTAGTTGAACGTGGCCATCGGTTAGTGGCAGATGATGTGGTAATTTTAAAACGGCTGGATAGAAATTTGATGGTGGGGACCAGCTCGGAGATGTTGCGACATAATATGGAAATAAGAGGTATTGGCATCATTGATGTAGAGGACCTGTATGGAGTTGGTTCAGTGAGGGATGAGAAAAAAGTTTCTCTGATTATCCGCCTGAAACGCTGGGACGATAAAGAAGATTATGAGCGTCTGGGTCTGGATGACAAATACTGCGATATATTTGATGTGCGGATTCCAGAATACACAATTCCTGTTGAGCCTGGTAGAAATTTAAGCCTGCTTATAGAGGTAGCAGCACTGTATCAGCGGCTAAAGGAGACTGGACGCAGTCCAGCAAAAAAATTCAATGATAAATTGATGGAGGCAATTCGCACCAAGACTCCGGTGGAGGCACCTGTTACATTAAGATTACAAGATGAAGAAACAATTGAAACGTCGGAACAAAAAAAGAATCCCACCTGAAGGTTCTTCTTATTTGATGTTTTGAAATTTCATTTATACATAGGAGTGGGATTTATTTTTTAACGTCAGATGAATAAATAATCGTGGGATTTATTTTATGAATGACGTCAAATTAATTTTTGAGCAGGGTCACATTGGAAGAACTGCTCTTGATTTACCTGCGGATGATATGCCCGAAATAAAGCTGGAGGAGATAATTCCCGCACAATTTCTCAGCGAGACCCCAGCTGAATTGCCAGGATTGAGCCAGGTAGAAGTAGTGCGGCATTATACACGCCTCTCGCGAAGAAACATAGGGATAGACAACGCCTTCTACCCTCTGGGATCCTGCACCATGAAATTCAATCCCCGAATAAATGAGCATCTCGCAGGAAAGGCGGAGTTCAGGGATGTGCACCCTTATGAGATAGAAGACCAGTGGCAGGGATTATTGCAGGTGATATCGGAGCTAGAACAGCTATTACAAAAGCTAACCGGTCTGGCTGGAGTTACACTACAACCTGCAGCGGGTGCACATGGTGAACTAACAGGTTTACTTATTGCCAGTGCGTATTTTAAGGATAAAGGTGAACGGCGCACCAAAATTCTAATCCCTGACACCGCACATGGCACCAACCCGGCTTCAGCTGCACGGGCTGGCTTACAGATTGTTAAGATTACTTCCAATACACAGGGGCGTGTGGATTTAGAAGCGCTGGAAAAGGCTGTTGATGCTGAAACTGCCTGCTTGATGCTTACCAACCCCAATACACTGGGTTTATTTGAGACTGAAGTTCTGAAGATGGCTGAGATCTTACACTCCCGCGGAGCCTTGCTGTATCTGGATGGGGCGAATTTCAATGCCTTTGTGGGAAGCATTCGTCCTGCAGATTTCGGGGTAGACATAATGCACTTAAATTTACATAAGACATTTTCCACGCCACATGGGGGGGGAGGTCCTGGCTCCGGTCCAGTAGCAGTAACACAACAACTGGTAGAATTTTTACCGGTGCCTCGGATAAGAAAATCAGCTACCGGAAGATATACATTGGATTTTGCGCATCCAAAAAGCATCGGAGAAGTGCGCTCGTTTCTGGGCAATATCCCGCCTATAATCAAGGCGTATTGTTATATTCTGAGTTTAGGGGCAAAGGGATTAA
>CAYRXI010000069.1:0-3598 GCA_964428255.1 uncultured Candidatus Sumerlaeota bacterium
GGTCTGGCAGAAATGGACTCGCAGGTAAGAGTAATTCATCTGCGCACAAATTATGGACAAACAGCGGCAATCGCCGCCGGATTAGATTATTCCCGCGGCGACATAATAATCCCGATAGATGCTGACCTGCAAAATGACCCAGAGGATATCCCGCGGCTGGTGGAGAAGCTGGAAGAAGGATATGATGTAGTAAGCGGGTGGCGCAAAAACCGCCAGGATAAGGCGTTAAGTCGCATTCTTCCGTCATGGATTGCTAATAAACTAATTTCGTTAATCAGTGGTGTGCGGTTACACGATTATGGTTGCACGCTGAAAGCCTATCGCCGCGATGTCATAATGGGAGTCAAGTTATATGGAGAGATGCATCGTTTTATTCCTATTTATGCAACCTGGCAGGGCGCAAAAGTCTCGGAGCTGGAGGTACGCCATCATCCACGGCAATTTGGTAAATCCAAGTATGGTTTTGAACGTGTATTCAAAGTGATACTTGACCTGATGGTAATAAAATTTCTTGGCGATTATGTGCATAAGCCAATTTATATCTTTGGTGGAGTTGGATTATTGTGCTTTGTAGCTGCATTCTTATCCGGTCTCTGGGCATTGTTTCTAAAGTTTAAATGGAAGATAAGTTTTATACAAACACCTCTGCCTTTACTTTTTGTGTTGTTGTTAGTATTGGGGTCCAATGCCATTTTGCTGGGATTATTAGCGGAGATTTCTATCCGTACATATTACGAGTCACAAAATAAACGAACTTATGCAATAAGAGATACGCGAAATTTAGATTAAGTGTTATTTCAACAACTTAATCACGAGCATTAATTTTCCATCCCTTAGATTTATTTTACTTGTTGCAAGAAAATGTGTGGAATTTGTGGCTATATTAATCTGGCAAAAGGAGAGATTCCCGGCGTTGAAGTGCTGGAGAAAATGTGTCAGCGCCTGCGCCACAGGGGTCCGGACGACCAAGGAATGTATATTGAAAATTATGTGGCGTTAGGGCATCGGCGCTTATCAATTATTGATTTGAGTACGGGACATCAACCTCTGTTCAATGAGACCGGTGACGTGGTAATAGTCTTCAATGGGGAGATATATAACTTTCGCGAGCTCAGGCCACGTTTGGAAGAGAAGGGACACAAATTCGCCACCAACTCCGACACCGAGGTAATAGTGCACTCGTATGAAGAATGGGGCACAGATTGTCTCCAGTACTTTAACGGAATGTTTGCCTTTTGTGTATGGGATCGGCGCAAGGAGCGTTTGTTTCTTGCACGAGACCGAATGGGTAAAAAACCGTTGTATTATACGGTAATGAACAAGCAGTTAATTTTTGCCTCGGAGCTTAAAGCCTTGCTGATACATCCAGAGGTCCGACGTGAATTATCCTTAAGCGCCTTAAGTCAATATCTGGCTTTTGAATACATTCCAGCCCCCCGCACCATTTATGAGAAAATCTACAAGTTAGAACCCGGACATTGTTTTGAAGTGAATTTACTGCGAGACCTGCCAGAACGGCTGGAAATAAAGCCACGGCAGTACTGGGATTTAAGGTTTGACCCCGTAGAAAGGCCGCTGGAGGAGATTGAAGAGGAGTTTCTAAGGCGGTTTAAGCGTGCTGTGCGGTTGCGTTTGGTAAGCGATGTACCACTGGGTGTCTTTGCCAGCGGTGGGATAGACTCCAGCTCTGTTATCGCGATGATGGCAGAACTGATGCCTGCACGAAACATCAAGACCTTCTCTATCGGTTTTGAAGAGAAATCGTTCGATGAGACAAGTTATGCCCGAACAGTCGCCAGATTTTTTAAGACAGACCACTACGAAGAAATCCTGACTCCTCAAGCGATGTTAAATATATTTCCCGAGGTATGCGCGACAATTGATGAGCCGTTTGCAGACCCGTCAATCATTCCAACATATATGCTCAGCCAGTTTACCAGAAAATACGTTACCGTTGCGTTAGGTGGTGACGGAGGAGACGAGCTCTTTGCCGGCTACGACCCATTTCTGGTGCATTATCCGGCAAAATATCTAGAGATATTGCCGAGACCTTTGTTACGCCTTATGTATCATCTATCATTAAGACTGCCTGTATCTACTAAAAACATAAGTTTTGATTTTGCGCTGAAGCAGTTTTTGTCAGCTTTACACTATCGTTATGGAAGACGTCATTTTGCCTGGCTTGGCTCATTTACACCGGAAATTCAGCGGCAATTATTGAATCGAGAAGTGTTATGCAAATTGAAAAATGAGGATCCCTATCAGGTTGTGGATGATTATCTAAGGCGAATTGACAAAAAGCATGAACTGGATGGAATACTATATTTATATGCCAAATTGTATTTACAAGATGACATCTTGGTAAAGGTGGATCGTGCCAGTATGGCGAACTCACTTGAAGTACGCGCACCTTTTCTGGACAAAGACGTGGTGGAATTTGTCTGCACCATACCCAATTCGCTAAAGCTCCGCAAATTTACTACCAAGTATATCTTAAAAAAAATTATGGCGCGAAAGTTGCCGCATTCAATCGTGTACCGCCGAAAAAAAGGCTTTGGTATTCCTATCGCAGATTGGTTTCGTGGAGCATTAAAACCCCTTTTGCTGGAGCAATTTAGCCCGCAGAAGATAAAGCAAATGGGGTTATTTAACTATGAGTTTATTCAACGCTTATTGCAACAGCACTTTGCCTTGCGGCGAGATAATCGTAAACAGCTCTGGACACTTCTGATTTTCAGCCTGTGGTATGACCAGTATTTAGCCCGAAGGTACATATTCAGGTAATAAGATGCATTGTGATTTGAATTTAAAAGCAACTTCAGGATAAACTGACAGTATGCATAATGAGTTGTATCTGCATAAAAAGAAAAATAGAATAGCATTTTATTTTTAAGAATTAAAAATGAGATAGATGAAGGCGCAGATAGGCATAGTGGCAAATACAGCCAAGCCAGCAGCATTGAAGCTGAGCGAGCGAATAATCTCCTGGTTAGAACGACGCAAGCTGACGGTTCTTATAGAAGAGAAAACCGCTGAGAGACTTGCGTCCCGTTTTAAACGACTTCCTTCCAGTCCACTGGCAGAAATGGGAGAAGTAGATATCTTGCTGACGCTCGGTGGCGATGGTTTTTTATTGCATTGTGCTCGGGAATTATATCCCTGCCGCTGTACCTTACTCCCGGTAAATCTGGGAAGTCTGGGGTTTAATGCGCAGGTCTATGCAGATGGAGTATTTGAAGCCATAGAATCTGCTCTGGCTGGAAAGCTGAAAATTCAGCGACGGTTGATGCTAAGGAGCGAGATCTGGCGCGAGAGAAAATGCGTGGCAACAGGATTTGCCTTGAATGAACTCCTGCTTACAAAAACGACCGGCTCCCGCATAATCAAGGTGCAATTACAGGTAGAAGGAGTAGTTGCAGGGGAGTATTATGGCGATGGAGTGATGGTGAGTACACCCACAGGTTCCACGGCATATAATCTGGCAGCTGGCGGACCAATTGTGCATCCTGAGACGAATGCAGTGATTATTACAGCGCTCTGTCAACACAGTTTAACCCAGCGGAGCCTGGTATTGCCCGCCACTCTGGAAATAGCGTTA
>CAYRXI010000069.1:3666-4774 GCA_964428255.1 uncultured Candidatus Sumerlaeota bacterium
CTACACCCTGTCCTCGTCAGCATATTTCGGTGCTTTGCGAGAGAAGTTACACTGGGGAAAGAGCCCGGAGTTCAGAACTCATTTAATTAGATCTCGGAGTAAACATAAATGAAGAACCAGCGAAACACCAAATTTTGGCTAATAATCTTTACCATCATTGTGTGGAGTAAATTTATCTGTTTACACTCACAGGTGAAGGCAGAGACTACGACTGATACACTTACTACATCCAGTCTAAGTGTGTCCTCTTTTCATCAGTTATTGAAGGAATTCGGGATATACGAGCATCAAATACTAAAGCCGGAGAAAGACACGAAAAAAGAAAAACAGAGAGAGTTTAATCAGCATTTTTTAACCGGGATGATTTATCAGGAACGTGGGATGTTTTCCCTGGCACAGGAAGAATTCAAACGGGCTCGGGAGATACAACCCGATTCAACCGAGATTTTGCTGGCTACGGCACAGACCCACTTTTTAAACGACGAATTTGACCAGTGTGTGCAGCTCTGTGATGAGATCCTGCGAATAGAGCCCGCACATATAGAGGCATTACTGCTAAAGGGAAAAACCTTGTATGTTAACAATAAGCCTAAAGAGGCAAAAGCCACGTATGAAAAGGTGCTTGAAATAAAGCCCTATAATGTGGAAGCACTTCGTGCATTGGGGAATATAGCTTATTCACAGGAGAATGATTTTAAAACCGCAAGTACCTACTATAAAAAAGTACTGGAGATTGAACCCAAAGATATGACAGCGCTGATAATTGTCGGCACAGCAGCAGCTCTGCAAGATGAGCTGGAGGAAGCGCAACAATATCTCTCCCGCGCCATTCAGCAAAATCCCGGCTTTGTGGGACCTTACTTGCGATTAGGCAACATTCTGGAAGCCAAAGACCGGGTAGAGACCGCATTCAAGATTTATCGCCAGATATTGATTGCTAATCCAACTAATACTCAAGCGCAGTTTTATTTTAGTGCAGCAGCCAAGAAGTTAAAAGGCGAAGAAGGTGTTATGGCTGCTTATAAAGAGCTGGCTGACGAATTCCCCAATGCACCGGATATCCAGCTACTGTATGCGCAACAATTGTTACTGCGCAACAAACTGGATG
>CAYRXI010000069.1:4878-10988 GCA_964428255.1 uncultured Candidatus Sumerlaeota bacterium
CTGAAGAATTATTCCAGCGACTACTGACCTTTGAACCCAATAATCCAAATTTATATACACAGGTTTCAAAACTGTTAATTGAGCAGAAACAGTGGGAATCAGCCATCAAATATCTGGAGCAAGCTTATAAACTACAACCTGAGAACAAAGATATCTTTGTGACATTATTTGAAAGTTACTACCGGCAGGATCAACTGGATAAAGCGGAGGAGATGCTTACTCAAGTGCTGGAGTTTAGTAAAAACAAAGAGGCACTATATGGCTTGTTGGGTGCGCTGTCGCGAGTGCAGGGAAAATTAACTGAGGCACTGTCAGCTTTTGAAAAAGCCCTCTCACTAAAACCCGATAATCTGGATTACTATTTGCAGGTTATCAGCATTCATCTTCAATTAAACCAGTTGGACAAAGCGGAGGCGGTGGTAAATTCAGCTGAAGGGATTTTAGGAAATGAAAAGCCTCAAGATTTTTATTTCAATCTGGCAGTTGTATATGAACAGTGGGGTTTATATGACAGGGCAATTGAGTTGCTTGAAAAAGTGCTAAAAAATGATGCACAAAATCTTCAGGCATATACGTCACTGGCTCACGTATATAATCTTAAACGCGAGTATTCAAAGGCAGTTGAGACATTTAAACGAGCGCGAGAAAATCTGGGTAGCAAAGCTGACACCCCGGAGTTTTATATGATGGAGGGGGGGGTATATTTAGAGCAACGTAATTATGCTCAGGCTGTTGATACCTTTAAGATCACTCTTAACAAGGACCCAAAGAATCTTCTGTGTATGACACAACTTATCTCGGCATACATTTACTGGCGGAAATATTCGCAGGCAGAAACCACGTTGAAACTGGCAAAAGAGCGATTCGGAATAGATAACCGGGAGTTATTATTCCTGGAAGCTCAGTTATATACCCAGCAAAAGAAGTTTGAAAAAGCCGAGTCAATTTTACGGGAATTATTAAAGAGCGAGCCAGACTCAGTGGAAATCCTATACAAATTAGCCGGGGTGTATTATGAAGCGAGAGAATACGAAAAAGCCATTCCAATTTTTGAGAAAATCTTGAGCCTTGAACCCATCCATGTAGATGCACTCAACAGTCTGGGTTATACGCTGGCTGTTATGGGACGTGACCTGGACCGTGCAGAACGCTATATCCGCAAGGCACTGAATTTTAAGCCATACGCCGGCTATATTACAGATAGTCTTGGCTGGGTATACTTTATGCGCGGTGACTACGAAAAAGCCAGGGAACTAATTGAGCGGGCATATCAACTGGAACTCCCCGACCCCGAGATTCTGGAACATCTGGGAGATATCGCAGAGAAGTTTAGTAACAGAGAACAGGCAATAAACTACTGGCAACAGGCTCTGGAACTGGTCCCAGATAACGATATTTTGAAAAAAAAGATAAGACGGTATAAAAAATGAAACAGAAGGACGAATTAAAATCTGCCATATTAGCCTGTGTGGACAACCTGGCAGACGAGCTCTGGGAGGTGAGTGGTTTTCTTTACGAGCATCCGGAGCTGGGGCTGGAAGAGTTTCAGGCAGTAGCAAAATTAAGCGACATATTAACTAAATATGATTTTGAGGTTAACTGCGGAATTGCTGAACTGCCGACCGCTTTTAAAGCCGTAAAAAGAGGGAAGAGCGAGGTCCCGACAATTGCTTATCTGGCTGAATATGACGCATTGCCAGAAGTAGGGCACGGTTGCGGACATAATCTGATCGCCGTCGCCGGAGTATATGCTGGAATTGCCCTGGGAACTGTAATAAAAGACCTACCCGGTAGTGTAATAGTTATGGGAACACCCGCGGAAGAGAGTATTGGTGGTAAAATCAAAATGTTAGAAAAAGGAGCGTTTGATGACGTAACTGTTGCCTTAATGACTCATCCGAGTACCGAGACGGTGGTGCGTGCCAAAGCCTTAGCAGCTCATCTAACCGAAATTAAATTTCGCGGACGACCGGCACACGCAGCAGCTGCGCCCTGGCGCGGAATTAATGCACTGGATGCTTTAATCCAGACTTTTGTGGGATTAGACCAGCTGCGCAAACAGCTTAAGCCAACAGTACGAATTGCCGGCATTATTACTGAAGGCGGTAAGCGAGCAAATGTGATTCCGGAGCAAGCTGTGGGCTTATTTAGTGTGCGTGCTGAAACTTATAACGAGCTTCAGGACCTGCTGGAAAAAGTCAATCGGGTAGCACAGGGAGCAGCACTGGCTACAGGTGCCAGCGTTGAAATTAGTCATCCAGAACCACTGTATTTAGATATGCGTAATGTTGAGGCTCTGGCAAAAACTTTTGAGAACTGCTGGCTTGAAATCGGTGGCACATTGTATAAAGACCCGGACAAGACACCCGGCTCACTGGACATCGGTAATGTAAGCTACAAACTGCCAGCGTTGCATCCGTCATACAGAATAACCGATAAACCACTGGCAGGACACAGTCGGGAGTTTGCCGAGGCGACTCGCACGCCTATGGCACGCCAGGAAACAATCAGAGTGATTAAAGCACTGGCATTGACTGGACTGGAGCTTCTGACTAAGCCGGGATTATTACAACAAATTTTAACGGAATTCAGACAAATGCAGGAGGCTGTAAACAGAAACAATGCCTGAGATATCGGTTGTGATTCCCGCATTTAATGAAGCCGGAACAATTGGCGAGGTAGTGCGGGCATTAAAGCACTTACCAGGTATAAGCTGCGAAGTAATCGTAGTGGATGATGGCTCAACAGATGCCACTGCCAGTGAGGCAGAAAAAGCAGGTGCAGACCGGGTCATCCGTCAGCAAAAAAATAGGGGCTATGGTGCGGCATTGAAAACTGGTGTGGCATATGCCATCAACGACTTGGTCGCCACAATTGATGCTGACCTGGAGCATGATCCACAGGATATAATAAAATTGCTGGAAGCAATGGACGCTGAAACTAATATGGTGAGCGGCAACCGCTCCAATAGTAAATCGTTTGCTTCCAGAGGGCTCGGCAAATGGCTGTTGCGACGGGTAGCAGAATTTCTCTCGCGCGAAAAAATTCCCGATTTAAATTGCGGGCTGAGATTATTTCGGAAAGACAAATTTCTTGCCGTCTGTAACCTGCTACCTGATGGTTATTCATTTTCTACCAATCTCACCTTAGCCTTTTTCAAGAATAATTTTAATGTTAAATTTGTCCCCGTGACATATACACTGCGCCGTGAGGGAAAAAGTAAGGTGAACTTATTAAAAGATGGCATAAACACTTTGGGATTAATTGTCAGACTAATTACGATCTATGACCCGATGCGTGTGTTTATGCCAGCCAGTATAATCTTGTTCGTAATTGGCTTAATATATGCCGTAGTGATGATTATTAAAAATTTTAATATCCCTGATGGCGCGGTGTTATTAATGGTAATGGGGGTATTTCTTTTCTTTTTTGGACTGCTTGCAGAACAAATCGCAGAACTTCGCCGCCAGCTAAAGTCAAAATAACAAGCAATTATTTTCAATAAAAACCAATTAGCTCGATCTTATTTTTTGAGTAAAAGGTTCTTTACCCGTGATAATCGCATAAATGGCATCCCAGTTTGTTTCGGCTGGTGTTTCACCCCAGATTGCCAGATATTCATCGCAGAAAAGCTGTTGTAACCAGTACCAAATTTTTTCAGGCGAAGGAACGTAATTATTCTTCTTGTCCCACAGGGCGCGTTGATGAGCCAGTTCTCTTAGGGCAAACAGTGCAAAGGCAAGACGTGCTTGCAGCTTAAATTCAGCCCAGCGTTCTGCACCTGCCCGGTCAAAGTAATATTTCCAGACAATGTGAGTTTTGTCACAGTACCTCCTAGTAAGAGAAACGGCAGATTTGATGATTTCTTCTCCACAAAGGTCGTATCTGACTGTAGTAAAATCTATCAGGCGAAGAGTGCCATCATTGCAAACCAGAAAATTTCTCGGAGTAACATCACCGTGAGTTAAACGAAACGAAATCGAAGCTTTAGCAATAACTGCTGTGGTTTCCTCTTTAAAGAGGCTCCATAATTGCATATGTTCTTCCTGAGAGAAACTTATGCCTGCGGTACGTTCTATTTTGTGAAGATAGTATGAAACTCGGGGACGAATATAGTGCAGTATATAATCCTGACGCGGATGTAAACCATGGCTAAAAACGGTTCCCCAGAGTTGACTGGTATGATTATGAAGTAAAGCCAGTAAATGCATCGCCTCTTTAATCTCGCTTTCATTGGACGGATTAAGTGGACGTCCGTTAATGAATTCTTCAATCATAAAGAAATGGCTCCGGAGCCCGAAAGTATTTATTCCCTCTTCTACCCAGAATACACGTGGTACAGGCAATTGTAACTGTTCCAGAAATAGATTACACCGGGCACTATGTTTGTAGCGAGCGATACGCCCGGAACGATGAAAAACACCACCAAGCCTTGAAACTACCTTGACTACAAACATCCTTCCGTCTGGTAATTTAAGAAATCTAACATACGGACTGGGTCTTATCTTCAACCTGGTCTGAATTTCGGGCTGAGAACTTAAGCTAAACGTGGATGGGTGAACATTTAACAAGGGAAGAACTTTACGCCTAATTAATCTATCCCAGAAGGACTCTCTACTAATGAGCCTTTTAAGGGCAATCTGTTGTAACCAGGCGGTTATAGATTTAATTTCTTCTTCCCTAAGGGAAGAAAATATTACGGTCTTTTCTAAGAGACTCTTACTAAAAAGCGTAACGAAAATTTCTTCCGCCTTTCGTTCTAACCAGCGAAGAGGGTGTCTTAAAAATAATAAACTTAAACCGGCTCCAATACTTCCGAGACACAAAGAACCTATTTCACCCAGCAACCATTGATAGCCTTTGGCAAGATTTGCAAAGATTGATAAAAGAAGAAGCCCAAAAGCCACTGCTGCTGTTTTGGGAAAAACTAAAAATAATAGCAGTGTAAGACAGAACCAACCCGCAGTTCTTTCATCCAGAACATCATTATCCGAAGAAGGAAGCAAGAGAGTCTTATACATTGCTCGTAAATTTTTATAGGACTCCAACTGAGGAGGCTTTACATTTAGAGAATACGCTTTTATTTTTAAAGTTGAAGAAACCGAATCAGAGATATGTTTTAATTCTGAGCAAGGAGCTGGACGTTTAATAGCATCGTTGATTAAATCAGCGGTTTCATCTGCAAGAATTGAGATTGCAACCGCAAAAATTAGATAGCCAAAGTGCCGTCCCAGATATCTCTGACGTAAGCGCCATCCTTCAATGATTGCCAGACAAAGAACTATGAGGATGAAGAGATTAAGCCACAGACGGCTGGCAGCTATAATCATTAGCCAATCCCAGCCGAAGGATACACCCAGGGTTCCATTTAACAGATAAAATGCCTGATGTTCTATTCGGTGAATCCATAAATTTTCTTGGGAAAAAAGCAATAACGTGATGAATAATAGAGAAAATCCAGCTATGCCACCACATAGATAAATATTCCTGGCAAGTAAACGTTTATCTCTTATCCTTTTATTAATACCCAATTAAAAAATGCCCCTTTCTTCTTAACAGGCATTAATTCCGCCTTCCGATTATTACACATAACATTCTAACATATGCAAAGAGGGAGTAATATATACGTCCCTTTAAATAATTGTAACTCAAAGACAGAAATATCCTTTATTTATATTTAGATATGATAAGGACACAAATGGTTTGATTTAGGACTAAATTTTTCGTTTACGTATTCTGTGGCTGTCTCTGGAATTTATATCTCATAAATATTTTTCTTTAGTAGAGTTTTAGGCTTTTTAGGATAAAGTACAAAGCCTGGTTGTTCAAAAGTGCGTTAAGATTATTATGAAAATGATTGGATGCATAATTAGATCCATAATCAATGTCAGTAAGATTGACATCAAAATCAACTATTTGTTAAAAGCATAATTATATTTTGTAATTTGTATATTTTGCGGACGAGAGTTTAAAACAAACAAATGGGTGAACGTTCTTACGATTTCATATTGATGATTCCTGTGTTATTGCTATCAATCGTGGTACATGAGATTGCTCACGCTTATGCGGCAAAGTTAGCAGGTGATATGACGGCAACCCGAATGAGACGC
>CAYRXI010000069.1:10998-13725 GCA_964428255.1 uncultured Candidatus Sumerlaeota bacterium
AGCTTTAATCCGTTATATCACATTGACATCTTTGGCACGATAATCTTGCCCTTTATATTATATATTACGGGCTCTCCGCTGATAGGGTGGGCAAAGCCAGTACCAGTGAATCCGAGACAATTTCGCCGCCCGTACTGGGAATTAATTGTAAGTCTGGCAGGTCCTTTCAGCAACTTTACTCTGGCATTTATTTCAGCATTTTTATTATCGATTTTATTTCCATATTTTCAGACCTTAAATTTAAAGTTGCCAGTCCTGTTTTTAAAATACTTCGTGCTATTAAATCTGGTGCTATGGCTATTTAATTTATTGCCCATACCACCACTGGATGGTTCACATATCTTGCGTTACTTTATGGTCAGAATCAGCCCTGAGAGTGATAATTTCTTCTTCATTTTTGACCGAATTGGATTTATCGTACTATATTTACTAATAATCTCACCGTTGAGAGAATACTTTTTCCGATTAGTAGACTTCTGGCTAAGAATCCTGTTTCTGATGTTTTAAGTCTCGCGGTAGAGATTTTTCAAAAAAGAGCAAATTTTTCTTTCTTTTTTCAGGAGACATATACCAATCTGGAATCAATAATTTTACCTGAGAGGAATTAGAAAAGTATGAACGCCAAAAAGCGATTACTCAGCGGAAATCGTCCTACTGGTTTGTTACATCTTGGTAATTACGTTGGTGCATTGCAGAACTGGGTAAAATTGCAAGATGATTATGAGTGCTTTTATATGGTGGCAGATTGGCATGCGCTGACCTCTGAGTATCAGGATACGAGTCAATTGAATTATAACATTGAACAGATGTTAATTGACTGGTTATCCATTGGTCTTGATCCGGAGCGCAGCACCTTGTTTATTCAATCTCACGTGATTCAGCATGCGGAGCTGATGCTTTTGCTGGGAATGTTCACCCCGGTGAGCTGGTTAGAGCGCTGTCCCACCTATAAAGAGCAATTAGAACAATTAGCTCACAAAGAGATTGCAACTTATGGATTTCTGGGCTATCCGGTCTTGCAGGCGGCTGATATTGTAATTTATAAAGCTCACGTGGTGCCAATTGGAGAGGACCAGTTACCTCATCTGGAACTGACGCGTGAAATAGTAAGACGGGTAAATTTCTACTATGGTAAGAGGCAGGAATTGCTGCCAGAACCACAGGCAATTTTAAGTCCAGTGCCCAAACTCCTCGGGATTGATGGTAGAAAAATGAGCAAGAGCTACAACAATTGTATCTATTTATCAGATAGTGCTGAGTTGGTGGCAGAGAAAGTGCGGCAAATGGTGACGGACCCGGCTCGGGTCAAGCGCTCAGATAAGGGGCATCCCAATGTTTGCAGTGTATTTGACTATCACAAGGCTTTTACTGAAGAACGTGTGAGTGAACTGGAGACGGCATGTCGTGAGGCAGGAATTGGCTGCACCGAGTGCAAAAAAATTCTGGCAGATTCACTCAATAATTTACTGGACCCTTTTCGGCAGAAACGACGTGAACTGGAGGAGAATCCGCAGGTCATTCGGGAGGTCATTCATGAAGGAGGAGAACGAGCACGGCGGGTAGCAGAAGCTACTATGCAGGAAGTCCGCTCAGCCTTGAAACTTTTCCCGAAGTAAAAACTCTCACATAAAGATAGTGACAAGAAGAGCTGACTTCTATGTTAGCGTAAAATCTTCTTAACTTTAATTCATAGGCGCCGTTAATGTTTGAAACAATCACTATAATTGGTGTGGGACTAATAGGCGGGTCAATTGGGCTCGCGGTGAAGAAAAATGGGCTGGTGAAACAGGTAATTGGTGTAGGTAGAAACAGCGAACGGTTAAAACTTGCCCAGCAAAAAGGTGCTATTGATAATTTTACCACGGATATTGCCGCTGGTGTAAAAGACAGTCAGCTGGTGATTCTGGGATTGCCTGTAGAAAAGATTATAGAAGTACTCCCGGAAGTAGCAGAGAGTGCCCCGGAGGCAGCAATTGTCACTGACGTTGGCAGTACCAAGCTGACTATTTGTGCCGAGGCTGAGAGATATTTCAACGGAGAGTGTGCCACTTTTATCGGTTCGCATCCGTTGGCAGGTTCAGAAAAAACTGGAGTGGAATTTGCCAGCGCTGAATTATTCCGGGGTGCAACTTGCTTTGTAACAGTTACAGAGAAAACCAATCTGGCAAAGCTGCAGTTGCTGGTAAAGTTCTGGCAGGAATTAAGAGCGAAGCCATTTATTCTGCGCCCTGAGCGACACGACTCTTTAGTCGCTGCAAGCAGTCAGGCTGTCCACCTTGCCGCAGCCGGGATAGCTAATGCCCTGGCTAATTTAGGGGATGATTTAAATTTGATTCGTCTTATAGTCGGTACCGGTTTCAAAGATACCACCCGCATTGCCAAAGGCGATGTGCAGCTGTGGCTGGAGATTTGCCGACAGAATACATTGCCTATTAGCTCTACGCTTGAAGGAATAATAAAAGAACTCACAAGCCTGAAGGTTGCTCTTGATAAAAGAGATTTTGAACAGGTAGAAAGAATACTGGCTACTGCACGTAATTTTCGCCAGCAATTAGACAGTTAACATTTTAGATAAAGTTAAAATGAAAAATAAAACAAATACATTTAGTTTCGTAGTAGTTAAATGGGCATTAATCTGTATCCTACTCAATTGTGCTAATTGGCTGCTGGCTGAAGAGCCGATATATATTTATGGAATTCATACGTGGGGATGGGGCGCAAGTGGAA
>CAYRXI010000069.1:13735-16802 GCA_964428255.1 uncultured Candidatus Sumerlaeota bacterium
TTGGGCGGTAGAGGTGATTAACACTGACTATTTCCCCTGGGACCCAACTCCAAATGACATCCAGAATGTGGCTAATGACAATTTTGAAGTAATTATCCGCATCAACAAAATCTTTGGTCAGACGGTTCCGGAAAATCCTGCTGAATTTGATGCGTTTGCTCAAGCCTGTGCCAATAAAGTTAATCAATATAAGCAAAATTGTCATATCTGGATTATTGGTAATGAAATGAATTATTCGGCTGAAGGTGCAATTCCCTACACCACTTACATTGAAGTTTACCGTAAATGCCGTTCGCGTATAAAGACTGTTCACCCAAACTCACAAGTGTTGGTGGGAGCTGTGGCACCGCAAAATTCAGATACTTATGCTCCAGGACCTTATCCATATAGGTGGTTAAATTATATGTATCAACTGGTCAACACTCTAAATGATGAGGCTGATGGATTTGCAATTCATGCTTACGGTGGCCGCGGAGGCGACAACGACCCGCGGGATGACAATTACTGGGGATTCGGTGTATTCAAAGACTGGATGAACATTATAGGTGCTAATCCATATACTGCTACCAAACCAGTCTATCTGACAGAGATGAATCATGCTGTTGATGGTCAGGGCTCAACACCTGGTTATCCCCGTTATCCATACCCCGTAGGTTATATTCAGAAGCTCTATGAAGCCATTAATGAGTGGAATATGACACATACAAGGCGAATCAAGTGTGCTTGCTGGTTTGCCTATGCAAATGGAGGATTTCCCGGTTACAACATAACCTTGAATGCCCAGATGCGCGATGATTTCTCTTATACCACGGCGCATACCAACTATTACAATCGTCTGCTCTCAGTCTCACCCAGTCTCTGGATACATCACTTTTAACCGGTTGTGGAAGTAGCTGCCTGTTTAAGTCGTTGAACATTGTGGATTACATTACCATCGGCAAAAATAAACGAGCCGGCAACCAGCACTTCAGCGCCTGCTGCCACTGCCAGTGGTGCAGTTTCCGCATTAATTCCACCGTCAATTTGAATAAGAAACTTTAAACCCTTCTTTTCTTTGAGCAATCGTAACTGCCGAACTTTATTGAACGTACGCGGAATCAGTTTTTGTCCGCCAAATCCCGGCTCCACAGACATTACCAGAACCAGGTCAACTCTGGGCAGGTATGGCTCTATAGCTTCCAGTGGTGTTTTAGGTCTGAGTGAAATACCGACTTTGACATTGTGGCGGCGTAACAAACGAATAAGCTGGTCAATATTGTAATCTATCTCCTGGTGAAAGGTGATAGCCTGTGCGCCAGCAGCAACGAATTTAGGTGCGAAAAATTGAGGTTCTTCAATCATCAGGTGAACGTCAAAAAAGAGTTTTTTTGCCAGCGGACGCAAAGCAGCAACCACCAGAGGACCAAAAGTTAAATTCGGCACAAAATGTCCGTCCATCACGTCAAAATGTAGCCATTGACAGCCAGCGCGGATAACTTTTCTGACTTCAGCAGCTAAGTTGCTGAAATCCGCAGATAATAATGACGGGGCAATAATAACCTCTTTTTTATCGGGGGGGGGTAAAAACGGGTCCCGTTTTCGCTGTTTAGTCTTCTGTTCCATATTTTATCTCAGACTTAATTTAGGGAAAAAGCAAACTGCTTTATATCGTAGTCTTTATGTTAAATCATTTAACTTTTTCTCCAAACATATTTTTAAGCTGCTGTTTTGCGAGTTCTGCCTCGTAGCTCTCTGGCGCCAGTTCAATTATTTTCTGATACATTTTTGCCGACAGCTCCGGCCGATTTAAGCGAGTGTAAACACGCGCTAATCCCTGATATGCTCGGAGCATACCAGAGTCTATTTCAAGGGCTTTTTTGAATGACTTCTCTGCCAGGTCTAAATATTTCTGGGCAGGCTTCTTTTTTAGCTGGAGCTGCAATCCATACCGATAATATGCCCATCCGAGATTATAAAAATAATCCGCAATCTGCGAGTTATATGAAATAGCTTTTTCGTAAGCCGCTATCGCCTCAACATATTTCTCTCTGTCATACAGAGACTCTCCCTTGGCATTATAGATAATGGCTAATTTATCTTCAATTTTCTTCCGACTGGGTGGATTCAATGCTAATGCTTTCTGGAGTGTTTCTATGGCATCATCATAGCGGTTTTGCTTAAAATAAATTTCTGCCGTATTATATAAACTAAGTGCTTCTCTTTCCTCGGGAGGGATGGGTTGAATTTTTTCCGGTAGTACTGTAATTAACCATTTATCAATAGAATCTTTATACACCACATACGCCACAACTACGCCCAGCAACAACATCAAAATCAAAACAAGTGAAAATAACAGCCAGAGCCAGGATTTTCTCCGAGTTGCCGGCACGGCTTCAGGTTTGGGGCTTAAATTGTTTCTTCCAATTATTCGTTTTACATCAATTTGAGGACAAACCTGACTGTCTTTACTACCGGCAAGGAGCTGCTGGTCCAGCGCATATGCCAGGAGTTCACGTATATCATTAAGTAAGGGGCATATTTGCAGTGCCTGGCGAAAATAAACAATTGCACTGTCATAGTCGCCCTTCTCTAAAGCAAGTTTTCCTTTCTCTATTAGCAATTGCAACTGCTCAGTATGTCCAGTTCGTTCTGCCATCTCAGCCGGATGAAAAGTTGTTATTTACATCAAAATTTGTGTAGATAAAAATGTTTCAGGGAACAATAACTGTTCCAGTCTCGTCTTTAAGTGCACTCATCAATTTCCCCGGTGCTGTTATATAGACACTCTTTCCGCCATTCCGCAAAAAGTCAATGGCAGCTTCAATCTTGGGACCCATATTCCCGGGTGGGAAGTGACCTTCAGCCAGAAATTTTTCTGCTTCCGCTGCAGTGAGCCTGACTAGAGGTTGCTCATTAGAGCGGCGGTAGTTCAAATACACACGCTCAACGCTGGTTAAAATGAACATTGTTTCTATCTGGCAGGAGCGAGCAAGTAGTGCAGAGGCAAAGTCTTTATCAATGACTGCTTCCACGCCGAATAAGCCTTCACCGGGATGAACTGCGACCGGGATTCCTCCCCCCCCTGCTG
>CAYRXI010000070.1:0-6611 GCA_964428255.1 uncultured Candidatus Sumerlaeota bacterium
AACAACTCTGGAAAATTTTTGCTGAACTTGACCGTTTGCCTCACACGGTTGATCTTGAACGGACTTTAACTATGCTAAATCCACTTCTCACAGTGGTCACTTTCTGGAAGAAAAGTCTATCATCTATGCGAGACAAAGCCGCAGTGACAAAGTGTCAACTCCTTAAAGTGGCAGTGCGGCACGACATCATCTGCTCACGCACAATACTTTTCCCGACGAAGACAAAAAATTTTCGCCCTACTTGACAGATGGTCTACCAAGAGACCCATTCTCATCACAGCCGCTTAAATACTTGTCCGGAGCAGACTTATTTACCTGTTACAGCGTTGGTCCGGATGAAACGGATGACAAAAGCCGCGATTGCTTATGACCCCTCCAATGGAAGTGTTAGTAGCGGAGATATGTTTATAAAAGTTTCACGGGAACGCAGATATCCCTTCCCGCGGGAGGGCGTCAGCGCGGATTCTGCAGAGGAGCTGCTAAAGCAATTTCCTGAGGGTCTGCCCCCTGACCCGTTTGCGGTACCACGGGGGAAAACACTAGGCATCTCAAATACTACGCCTGTATATATTTATAGCGAGGGACCAGACCATAGTGGAGTTGAGTATGATGATTCTACCCCCCCCATTACCTTATGACCCGACTAGTGGAGCAGTCACCAGAGGAGACCTGTTTATTGCTGTCCCGCCAAGAACAAAGCACCAAAAAACTAATGCAATTGAAAAAGGTGTGGTGTTAAGGAATTTGTAAGTAAATATGTTTAATCTTGTAACTATAGCATATAGCGAGACTTCATTATTCATCTGGAAAAGTTTTAGTGGAAAAATTGTTATTTCCGAAGCGACTTGAGATACTCCAGCCCCTGTTTCACGGTGCTGGCTGTTTTTGTTGCCTCGGCAGCATACTGGGATGAGGATGGTTCTCCGAGAAGTGCAGGGCAGATGTCATTGGCAGCATACCAGGTGGTGAATAGATGCCCGAGCATCTTATCGGTCTTATGTTTTTGTGAATAATTAATCAGTGCCAGGGTGGCATCCAGCTCTTTCCAGCTGGCGGGCAACACCCGAAAACCCTTCTGTTGAAAATATGGTACCGATAAATATTCATCTTTCTTACCATAATGCCAATCGCAGATAATTATATCTTTGGGAATCATATCTATGGCACGGTCCGTCTGATTCAGGCTGGCTTCCCATTCACTATAGTTCATTTCTTTAGCATTTAGCAGTCGGTCACCCCACATCAACATTGTCAGGTTCTTTTCCTGCACCAGAAACTTATGTAAGTCATTCACTGCTCTGGCAAATAGTTCGGCGGGATCTTTGCCACGACAGCGTGGACATTGCTCACTGGCAATTAAGAACACCTCATCCATTCCTACATGAAGGGCATCCGCTTGAAAAGCCTCAGCAATTTCTGCTAACAACGGAAAGACAATTTCATTAGTTTTAGGATGCAAGGGACACCAGCTTCGGCAGTAGATGCCTTTATTGTCTGGTGGTACCTCAGGAGTTTCATCCAGTTCTGGATATTTTGTCAGCAAGGGAAAGGTGGTTTTGTCCCACGATTGGTGGCCCAGGCAATTAAACTCGGGGATAAGTCTGATAGAATGCCGACGACAGAGTTCAGCCAGTTCGCGAGCGTCTTCTTCAGTTAAGTTGTCTCCGGGTTCCCTAAGTTCTGGGTGCGATTTAAAGGCATATTTATAGTTAACCTCTATTATTAATACATTCACACCCAGTGGCGCCAGCACTTCAGTAATTACCCGTTTAAACATCGGCATTTCATTATGCCAGGGGGCAAATAAATGCACCGCTCGCCATTCCCCATTTATTTCAGGCTCCATCCGCACCGTGCCGGAGTGAAATTTCCTGCAGCCACTCTGTGCTATCAAGCTGCAGATGATTATCATTGTCATCTTTACGTATGTTCTTCCAAGCAATGTTTTGCAAAAATTTAACATAGTTATTCTTAGTCTCCTGCAAAAAATTATGAATTCTTCAGGCTGTCAATATCTCAGGTTTAAATTTGGGGTCTTTTGTAAACGTCGTAAAAAATAATTTGCTTAATTACTTTAAACTTATTCAATTAGCTTTGTAGTAGTCTCCTGTTTTATTTTCATTGTTATAGAACGTGTATGTTGTTCTGGTAATTGGGTGTGAAATTTGAGGGTAATGGGTAGCTTCATTGTTGATTCAACAATCATGCAAATTGCCGGGTCAAACCAGATAATACCGGAAACTCCCCCATCCTCATATAAAATATCTGCGTTGGTGAGTAGACCAATCTCATCAGGTCTGCTGGTTATTTCTCCCCGATACTCTATCCGCGCACACTCTCGTCCCAGGTGTTCCTCCCAGCCTTCAAACTTATAGTGAACCTTCATAGGTATAATTCCAACATTTGGTATCGGCATCTCTATCTGACTCTCCCAGCTATCGCCGATCTTGACCGGTGAAGTCGGCATTTCCTCTGCCGTAAATTTCTTAATCATCAATTTGATACTTTCTTCTCCGAATACTGCCTTAAGTCCTTCTGCAAGCTGAGTAGCAACTTGAGATTGCATTTTCTGTCTCCATTCCTCTATTCCCTCAATACTTTCTATTTCCCCTGTGGCTTTAAGAAAAACCCTGAATTTGGAACCAGCCACATTACTGAGTATAGATGTCAGAGGATTAGAAGATTCTTCGGTCACAGACCCTGTTCTGGAATCATAGTGCATCACCCCTTGCGGAGTCTCATGCTGTAACTTTATCCAGGCATATTCAAATTCTAATTCATGTCCACCGTCTGGTCGTGCGTTAAGCACCGAAATAGCGATGTCCTGGAAAAAAGTGAACGAGGATTCCTGTAAAATGGGGCGTCTGGTTCCCGTAATGGATGTCTCCAAATCCTGAACCGTGACGATTCTCTGGAGATAGTGCTTGCCCGGCTGCCAGCTGTAATTCACCTGTAGTTTTTTCTCGCTTTCCGGAGTAGAGGTCTTGGCTACAGGAGTTAATTGTTCTTTTTTCTCAGCCGAGGGTGATTTCGTTGGAGCTGGAGCAGGAGTCGGTGATGTAAGGTTTGTTGCCCTGGAATTATCGTTAACCGTGGACTTAAGACTCCGATATCCGACGTATAAAACTATGATTATGATTAATCCTATCAATAAAAAAACGATTCTTTTCATATGATGCCTCCCAAATAATTACTCAATAATTTTTCTCTACGACCGTTCTCTACCCCATATATATTTGTTAATTTAATACAATTCTGAGTGCATAAACTTACTTTCCATAAAATGCTTAATTACTCGTTTAGGTATCCACAATAGAATATAAAATTCCGTCAGACTACTGATTAAATAATAAATTATAAATTAAAACTCCTTAGCTGTTTAGCTCAGGCGGTACAATTAACCAGTTAAAAATTAAAATCACTAAACAGTGCTTAATACTCCTGAATAACTTTGGGAACTTTGAAGCAGTTATTTTCTTGTTCGGGTGCGTTTTTCAGAGCTTCCTCAGATGTCAGGGGAGGTTCTATTTCATCGGGCCTAAAAACATTACTCATTTTGAGCGAGTGAGAGGTAGGTTCAATATTGTTGGTGTCCAGCTCGTTTAATTTGTCAACGTATTCCAGTATACGATTTAGCTGATACGTAAACTCCTTTATTTCTTGGGGAGAGAATTTCAAACGTGACAGAAGTGCCACGTGCTCTACCATCTCTTCAGTTATTTTTGTCATCTTCTCAATACCCTCTTTACGTTGTAAAAATTAAGCCTATCTCAAATCTCGTTTTCTTCATCAGTTTCGGTCTCTTCTTCTTCCTCTTCAGCAAATGCAGGTTCTTCCTCAAACCCAAACTCCTCTTCTGGTTCCAGCAGTCCTGATTCTTCCATTTCTTCAGCCGGTACCTCTTCTTCAGCAGGAGGAAATTCTTCCACGGGAGGTTCCGGGGCTGGTTTCAGTTCTTCTGTAGGCTGCATACCTAATTTTTTTAGTTTGGCGTATTTAACCAGCAATTTCTTTTGACCGGCTTCCGAGAAGACAACTGTCACCTTGGCATTCTCGCCCCTGCCGGATTTGGACAACACAGTTCCTTCACCCCACTTAGGGTGTTTAACAATGTCCCCAATTTCAATCTCATCGGGTGATTTTTTTGGTCTTGGCATAATCCCCTCACCTTATTAAATAAGATTTATTATCACCAGAATTGATTTTTCTGGAATCATAAATTTTCTCAATTTGTGACTGAATCTATAGTCAATGCTTTATCTTTATTTTTTCAATAGTCATTACTTTGTAATTCATTTAACTCCAAAGTTTTGCAGAATACGATTAATAATCTCCGTCGTAGCTGCTCCCTTAAAATGTGGTGCGGTAATTACTTCTCCTCCCTCAGCCCACACTATATCCCGCCCGACAATTTCGTCTACTTTATAGTCTCCACCTTTTACCAGAACATTAGGGCGTAGCTGATTTATTAGATTCCAGGGGTCAAGTTCAGCGAAGAATGTAACATAATCTACCATCCAGAAGGCAGCCATTATGCGTAATCGCTCGTCTAATCGCAGGATTGGACGACTGGGACCTTTTAGTTGTTTGACCGATTCATCGGTATTTAAAGCCACAATCAGAAGGTCGCCAAGTTCCCGCGCAAACTTTAAATAACGAGCGTGTCCTACGTGAATAATGTCAAAGCACCCGTTAGTAAAGACCGCCTTTTTCCCGGCAGCTTTTTCACGCTGAATTATTGTACTGAGCTCAGCTGGTGACTTTATTTTGTCAAAAGTTCGCATTTAAATAGCTGCGGTATTACTATAACTAATCTGGCTGAAAGACGTCACACCTGTGACTCATAGGTGATTTCTGGTGGAATGGTGCCAGCAGGAGGGCTTGGCTCAGAGCCCACCTTGATATCTTCAATAATAATCTTGGGTTCTACCAGATTTTTAATGCCCAGCATATCTGTCATGGTCACTTTCACTGTTTCCTGTATCTGCCGCTTTATTTCAGGAAGAGTGCGATTAATAATCCGCACCTGGGCACGAATTCTGGGCAGAATACCTCCTGCAGTCTTACGGACAGTTGAATGAACGGAAATGACCTCCGGAATCTCTCTTAATGCGCTACGTATACAGCGAACAATCGCCAGCTCTGTAATATAAATTTCACCATCAGGAGTCTCAGTCAGTATGATTCCTTTTTTACCGGTGGCTTCTTGTAGATAGCTTATCAATATCCCGACCGGAAGAATGATAAACAAGAGAAATACACATATTCGGGAAACAAGTGGCATATATTTTATTATTTCCCTCACAGGCTCAGCTACTGGCTTGAAGGCTAACAAATAAAAAATTCCCACTACACCCAGTCCAAATAATAAAAATAGTGAAATAAAAATTAGTAATTTTCTAAACCAGGACATAATTAATTGCTCTCCTTTAATAGGTATTGGTTATTTTCGTTCTTCACCAAAATCTTTTGGTCTGACACCGCCCTCTGGCATCACCACTCCTTTAACCGTCACGTTTACTTTAGCCACCTGCAGACCCGTCATTTGCTCCACCGCATCTTTTATCTGTTTCTGAAGTCTCTGCACTGTGTCGTATATATTTTCGCCATAATCAATCTTAACATCAACATCAATTATGGCTTGATTCCCCTCTACAGTAGCATTAATCCCTTTTTCAATGTCCTTTTTGCCAAAAATGGTTCTTCCACCAACACTATGAACTCCACTCACCTTACAGGCAGCAATGGCTGCTATTGCCACCACTACTTCGTCGCTAATCTTTATCTCACCATAGTTTTCTGTTAGAGGCGTTATACTACGCTCGCCCTCAAAATAAGTATCAGTCGGATAGATTCCTCCTTTTATTCTTTCCGTTCTTTCTTTTTTCTTGTTCATAGCTCCTTCCCGTAATTTTTTATATTTTAAGGTACATTGCCATCCAGTTTTCAATAAAATTTGTTCCAAAATCACCCTGCTTGAATGCCTCACTGCTTATTACTTCCTGATGAAAGGGGATAGTGGTTTTAACTCCTTCAATCACGAACTCATCCAGCGCGCGTTTCAGCCTGGCTATTGCTTCTTCGCGGTTCCGCCCCCAGGCAATCAATTTTGCCAGCAATGAATCATAAAACGGGGGAATCATATACTCGTTATAGATATGACTATCAATCCGGATCCCGGGACCTCCAGGCATATGGAACGCGGTAACTCTGCCTGGATTAGGCTTAAAATCATTATCCGGGTCTTCTGCGTTGATGCGACATTCAATTGCATGGCCCATAAAGCGGATGTCTTTCTGTTGAAAACTCAACGGTTCACCCGCCGCAATTTTAATCTGCTCCTTTACAATATCTATTCTGGTAACTTCTTCTGTGATTGGATGTTCCACCTGAATTCTGGTGTTCATTTCCATAAAGTAAAACTCGCCATTCCGATCCAGCAAAAATTCAATTGTGCCAGCGCTGGTATAATTCACTGCTTCAGCAGCGCGCACTGCTGCCCGCCCCATACGGCGCCGAAGCTCCTCTGTCATTATCGGACAGGGAGTTTCTTCAATCAACTTCTGGTGGCGACGTTGAATGGAACAATCACGCTCGCCCAGATGCACGAT
>CAYRXI010000070.1:6621-15914 GCA_964428255.1 uncultured Candidatus Sumerlaeota bacterium
TATTGCCGTGTTCATCCGCCAGAAGCTGAAATTCAATATGTTTCGGGTTAACGATATATTTTTCCAGGTACAGCTCTGCCTTGCCAAATGCCTTCTCGGCTTCAGCTTGCGCCATTGGAAAACTTTCCATCAGTTCTGCTTCAGATTTAACAATTCGCATACCTCTGCCACCGCCGCCAGCTACTGCTTTAATGATAACAGGATATCCCAGTCGCCGGGCTTCTTGCTGTGCCTCGGTAATATTGTCCACCACGCCATCGCTCCCGGGAATTACCGGTACTCCGGCTTTGCGCACAGTCTCTTTGGCTTTAGCTTTATCTCCCATTAAGTGAATTGCCTCAGGAGAAGGACCTATGAATTTTATATTGCACTTCTGACAGATTTCCGCAAAATGCGAATTCTCCGCCAAAAAACCATAGCCGGGATGGACGGCTTCAGCATCACTCACCTCTGCTGCACTGATTATGTTGGCAATATTCAAATAACTCTGGGGACTCGGACCGGGACCGATACAAACATCCTCATCAGCAAAGCGCACGTGGAGTGAATCACTGTCCGCTTCGGAATAAACTGCCACCGTACTGATGCCAAGCTCCCGACAGGCACGAATTACACGTAGAGCAATTTCGCCACGATTGGCTATCAATACTTTTCTGAACATAGGCTTAAAAATTTCTACCTACCTTTTTGTTAATACTGACAATTTTTACTAAAGGGCAACTATTTTATCAGGCAGAATATGCGTTGCTTAAGAAGTCTCAGGTTCAATTACAAAAATAGGTTGACCGTATTCTACTGGTTGTCCATTTTCTACCAGAATCTTTACCACCTTGCCCCGGCAGTCAGCCTTAATTTCATTCATCAACTTCATAGCCTCAATTATGCATAGCACGGTATCTTCTTTCACCGGATCCCCAACTTCCACGTAAGGCGGGGCATCAGGGGAGGGAGCACGATAAAATGTGCCAACCATCGGCGCCTTAATCACCAGAAGTTTTTCTTCTTCAACCGGCTGTGGTGTGGATTTTGCTGTCTCTGCTGAAGTTGTTGCAGGATTAGTGGCTGAAACCTCTGCGGGTTTCTCTATCTGGGCTGAAGCAATATGGCTATGGATAACCGTAGGTGGAACTGCCGGAATTATAGAAGGATGAGCGCTAAAAGAAAATGGCTGAGCCAGTCCATTGGTAAGCCTGCTCTCCAGTCCTGATTTTGCTCTGTCTGATTGTCCAGTGACAATACGTATGCGAGTACCATTCTGCTCCAGGTCAAATTCCCAGATATTATTGCGTCGCAATAACGCAATCAGCTCTTTAATGTCCTGCAGATTAAACTTCTCTTTTGTCTTGGTTGTACTTTTCTTACTCATAATTTTAAAACCTCATTTTTTTGATCCACCACCACTGACACTAAAACTAAATAAAGTAAAATACTTAGGATAACTTTTGACACTAAAAAGTCAAGACTTTTGTCAATTTTAAATTTTTCTTCAACAGGTTTACAATTCGGTGTGGTTTGTTAAGCGGACATAATTAAGATGTTTGACCCTCACAGAGTGGATTAAGTTATTCAACCGGTAAACAATATGGACTTTCCCACCGGAATAAAAATACCAGCAATAGTGGCAGTTTGCAGACAGGTAAGAGTAGCCGCAATTAATGCCCGAAAGCCGAGTCTTGCTAAATCTTGTGCCCGCTGTGGTACCAGTGCCGCAATGCCTCCCACAAAGATTGCCACTGCGGTTATGTGGCTGAAGCCGCACAGAGCATAAGATGCCAGCACCGCAGACCGAACGTCTGCGAGCGCGCCTGTGGATATCAACTGGGCAAGATGCTTATAACTTACAACTTCCGTTAAAATGGCACGTTCGCCGAGGATTACGGAAATTTTAACCGCATCGCGAACATCTACCCCGATTAGAATGGTAAATGGATAAAATATCCATCCGAGTATCTTCTGTATGGAGATTCCTGCCAGCGGGATGCCGAGATGGCTGAGTTGTGTCCCGCTCCAGCCCAGAATCCCGTTTGCCAGAGAGACTAACCCTAAAAAGGCTATAAGTAGAGCCACAATCCCCAGTGTAAGTTTTAATCCTTCATTGGCAGCTTGCAGGATGGCTTCAGTCAAAGAACGCGCCGGAAGGCGCTCTCCGCTAACCACTTTACCCATAGTGAGCGGTTCCTCGGTCTCCGGAAACATTACCTTTGAAATTACTACCGCAGCAGGCGCGCTAAGCAAAGAGGCACTCACTAAATGACCGGCAATCGTAGGAAACGTGTCTTTAAGCAACAGGACATAAAATCCGAGCACCGAAGAGGCAATCGTAGCCATTCCTGCTGTTAATATCTGATGCAGTTCAGCAGCTGTCATTCTATCCAGATACGGACGAATGGAAAAGACAGATTCAATGCCAACAAAGATGTTGCTGGCAGTACATAGCGATTCGGCACCGCTGATCCGCATAGTACGGGTGAAAACGTAAGAGAAGCCACGTAAAATTAAGGGCATAATCCCGATATAGTACAATGTAGCCATAAAGGCGGAGAAAAAAATAATGGTCGGCAGAGCCTGAAATGCCAGAAAGAAGCCCAGTGATTGTTCACCCTGTGCCCCTACCTGTCCCGGCGGAATTGCCAGCTGTCCAAATACAAGATAGGCACCTTCACGGGCGTGGTCCAGCAGTGCAACTACACTGTCATTTACGAATAAGAAAACCTGAGTTCCACCTGGCACCCAGAACACCAGCATTGCAATTATGCATTGTAGCATTATTCCCCAGAATATTGGTCGCCATTTCACCCGACGCCGATTAGCACTGAGCAAAAGTGCAAAGCCCATTAGCACAATTAATCCAACGACTCCTTTAATCTGCTCCATCGGTTTGTTCCTTAACTGTTATGAATTTTACGGCGCTTATAGACGCCAGATTATTTTGCTTCCTGATACAAACTGTTAACATATACTACCAGGTCTGTTAATCGGCTGTCATCCCAGTTAAGTGGTTTACCTGCTAACTGTGTCGTAATGCAGAGTTGAATCATCTGGTCCAGTGTCATCACTTTCTTTGCCATCGGCACGTATTTGGGGAAATGGTCTTTACGAAGAAAATTTTTGGCATCCTGTGGTCCGGGCTTTTCTGACCTCCCAAACTCCAGATGGCAGGAATTACAGGTTTTGCCATTCGTCCCGAGAGCAGGCTCGACAAATAATTTCTTCCCTCGCTCAGCAGATTCTGCCAATAGCTGCCTGGATAATTCCGGAGTGATTTCTTTCGGCTTCTCTGTTTCTGCTTTAGGCTGGGGAGTGGCGGTACGTCCTACAAGATATGCCACAATTTGTTCAGCTTCCTGGTCGCTAATCCATTTACGATCCTTGTTCTGCATTCGTTTAACTATTCTCTCCCATTCCGCTTGTGTTCGTTCTTTATTAAGAGAACGACTCAAGGGATGGCAACGAGCACATTTTGTTTCAAAGAGGGCTTTTTGGTCGGTAAAATTGGAGCTTGCAGATATTATTGCCCACATTCCAGCAATCAGTGCCCCCAATCCCGAAGCCAGAATTACTCTGGATAAGTAACTATTACTTTTACGCATATCATCCCTCATTAGGAAAATTTTGAAAAACAAGTAATAACATAGAATTTATTTCTCCAGCAACAGAGTCAATCATTTTTCAGCAGGATTACTCACTAAAAATAACCCGAGCCACTTTCTTCAGTAAATCTTCCTTAGCTCTTTGTGGCTTTAGAGATTATATTTGACTCCAGAGCATCGCAGTACCAAAATAATCTTCTTCTTTAGTTACGGCTTAATGGTAAAATATTTACCTCCACTATCAAGAGGCAAAAATGCGAAACATTTTGATAACAGGTGGAGCTGGTTTTATCGGTTCTAACCTGGCTGATTACTATCTCCGTAAGGGCGAACGGGTAATTGTGTTTGACAATCTCTCACGCAGGGGAGTGGAGAAAAACCTGAACTGGCTGACTGCTAACCATCAGCAAAGCGGACGATTCAGATTTGTAAAAGGCGATGCTCGTAATATGAACGAGGTAAAAAATGCCGTAACTCCGGACATAGACATAATTCTACATCTGGCAGCACAGGTAGCTGTAACCACCTCTGTAGAGGACCCGCGCACAGATTTTGAAATTAATGCCCTCGGGACCTTCAATCTGCTGGAAGCAGCACGCTTATCAGGGAATAACCCGGTGTTTGTCTTTACCTCCACCAATAAAGTCTATGGTGGGATGGAAGATATAGCAATTATAGAAGAAGGCAATAAATATAAATTTAAGGATTTACAGAATGGTGTGGACGAGAGCAGAGGCTTAGACTTTCATTCGCCTTATGGCTGTTCCAAGGGAACTGGTGACCAGTATGTCCGCGACTATGCCCGCATTTATGGCTTTCCCACAGTGGTCTTCCGAATGTCCTGCATCTATGGCACGCGTCAATTTGGCAACGAGGACCAGGGCTGGGTTGCCCATTTTGTTATCTCGGCTATTCTGGGAAAGGAAATCAACATCTACGGCGATGGCAAGCAGGTGCGAGATGTGCTTTACATTGATGACTTGGTAAATGCCTTTGAGCTGGCAATAGCAAACATAAAGCAGACCAGGGGACAGGTTTATAACATTGGTGGAGGTGCAAAAAATACGCTTAGTCTCCTGGAACTCATCTCGTTGCTGGAGCAAAAATTACAGCGCAAAATTTCGCTGAGGTTTTATGACTGGCGTCCCGGCGACCAACTGGTATATATCAGTGACATCCGTAAGGCAAACACCGACTTTGGCTGGCAGCCAACCATCTCTCCCTCTGCTGGCGTAGAAAAACTGATGAACTGGGTGAACGACAACCGCAATCTTTTCTGTTAACAAAACCGATGCAAGATAAACCATTAAGAATCTTAATGTTAGACAGGCACGCCTTCCCGGAAATTTTGGGTGGAGCGCACCGCTATTTATATGATGTGGCACGAAAACTGGCTGAGCGGGGGCATCAGGTGCATTTCATTCATTGCTCACTATCTCCGGATAAAACTAGCACTGAAAAAAGAGAAGGCGTTATCTGGCATAGATACCATATTAAAGAAAGTGGCAGTCTACTCAATAATTATCAATACATTACTCACACTTATAAAATTGCGCGGCAAATTTTGCACTCTGAGGGGTTAGACCTCGTTAATTTCCAGTGCGGAAGAGTCCCCTTAAAATTATATTCACCTGGCGAGTTTTCTCGCATCCCCTTCATTTACACCTGTCAGGCAGACACTGCTTATGAATATCTCTGGGATTATCAGAAGATATTGCAAATAGAGAAGTCGCCCTTCAAAAAACTTAAAGAACATATAAAGTTCCCCTCTCACTACTACTGGCATAGATATTGTCTTAAAAAAGCACTGGAGCGAACTGATGGCATTATTACCCTCAGTGATTATGTTCGCAATACTATGCTGAAACATTATGGGCAAAAATATGCCCCTAAGTTTCGCCGCATACCTTCCGGTGTAGATGTCAATGTTTTTCGCCCCCCGCAAAATGCAGATGAAAAACAAGCCATCAGAAAGCAACTTGGACTCCCGATAGATAAGACTTTGTTCCTCACCGTCAGAAGAATGGCTCTGCGGATGGGCTGGTTTAATCTGGAAGAGGCAATAAAACTTCTCTTTGAGCGTCATCCCGAGTTAAGAACCCAGATTATGTTTCTCTTTGTTGGCGGTGGCGAGATATTTGACAAAGTCAAGGAAACAGCATACCAATTAGGTATCCTGCCGCACATTATTTTTACCGGTCCTCGTTATGAAGAAGTTCCATTGTATTATCGCGCAGCTGATTGCTTCGTGCTTCCGACTGAAGAGCTGGAAGGATTTGGAATTGTTTCCATTGAGGCTTTTGCCTCTGGCATTCCCGTAATCGGCACACCCCGCAGCGCCGTTCCGGAGGTATTACGCGAGCTTGACCCCGAACTGGTAACCTCCAGCCATCTCCCAGAAGGATTATATGAAGGCATATTCAAGATGGTTAAAAAGTTAAAGGCTGGAGAGATAGATTCGGCTTATATCAGGCAGGTTGCTGTTAGCAAATTCTCCTGGGAGGTCATTGTGCAGAAGATTGAAGATTTTATGCGCGAATTGATTGCGACTAAATCCAGGCAATAATTGTAGATGTGAGTCTTTTCTTTGAGAATGAACGATTGTTTGCCATTAAATTATTTGAGTAATGAATTATAAACCTCCTTCGTCTGTTTAATCATCGTCTCAAGGGTAAACAACTCCTGTGCGCGTTGCTGTCCCGCTTTTCCCATTATTTTCCGCTGTGACGGATTTGTTAGCAGCTGATATAGACGCCCGGCAATTTCTTCAGCATTTTTATAGTCACTCAGGTATCCGGTGGTGCCATCAACCACTGCTTCTAAATTGCCATCCACGCGTGACGCCACCACAGGCACCCCGGCGAACATCGCCTCCTGCACCGTAAACGGCAATCCTTCCCACAACGAAGTTAACAGCAAAATATCCGTGATGCTGAGAAGCTCGGGAATATCAGTGCGTAAGCCCAGAAACTTAAAATACTCGCTTAGTCCGAGCGCATTTATCTGTGCCCGAATTTCTGCCTCCAGAGTGCCTTCTCCTACAATTAACACCACGAACTCCCGCGTTTTTTCCACCAGCTTATGTATTGTCTCCACGGCATACCGATGCCCCTTCTGCGGTTCAATCCTGCCAATTATGGAAATCACCGGTTTGCCCGGCGGAATATCGAGTTCCCGCCGTTTGTTCTGCGGGTCTACTCCGGGCTGGAGAAACGGCGTCGGGTCCAGCCCATTATAAATAACCTGCACCTTTTCTACGGGGGGGGAATAGAGCTCCAGCAGACGCCTCTTACTTTGCTCGGACACCACGATGATCCTGTCATAACGTCGTAAGGTATGTTTTACCATTTGCATCACAATGCCGGCTTTAAACGGGTAGTGAGAGACAATCGGTATGGCTAAATGAAGCGTTGCAACCTGCTTAACCCGCGGACGCAACTTTGCCAGCCACGTGGGCAGGAAGCAAATATTTGGTCGCACCAGATTAAAGTGCACCAGCTCCACCTCCCCCAGTCGCGATAAAAACACCGCCACATCATGTATTGAACGTAGCGGCTCTATCCTCTCAAGTTGTGTTACATACGGCTTGATTCGTTCAATATCCCTGTCTATAGCTGGTGTTTTATGTGCAATCAGCCACAGCTCATACTCTCCCGCAAACTGCCGAATGAGTTTTTCCAGATAAACCCATGCCCCCCCAAACACCATATCCGAGGCATAATAGAGTATTTTCCGCCTGCTCATACTTCCGAAATCTGCCAGCAATTCTCCCCTGCAAAAGATGTTTTAAATCCTATTACTTCTCTGCCGTATTATTCAATCTTTTACCTATTTTTCATTCATTTCAAAGTCGTGAGATAGAATCCGCTTATTTAAGAAAAGCTGTCTTGAAAAAAAATCTCATTAGAAGCTATAATAGGAGAGAATCAAATATTAATTATAATACCATAAATGACAAAAATGAAGAACAGTTCAAAAATAAAGTGCTTATGGGATGAAGAGAGTATTGAGAAAAAGGCGGAGTGGTTTGCCGGTCTTTCCCCGGAAGAACGTTTGAAAATTTTGAACGATTTTTATGAGTTTATTATTTCTGTTAATCCTGACATAATTAAATTCAAAGATGCTCAACAGACTGAAAGAGGTATTCAAATCCTTAAACGAGAATAATGTTCGGTACCTCATCATTGGTGAAATTGCTGCCGTTTTGTATGGAGTTCCACGAATGACGTTTGACCTTGATATTTTAATAGAACCTACTACTGACAATGCACAAAGATTGCTTAATTCATTGCGGAATGCAGGCTTGGGAACAGCACAGTTAATCACCCCAGAGCAGTTAATTAAAAATGAAATCACAGTCTTTAACGATTTTGTAAGAATTGACGTGCAAACCAGAACTCCAGGGATAGATTTTTCTACAGCTTGGAGTAGAAGAAAAGAGTTTTCATATGAAGCACAGCAGCTTCCTGTCATCTGTCTGGAAGACCTCATCATTAACAAAAAAGCTTCCGGGCGAGAAATAGACCTACAGGACGTTAAACTCCTGGAAAAAATAAAAGCCATCTCCCAGCCGGAGTTTTGAGTCTGATTATGTAGCTCTCATAAATTCCATCTATCTACTGAATAAATTGTCTTAACTATTACTCCCGCTTCCACTATCGGGGCAAATATTTTGCCTAATTTATTTTATCAATTTAACTAAACACGTTCTACTTAGGCAACTATCATTGAAATTTAATCCCTCACAATATTAATATGTTTCATAATTTTTTATTTATTGTCTTAAGGCGAAAGGCCTTTTTTTCTTTTTGGCTTAATTGCAAGTAAAAATGGTGTAATATTTTTATAAGCAGGCTCCTGAAATCTCATTCGTTGAATTCAGGCATAGAAAGGAGTAAGTATGGAATTTCCACAGAGAGTATTACTCACCGGTTGTGCGGGATTCATTGGCAGTCATCTGGCAGATACACTTACCCATAATGGCGTCTTCGTCATTGGCGTTGACAATTTGTCAAATGGCAGTCTGGAAAACCTGAAGGACGTAAACCAGAAAAACTTTGTCTTCTATCAACTGGACGTGCGCAGTCACGAATTCCGTGATCTCGTGCGCACCGAGAGATATGATGCGGTGTTACATTTCGCTGCAAATGCCTACGTCCCGCCTTCAGTGGAAAATCCGTATTTTGACTTTGAAAACAATCTGGTGGCTACGTTTTTGCTGTTAGAAACTTTAAGACAGATTGCCTCGCCCGCGCGCATTATTACTGTATCTTCAGCTGCAGTGTATGGCAATCCTGTTAAACTGCCGATGTGTGAAACTGACCCGGTTGCCCCCATTGCTCCCTATGGTGTCTCAAAATTAGGAATTGAAAAATACACCGAAGTCTTCAGCTTACTTTACGGCCTGAAAACTGCCTGTCTACGGCTGTTTTCCACCTATGGTCCACGGCAGAAAAAACAAATTATCTTTGACTTCATCTGTAAACTCCGCCGGAACCCTGAAGAACTTGAAATTCTTGGCGATGGAACTCAGGAGCGCGATATGATTTATGTAAAAGACGTCGTTAACGCTGTGTTACTCCTCTTGAACAAATCTCCATTTAAGGGCGAATTCTACAATCTGGCAGTCGGTAAAGCGGTCTCCACACGGGAATTAGCGGAACTGGTCTCCCGAGCTATGGGCCTGGCTCCCAGATTTAAATT
>CAYRXI010000070.1:15924-16669 GCA_964428255.1 uncultured Candidatus Sumerlaeota bacterium
CCGGGTGACCCGGAAAGATGGCGCGCCGATATCTCCCGTTTACAACAACTCGGTTTTAAGCCGCAATATTCTCTGGAGGAAGGCATCAAAGAAACGGTAAAATGGGGCTTAGCTGTAAATCCCTAGAGCCCCTTTTGCTTAATTTTAAGCCATGGATACAATTTTAGTCATAGGTCCGGTCTTAAAGTCTGAAGGCGGGGTTACGCGTGCGATTAAAGATCATCTAAGTTTTCCCTCGCCCCAGCGCAAAATTCTCTTCAATATTGCACGCCCCGTAAAAACCAAAATGAAGCCCTACAAGGTTGGCTATCAGGAACTCATCAACGCAGGCATCTGGCGAATGTTTACCGCCATTGCTGTAACTCTGTGGAATTTTCTACGCTTCCCCTTCTGGGTACTTTATTACCGCCCGCGCTTACTTTATATTAACACCGTCTGTTACTCGCCCTTCTGGGAGTCCGCCGTTTATTTATTAATGTCCAGATTGTTCTTCCGCAAATCCCTCCTCCACTATCTCAGCTCGTTTCATATCTTTTATTCTGAAAGCAGTCCGCTGGCTAAATTCCTCATTCGGCAGGTATTAAAACTGGCAGACTCTATCATCGTCCTATCCCGTCAGAGCGAATCGCTGATGAATTCATTAAACCTTCGGCGTCCGATAACTTATATCCCCAGCAATGTTGACACTGCGGAATTCTCAACTCCCGTTGCCCCGAAGTTCCGTGACCTGCCGGATAAGAAATAC
>CAYRXI010000071.1:0-917 GCA_964428255.1 uncultured Candidatus Sumerlaeota bacterium
AGCCAGACAGCTTGAGGAAAACTTCTGCTTGTGAGTGCCTCCAGGCATAGTGCGAGCAGTTAGGTACAAACCTGCAGCTTGGTGGTAATAGTGGGCTAAGCGTAAGCTGGTAAAAGCGCACCAGATATACAAATGCCTTACATAGCATTTTATCTATTAGTTTGACTAACTTCATTCCTCAAGTAAGCCTGCACCTTTCACCAGTTGCCGCCATCCAGCATAAATCTCCGACATAGTGCTGGATGTTGCCGCACTACGTACAATTACCACAATGTCATACCCTCGTTTTAGTTCTGGCAATGTGAGACGAACTGCCTCTCTTACCAATCGTCGTAAACGATTACGTTTAGTGGCTTTGCCCAACTTGCGAGTGGTTATTATTCCTACCCGTGTTGCCTTGTTGTCAGCTCTTGCCAGATATTTTATAATTATTAAGTTATTACTTAGTTTTGTTCCGTTAGCAGCCACAGCTGCAAAGTCGCGACTTCGCCGTAGCCGATTTTCTGCCCTGAATCGATAACGTACCTGCTTGGGTCTTTTCTGTGTCTGCTCAACTTTCTGCTCACCGGTTGAATCTAAATTGGGATTATTCATTTCTAAAGATTAATATTGTTTAATATTTCTTCAGGTGAACTCAAGCAAATTCTAAAACCAATCCCACTCTGGAAGCACCAGCCCTCCAGTTATTCTCCGATAATCTGGCAGATTAATTCTCGCTGACGCGGCCGATTGTCAAAATCAATGAACACAATTTGTTGCCAGGTGCCAAGTGTTAATCGCTTTTGGATAAAGGGAATGGTAAGGGAGGTCCTAAGAAGTGCTGAACGTAAATGAGCACTACCATTACCATCGCCCCAAGTCTCGTTGTGATGATAATGTGCTTCTGATGGTATAAGTTTTTCCAGTAGTTCTGGTAA
>CAYRXI010000071.1:927-6574 GCA_964428255.1 uncultured Candidatus Sumerlaeota bacterium
GCCTGGCTCGTACTCCAGTGTAGTTATTCCTCCAGTAGAGCCCGGATGGAACACTGTAACTATTCCATTTTCCAGACTACTTTTAGCTACTGCATCGCTAACGTCAGCAGTAATGTCTATAATCTCCGTAAAACCTTTGGTGTTAATTTTTATTCTCCTTGTGACAACTGCCATAATGTAAACCCTCTGCATTAAAAAATTGAACTTATTTTAAACACTGCTACGGCTGATGCAATCTGAGTTGTTTTCGGTATTCTGGTAACTAAAAGACTTGTAATTGTGCTTCTAAAAATTATACATTTTAATTATTGGAGTCAGACAATGCTATTAAGAATTGGCACTCGCGGCAGTCAACTGGCATTAAAACAGACCGAATCAATTATCGCACTGCTAACATCTCATTTCCCAGAGATAAAGACCAGGACAGTTATAATAAAAACTACCGGGGATAAGTTTTCAACAACGCCTTTAGATAAAATTCCTGGCAAGGGGCACTTCATTAAGGAAATTGAAACAGCATTGCTGGAAGGAGAGATTGACCTTGCAGTGCATAGTTTAAAGGATTTGCCGACTGAGTTAGCCCCGGGCTTGGTTCTGGGTGCTGTACCACCACGCTTGGAGCCGGCAGATGCGCTGATTACCCGCACTGGCAAAACTCTGGAACAACTTCCTGCTGGTGCCACTGTTGGCACCAGCAGTCTCCGACGTCAAGGACAGCTGTTAGCTATTCATCCGGATTTAAAAGTGATACCGCTACGTGGTAATCTGGATACAAGGTTATATAAACTGCGTCAGGGCATAGTGGATGCAATCATTGTAGCAGTTGCCGGACTGGAGCGACTGGGAATGCTGGGAATCAAGGTCGAACGGCTTCCATATTGTGTGATGTTACCGGCACCAGGACAGGGTGCACTTGGAATAGAGATCCGCCAGGGCGAGCTGGAACAGATAATGACAGCCATAAATCACTATCCTTCTTATGCGGAAGCACTGGCTGAGCGCTCTTTATTGCGGTATCTGGGTGGGGGCTGCCAGACACCCATTGCCTGCCTTGCCCGTGCTGGAGAAAATGGGGAATTGTATCTGGAAGCAATGGTCTGTTATCCTGATGGCACCCATAAATTGAGTGCTTTTATGTCAGGTAGTATTCATCAGCCTGAAGAACTGGGCAAAAAACTGGCGGAAAAGCTTATTGCAGGTGGTGCTGGTGAGATTATTCAGCGGCTAAGGAGTGAAGACTCACAAATTTAAATTAACAGATGAGGTGAAATTATGCCTGATAAGCCAGAGATAGGAAAAGTCTTTCTCGTCGGTGCCGGTCCGGGAGATTATGGTTTAATTACTTTAAAGGCTACCGAGTGTCTGAAATGCGCGACAGTAGTGATTTATGATTATCTGGTAAATGAAGAGATTCTGAATCTGGCACCTCCAGAGGCAGAACTAATTTTTGCAGGGAAAAAATGGCAGGAAAAAACGCTCTCGCAAGATGAAATAAATCAGCTGCTCTATGAGAAAGCGCTGGCTGGGCACATAGTGGTGAGATTGAAAGGTGGTGACCCTTTCTTATTCGGACGTGGTGGCGAAGAAGCAATGTTTCTGACTGCCAGAGGTGTTCCGATAGAAATTGTGCCGGGTGTGACTTCTGCTATTGCTGCTCCAGCCTATGCCGGCATCCCGGTAACACATCGTGACCTCAGCTCCAGTGTTCATATTTTCACCGCCCATAAGCGAGATACTCCTGCAGGAGTACTGGAACTTGACTGGCATACTATTTCACGGCTGGAGGGAACTTTTATCTTCTTAATGGGTATGGCGAACCTGCCACAGCTGGTGGAGAATCTGCTAAAGTACGGAAAAAATCCCACCCCTCCCGTGGCAATTATTCGCAATGGCACACTTCCTGAACAGGAAACACTTGTCTCAACTCTGGAGAAGGTGGTGGAGGATGCCAGGCGCAAAAATCTTCAGCCACCAGTAGTAATAGTAATTGGAGAATGTGTTAAACTTCGTGAAGCACTAAACTGGCTGGAGTCGCAGCCACTTTTCGGCAAACGCATTTTGATTACCCGTCCAGAGGAGCAGGGTGAAGAATTTGCCCGCCTGGTTAGCGCTTATGGTGGCACACCACTGGTTGCCCCGACTATAACTATTATGCCCATCAAAGACAATAAGCCCTTGTACGATGTCATTGAGCACCTGTCTGATTTTGACTGGTTACTATTTGCCAGTGCCAATAGTGTAAAGATATTTATGCAAGAGCTTTACAATTGTGGTAAAGATGTACGCTGGCTGGGCAAGATTAAAATTGCCACCATTGGCACAAACACAGCAAGACTACTCAAGGAGAAGTGGGGTATCTGCCCTGATTTTGTGCCGTCGCAGTTTGTGCAGGAAAAAATGGCAGAGGAATTACCTGTTAACAGGGGTTGTAAAGTTCTGATTCCACGTGCTGCTACCAGTCGAGATGTTTTACCGGTGGTTTTGCGCCAAAAAGGCGTTGAAGTTGAGGTCATTCCAGTTTATGAGATTGTTCCTGATAAGGCTGGGATTGCCAGAGCAATCTCATTATTTCAGCAGAAAAAAGTAGATGTTGTCGTCTTTACAGCTTCGTCAACTGTAAAATTTCTGATGGATAATATTCCACCCGCCGAGTATCAGCAATTATTTACTGATGTAGTCATTGCCAGTATTGGTCCCATAACTACGGAGACAATTAAAAGCTACTCACTCTCTGTTCATATTGAAACTCCTGAATACACCACAGATGCACTGCTTAAAGCAATAATTCAGTATTTTAAAAAATAAATTGTCAGGTTGTGCGAGTTTTCAATAAGGATTGTTTCTCATAAAGGACTCATTAGCTATAACAGTTTAGAATCCCGGGAAAGGTTACTTTTTATATGGCAATGGGGTTAAAGTGCCATATAATTTATTTATGCTCTTAGTATTTTAGCATTTCGTTATCATATACACGAGAGATGGAGCTTATAAATTGATGTTCGGGTTTAACATAAAACAGCGAAAGTTTGATATACAGGAGCAAACAGATTATGCACAATGGCTGGGGCGTATTGAACGCCGTGCGATAATCCCGCTCAAGTGGTTTATTTTACTCACTACACTTTTTATCTGGTTCTGGGGAACAGGATGGCAACTACCTTCCCCGGGTGTCTTTGCTCTCTTCTTATTATATGCGATGTTTAACTTCGGGTTGAGCTATTTGTTTTACTTTAATCGTCTGGCATTCACGGAGATTAAAGGTGCTTGCTATATCTCGTATGTAGCAGACGTCCTCTTCATAGTAATGCTGGTCTATGCCGATATGGTGCATCATTATGGCACTGCTATGCAGAGGGATTTTTATATTTTGTATTTTTTGTTAATTATGCGTGGCTTTGCTCTGTTCCGCACACCCACAGAAAATATGATAATGAGTTCACTAATTGCCCTGATGTTTGTACTGACGATGTCACTGCAAAAACATACGCTTGCCTTTATGTCCGAGCACACGTTCATCTTGAAGTTCATCCTGATCTGGCTGGTTGCTTTGCTGTCGTGGTTTATTGTTGAAATAATCAATCAACAAAAAGCGGAGATTCTTAAAATCCGTGAAAAGTTGATGCACTCCCAGCACCTGACCCAGTTAGGAGAAATCGCTGCTACTCTGGCACACGAAATTAATAACCCCATTGGTATTATCACTACTTATGCGGAATATCTAATCAGAACTGCGCGCCCCGATGACCCGCATCAGGATGACTACGAAACAATTCGTAAGGAGGCGCTACGCTGTGAACAGATTTTACGTGAGCTGCTAAACCATGCCAGACCTACTGTGCAAAAGATTGGCTATTGCCAGGTAGAGCAGATAAATGATGAGGTTCTGGGGCTACTGTTTCACGAAAAGAAAGATGAAAACATTACTGTGTATAAACATTACGATGAGAATTTGCCTCCCGTACTGGCAGACCCCACGCAGATAAGACAGGCATTGCTCAATGTCTATCTTAATGCCCGGCAGGCATTGGAAGGTAAGGGAAAAATTGAATCAATTATCCGAAAGATTGAAGTCCCTTTACCATCCGGGGAGGGGACACAACCGGCGCTGGAGATTGTAATCCGGGATAATGGCAAGGGTTTTACACCAGAATCTTTAGAGCGTGCTTTTGAGCCATTTTATACTACCCGCAGTGGCGGCACCGGACTGGGACTGACCATCACCCGTCAGATAATTGAAGCCCATCAGGGAAAAATAAACCTGCGCAATCTAACGCCCAAGGGTGCAGAAATCCAGATTATATTACCCATCAGTACAGGAGATAAAATAAACCGAAGGAAGAGACCTTCCTCCGGTTCTTTCAGGTTCAATTCTGCTTAATTAGTGAGGATAGATTAAGTCACGTGGTCCAGTGCCTGCTGGTGGTTGAATACTATCAGATATTTTTTGCCCGCGGATAATATTCCCTAGACTAATTGTACCATTACTGGGGTCATAGACCAGCTGAGCACTACGGGTAAATCCGTGACCGTATACTTTATCAGGACCCACTGAAACCAGCCGCCAATTCCCATAAAATTCCCTGGCACCCAACCAGAATTCCTGAGTTGTTCCAGTATAATAATCAATTCTTTTCTTTATATCGTGATAGCTATACAGTTGCTCGTCTAAAGGATTGCCAACATCCTTTGCCTGGAAGGGGTCAACGAAGTCAAATTTTGTAATATAAGCTACGGGCGTTGTTATAACTGGAGATAATAGTCCCCAAACAGCTACTCCATTATAAGTATCTCCATAAAAGGTATTGTTCAATTCTTTGGGCACGGCATTATGGTCAGCGGCATAAGCTTCTATTCCTGTAGCTAGGGTCCGTAGTTCACTCTTTACTCTTGAAACTTTTGACCTCACCTGCGCCTCTAAAAAGTTAGGCACTGCTATCAATGCCAGAATGGCAATAATGGCTACGACAATCAAAAGCTCAATTAGAGTAAACCCTTTCTTTTTCTTCATAATTACACCTCCTCTCTACAAGTTTAATATATATTAATATTAAATGCACGAAATACCAAAAATTCCCGAAAAAAGTCAATAGATTTTTTCTCAAAAACTTTCCTTAAAATTATCAGATAAAATTCATCAGCAAAGGTTGCAAAAGATGCAAGATTAGGCGATAAAAAGTTTCTAAATTTTTACTGGAATGCGGTTCTGCAATAAAGCATTTTTAGGGAAATTGATTTATTCTTATCTAACTCGCGAAGAATTTTCCCGATAAATGAGAATGGTTTCACATTTTTTCTTTCACATACAACATAACTAATTGATTTTACTGGGAGATTTTCCACTGGGAACTGGCAAAAAATTACGAAGACGGAATCTATATTTGCCTGAGCTGGTGCGAGTAACCTGCACAAAATTAAGCGTCTGCCGGATTTGGAATACCTGACGATACCGCGCTACAGCCCGTGGTCTCCAGCATCCGCAGTTGGCATAAATGCCGGACTCAGTGCGTAAAATTAGTGGTTGATGTGTATGCCCGAGCAGGAGGAAATTAAGCGGGTTGGGTATTTTTGCCAGCATCTTTGCCTTGCGGGGATGGTGCAAAATTCTCTCCGCACGTGCCAGCAAATTCTCCTGCATAGCGTCAGTTAG
>CAYRXI010000071.1:6585-7919 GCA_964428255.1 uncultured Candidatus Sumerlaeota bacterium
TATTCTCAATTCGTTCTGTCTCTGTGCAAAGTTAGTTTTTTTAATTGTTTTAAGCAATTTTTCAGCCGTTTGAATAGCCTCATTAATGAGCGGATGATAACGGCCATTGATTTTGAGCAAGCCTTTTCCAGTCAGGATATTCAGCAGGTGATTGATAAACGTGGCTGTGATGCCTTTGTGTTCATTTTGATATTCGGTTATCTGCCGTTGCAGTTCTGGTGTTAGAAGCCCGGGCAGGCAGTATGCAGCATACCATAAAGTTTCGGCAGTACCTTGAATGTTGTCCAGAAGTGGATAAAGTGGTTCAAAAGGATTAACCAGTTTAATCACGATAATTGAGCCCAACGGCAATTCATCAGGGTCCAGGAATTCAGTAAAGCTGTTCAGAGGGTCAAGTTGATTCCCATGTTCAGCATAGATGCCCCATTCTTTGTTGATATAAGCAGTCAGTGGTTTCTGCCCGTCGTGTAGATTAATCATTGGCAGGAACTTCACCAGAATTTTAAAGAGTCTTCTGTCCACCAGCTCATGGTCGTGGTTGCCAATTACATAAGTAAGTAACCCGCCGTTTTGCGTAAAATGATTGAGAGAATTAAACACCGGCTGATGCGCTTTAAATATGCGATGAAGTCTGGAAGGATGACGGAATTTAGCTTCAACAGGTTCAACTTGCAGTAAATCAAAGATATCTCCCAGCAAAATTAGTTCCGGCTGGCAGTTTGCAGTTTTTGCCTCTTGCAAAACAAAGTGGATAAATTTTTCAAACAGGCGATGCATCTTTGTCATTGCATGCTGACGTTTGACTTTACTTTTTAACGCTTCTTCGGTAGCACCGTTGCCAATAAACAGAAAGTCATCGCGTGCATCGCCACAGCCCAGATGTAAATCACTGATAAATATCTTCATATTTCACCTCCGCAAGATAAGAAGTTTTAAAATCTGTTTTGAAATGCGAGGAAGAATTATGAGGAAAAGAGGAGTAAAAGTATCTTGAATTTATCTGAATTCTTTCTGTGTTTTCTCTGGTTAAAAATTTTCAGGAAAGGCCGAAATGAGTTATCTATGTGCAGGTAAAACTGGGGTTAGTAATAAATAAATTTCAGATTAGTTAAAGTGGCGGAAAGTATGGTCAGAAAGGCGAATTGTCTTTCCAGTTAGATTGCGGAACTTTATCTTTTTGGCACTAATAGTAGTTCCAATGCAGGAGACAGGAACCGAGGGAAAATGTGTAGAAAACAGCGATTGCATTTTTTGCGGGGGAGTTGCGGTGGTAAATAGTAGTTCATAGTCTTCGCCACCAAAAAGAGCGAAGTGAAGTGCATCTAAGCCCTGGC
>CAYRXI010000071.1:7929-9221 GCA_964428255.1 uncultured Candidatus Sumerlaeota bacterium
AATCGGAATCCGGGTTAAATTGATGTCAAAGCCGACAGAGCTGAATTTTTTCAACAGATTAAGTTCGTTAAACAAGCCATCACTGATATCAATTAATGCCAGGTCAGAAAAAGTCACAGTCAGCCACCTGCCCTCCTGGACTCTGGCAGTTGGTTCGTAATGCCGGCGAACAAAACTTCGCTCCAGAGCAGTAAGTTGCGACTTGTGTTTGGTTTTAAGTAGATGTACCCCCAGCCCCGACTCACCCAGCGTTCCTGTAACATAAACGTACTGTTCGGGACGCGCCGCACTCCGTAAAGGTAAGTGTTCCTGTTTGGGCTTTTTCCCCAACAGGCAAATACTAAGAGTCAGGCGCGAACTTCTGACAGTGTCACCATTCACGAGAATTACATTATGTTCCTTTGCCACAGCGAGCATTCCTTGATAAATTGTGTTGAGTATGGGTACGGGAAAGTCCGGTGGAGCAGCCAATGAGACCAGCATAAATTCCGGGATTCCCCCGATTGCTGCAATATCGCTGAGATTTACTGTGACAGCCTTCTTCCCGAGCAGAATTGGGTCATAGCAGGAAGAGAGAAAATGAGTACCCTCCACCAGAGTGTCAACCGTTGCCAGCAGGTAAAAGTCTCTCTGAGATGAGAAGTCAATGACCGCAGCGTCATCACCAAAGCCGACTATCAGACGGGCATCATTCACAGGATAAAAGCGTTTGAGTTTTTCCAGTAATCCCCATTCTCCTGTATCTGAGAGTTTGCGAGTGATAGGCATTTGGGATGACATTGCTCCTTTGTTCAGGGAATTTTCGCGCTATACTACAAGGATTGCAGTTTTTCAAAATGCGTCTTCAAGACAATTCATCAATAATTTTAACAATTTCCTGTGGATTGGCAGATTTCATTGAACAGAGGTCGCCACACATTGTGCATACATCGGCGCTGAGAGGCGAACGTTCAGCCCGGTATTTAGGGGGTAGTTTTTTGTCCAGTGCGAGGGAGAACATCTTTTCCCAATCCCGTGCTTTACGTGCTCGTGAGAAGTCATCGTCCCACTGGCGAGCCCCCGGATAGCCTTTTTCAATATCGCCGACGTGAGCGGCAATCCTGGCACCAATCACGCCCAGACGAACGTCCTCAGCTGTAGGCAGTCTCAGGTGTTCAGCAGGTGTGACATAGCAGAGATAATCAGCTCCGGCAGCAGCTGCGATGGCTCCGCCAATTGCGCCAACAATATGGTCGTAGCCTGGAGCAACATCAGTGACCAGTGGACCCAGGACATAGAATGGGGCTCCCTTG
>CAYRXI010000071.1:9231-12068 GCA_964428255.1 uncultured Candidatus Sumerlaeota bacterium
GAAGATGCCCCGGACCCTCAATCATCACCTGAACGCCAGCATCCAGGGCGCGGTCTTGGAGTTCACTTACAATCACCAATTCATCTACCTGGATAGAGTCAGTAGCATCGTGTAGACATCCGGGACGTAAACCATCTCCCAGACTGAAAGTCACGTCGTACTCCCGAGCAATTTCTATAATTTTATCATAGGCGGTATAAAAGGGATTTTCTTTACCATTTGCCCGCATCCAGCGAATGATAAAGGCGCCTCCTCGACTGACTACATCCATAATCCTCTGCTTTCGCTCAATTTTCTGTAGTGCCCGTTGTGTGATCCCACAATGAATGGTAATAAAATCCACTCCTCCCTCTGCGTGCCTGCGGATAACATCCAGAATATGCTCTTCAGTCATATCTTCGATACGCTTCCCCTGTCGCAGTAGCTCTACGGCTACTTGATATATGGGCACCGTACCTACCGGGACGGGAGAGGCGGCAATAATTTGCTGGCGAATCACATCCAGCGCGCCACCGGTGCTGAGATCCATAATAGTATCCGTCCCAGCCTCAACCGCAGTTCGCAGTTTTTCCAGCTCCTCCGCCAGATTGCAATATTCTGGTGAGGTACCAATATTGGCATTTACCTTTGTCCGCAAACGTTCACCAATACCAATCGGTACGATATTATGCCGGACATTTTTGGGAATGACCACCCGTCCCTGCGCAATCAGGCGTCTGAGCTCTTCTGCAGAAATGAACTCCTTTTCTGCAACTGTTTGCATTTCCGGAGTGATAATCCCGTTTTTCGCTGCAATTAATTGAGTCATTATTCTTACAACCTTCCGTTAATAAATATTATTTTCTCAAAAAAATCTTTTTCTCCAGGCTTAAGTATTTATCTGGCTTTTTCACAAATGATTTCGCACAGTTCTTGTGTTGCCTGAGTAATATCAGGAGCTTGCATTACGGCTGAGATAACTGCTACGAGACGTGCTCCCGCTTCCACCACTTCAACCATATTATGTTTATTAATCCCACCAATAGCCACAAATGGCAGGGAGAGGTTGATAGCAGCCCAGCGCAAAACTTCTACACCCAGCGGGGGATACTCTTGCTTTTTAGTATCGGTGGGAAAGATTGGACCAATTGCGATGTAATCTACTTCTCCCTGCTTGACAGCATTTGTTATCTGGCGAAAATTATGTGTGCTTAAGCCGATAATTTTGTCTTTCCCCACGATTTCACGTGCGATATCAACCGGCATGTCCAGTTGTCCCAGATGAACACCATCAGCGCCAATTGCCTGAGCCAGGTAAGGGTTATCATTCACGATAAATAGTGCGTTATATTCTGCTGTCAGGTTTTTTAATCTTCTGCCTATTTTTATCAGCTCTTCCAGAGGTGTGGTTTTATCGCGGAGCTGAATAATACGCGCACCGCCGCGTAGGGCTTGTAGAACAATCTCCGGGTAAGAGCGGCCTTTTGCCATTTGTATATCTGTTATCACATACAGACCGGCTTCATATAATATTTTTCTATGTCTATATTTTACCATATTCAGGGAAACAAACAGCTATATATTATCCATCCTGCAAAGCGCCAAAGTCAAGGTTGTTACCAACCAGTCACTGTGGCAGTGTAAATAAGATTGTTTTTGTAGACATAAAAGCCCGCGATTAAATAAAATTTTCATTGTATTTTTTTCCGAACCAAAGACAAACAAATCTTAAACGGGAAAAATAAAGAGGCGGTAAAATGCCAGCGGTAGAAACCAGAGAATTAACCAAAATATATGTGCGAGATGTTGTGGATGTAGAATATGGGCGTCTGAAAATACGCCTGAAAAATCGGCGGGTAGCGGCATTGAAAAATTTAAATCTGACCGTAGAAGAGGGCGAGATTTTTGGGTTATTGGGTCCAAATGGTGCCGGGAAGACCACAACGCTGAAAATATTGATGGGGCTGATTTATCCCACACATGGCACGGCATTTATAATGGGTAAACCACTGGGAGACAAACGTGTAAAAGAGCTGATTGGTTTTCTTCCAGAGAATCCGTATTTTTATGAATATCTGCGCGGTTGGGAGTTTCTGGACTACTATGGACAACTCTATGGCATTAGTAAGCTAAAACGCCGAGCACGCATTGAGGAATTACTCGCACTGGTAGGCTTGACTGAAGCGGCTAATTTACCGCTTAAAGGCTATTCTAAAGGAATGTTACAGCGAATTGGCTTGGCACAGGCATTACTCAACGACCCGCAGATTGTAGTGCTGGATGAGCCGCAATCCGGTCTGGACCCGTTTGGACGCAAAGAAATCCGGGATATTATTTTGCAGCTCCGTGACAAAGGAAAGACGGTATTTTTTTCCTCGCATATACTCTCCGATGCTGAGTTAATTTGCCAGCGAGTGGGAATATTAAATCGTGGGGAATTAATTGCGGTGGGCGCATTGCGTGATTTACTATCAACACGTGTAAAGGAGTATGAGATTGTGGCTACTAATTTGACAGCGGCGGAGGTCAAGGAACTCGGGCAGAATGCGCAGCGCGTGGTGCAGCAAAAGGATGAGGTAATGTTTGTCGTTACCCAGAAGGAGGTTGCTGACCGAATTTTAACTTATTTGGTGAAACCCGGTAACAATCGTCTGGTATCATTTACTCCGCGTCAGGAGACGCTGGAGGAGTATTTCATACAACAAATCAGGGCGGAGGCGAGCAACAACTAATGGCGAAAATCTGGGCAATTGCACATAACACATTTAAAGAAGCGGTGAGAAATCGTATTCTCTACATCTTGTTAATTTTTGCACTATTGATTTTAGGTAGCTCTGGTATAATTAGCGACCTGACAA
>CAYRXI010000071.1:12092-16545 GCA_964428255.1 uncultured Candidatus Sumerlaeota bacterium
GAAATGGACAAAAAGACCATTTATACTATTATCTCCAAACCAATAGACCGCTACCAGTTCTTGCTGGGCAAGTTCTTTGGCTTGCTTCTGACCATTTACGTCATTGAAATTTTTATGTGTTATTTCTTCCTCTTCGTGCTGTATATGCAGTCGTATACCGCAGATGAGGTGTTAGAGAAAGTAATGTGGACTAACGTTGACGGCACCTGGACAAAAGCCTCAATGCTGACCTTTGTTTTATACTTGATAAAATCCTTCATACTTTCATTGATAAAAGCCTTTGGTTCGCTAATTCTGGTTTACAACAATCCTATCGTTGCGAATATAGTGCCGGTCGTCTTTTACACCTGTTTAGAGCTGGCTATCATAACAGCATTTGCCATATTGTATTCCACTATTACAACTCCAACGCTAAGTGCCCTGTTAACTGTATTAACTTTTGTAGTCGGGCGGTTGAATGAAGATATAATGCGCTATACCTGGCGCTTGCAGGAGAAGGGCACCTTAACAACATTGAGCGGGAAGATTAAATACGGATTTGCCTATATTTCAGCTCACTTATCTCCCAACCTGGAGTTATTTAATAAACGTTTAGCTGCTGTCACCGGCACGGTTGGCTTGGATATGCTGGCAATCGTATATGGAATAACTTATACGGCTGGCATTATTATTCTGGCAATCATTTTATTTAAACATCGTAATATCAAATAAGACGAGCAATGCGTCACTTTTTTCAGGAAAAAATCACATTCAAACGAATTATAGTAGGCGTTCTTTTTGTAATTATTTTAGGGACTGCTATCAGCGTGCAAAACCGCTACCTGAAACAGATAAAAAAGTGGAGGCCCTATCGGGACAGCCTTTATTTACCGCGTGGGGAATATGTTAAATTGCTGGCACTTGGCTACGATGTGCTCCTGGCAGATTTTTTATGGCTGCGTGCCATTCAGGCCTTTGGTGGGCATTATATGAGCGACCGCAACTATGCTCCGGTGGTTAATCTGTTTGATGTAATTACGGATTTAAATCCTTATTTTATCTCGGCGTATTTGTTTGGAGATACAGTTATCGGTGAAGAATCAGGAGATTATAACAAGGGGTTAGAGTTAATAGAAAAAGGAATGATTAAAACCGGCAGAACTACCTACCGTCTGGGCTACTGGGGTGGTTATGATTGCGTCTGGAACTTAAAAGATTATCAACGCGGCAAGTATTTTTACCGTATGGCGCTGAAGACGAAGGACAAGCCTGATTATCTGGAGCGCTTGCTAATCTACATTGATGAAAAAATGGGGAATTATCATATTGCCTTTGAAAAACGAGTGGAAGACCTGCTCCGCGCAATAGATAATAACGACGATATTCTTAAAATGATTTCTTCAAATCGGCTAAAAGATGTAATCAAACAATGGCATATTGCTATTCTTAGAGAGGCAGCCCAGAAATATAAGGAAAAATTCGGCACGGACATTAATGACCTTAACCAGCTGGTAGAAAAGACACCGAAATACAGCCGGTTTGAAGAGATAATGAATAAAATTGGTGAGCGACAGTCCAAATTTTTCCCGCGCTATCGTGAAATCCTGGACTACACAATGGTTACGTATAATAACGAACTGCCAGAAGACCCGCATTATATGGGATATATGATAGTAGCTGGGTTAAAAACTGAGGATGAAGATTTTATTCACTCACTCTATGATGTGCGTCAGCGCGTAGGTGACTTTTTATCTTCTATGCGGAGGTTTCTCGCAGAATACAAGGAAAGAAATGGCAAATTTCCGCAAAAGCTAAAAGATTTATATCCGAACGAACCTGTAGAAGAACTTCTTGACCCATTTGGCAAGCCGTGGATTTACAACCCGGAAACGGGGGAAATGAAATGCTCTACTTTCCCTGAACTCTAACCAGAGTTAAGCTCGCCTGTATTAAGTCACAATAAAAGCTCACCAGGAAATCTCCATTTGAATGGTCTGTTCGGTCGAAGAAATCGGTGGAGATAAAAGCTCATAAGAGTAATTTAATGAAATCAGCAGTTGTAGAAATGTCTGAAAGTTATTAGCTGGTAGTTCCAGATGGAGGCTGGTTGTGGGGAGTGTATCTGGCGCTTGAGGCACAATCTTGCCTCCGAGGTCTGCAATAATTGTATTTAATACAGAAGTTGTAAATCTCTCTGCGGCAGAGGTCATTGGCTTTTCTTCTAAAATTAATTCATCACTTTTCACCTGGGCTTTTGCTGTGATATCTTGAGTCATATTTGGTGGTAGGGACTCTTTCTCAACGGTGGTCTGTTGCATAACACGAGGTCTGGAGGATGGAGAAACAGTGGGTTGCGACTTTATTTTAAGGCGGATAACTGTTTCTGCTCGGGGCTTGTGCGCAGATTCACTTTTGACACTCAGGGCTTCTGTAAAGCGTAACTCTCCTTTTAACTTGGCAGTAGCTGTGGGCTCAGCTAAGTCTTTTGCCTCTTTCATTGCAGCCGTCGCTGGTGCGCGGGGGGCTGGCGCAGGTAAGGCGGTGATAGCCGCGGTAGGTTCTTCGGCTAATCTTCTCTCAACTGTACCAAAATCTGAATCCTCTATTTCACTCACAGATTTCTCTGCTATCTGCAGATTTGTTTGTTGTAGGCTTTCCGGTTTGTGAGTGACTTCGCATACAGGAGTAGGCTTGGATTTTGACGAATAAAAGATTTGCCAGCCTATGTAGATAACCAGAAACAATGCTGCAATTTCACCAATTACTTGTAATCGCCTGAAGGTGAAGAACTTATGCCACCGAGATATGGAAGACGGCTTCGGTTGTCTGGTTAATTTTTCCTGTACTCTCTGTCGTAGTTCAGCTGGGGTTGGGGGGACAGGGAGTTCCTTCAAGGCACTGGCAATTAGTTGCAGATGCTCTAACGTCAGGCGGCATTCTGCGCAAGTGGCAAGATGTTGCTTCAGCTCCTCCGCTTTTTCCTCGGGAAGTACGCCATCAAGATACTCATCCAACCAATCCTTATATTTTTCACAGTTTGGCATTTTATTTTTTCAGAATCCCTTTTAACAATTGCTGTAATTCCTCACGTGCGCGGTTAATTCTTGATTTTACGGTTCCAACGGGACAGCCCAGAATTTCAGCGATTTCCTCGTAGCTTAATTCCTCGGCATAGCGTAAAATCAAGACCTGACGATGTTCCGGCGTCAGCAATTGCAGGCGCTGTTGAATTAGTTCCAGTAATTCCTGGCGTGCAATTTGTTCCCGTGGATTGAGTTGAGGCGCAGGAATTTGCAACGGCGGAAGCCCGGATTGCATAGCGTTCTGGTCAAGGCTTACAGAATGTGCTGAAGCAGAGCGTCGCCGATGTTGCCAGAAATTTTTGCAGTGATTTACTGCCAGGCGGTATAGCCAGGTTGAAAATTTTGCCCTGCCTGCAAACGTATGTAATTTGCGGAAACAAGTTAGAAATACCTCCTGTGCTAACTCCAGCGCATCCTCATAATTGCCGAGCAATCTGTAGCAGAAGCCAAACACCTTGTCCTGGTATCGCAACATTAATGAGTCAAAGGCAGCCATATCATTTGTCTCGGTGAAGTGGTTAATTAATTGCTCATCCGTTAGCTCACTTAAATCCGGCATATGCTTTTCAGTCATAATATTAGACAATTTATTAGCAAATAAGTTCCATAAAAAACAAATAAGATTATAAGAAAAAGTCTAAGCTCCTGAGATTTGTTAAGCAATGAAACTGTAATTCTTTTGTGATTTGTGGTCTTTGACCGTTGGTTTTGTTTTCAAATTATAATCTCCTTAGCTATATTGACTTTGGTTGAAGCGGGAAGGTAAGATTATTTATTAAAAAAGTTCAGTGAAGAAGTTGCTGATGTGCAGAGCCAGAGCGAAATAAAGCGCATTTTGTTGTTAAATCCTCCGGGCAAACATATTTATCTGCGGGATTACTTCTGCAGTCATGCCTCCAAGGCAAGTTATTACTGGGGACCGTTTGACCTGATAGTTCTCAGCGGGATTCTGAAGGACAAATTTTCGCTATGTGCACTGGACGCACTTGCGGAGAAATTCACCCCTGCCGAGACCTTGCGACGCATAAAGGAAATCAAGCCCGAGGCGATAATTTTTCTTACCGGTGCAGTCTCCTGGGTTGAAGATTTTGACTTGCTGGCTAAAGTAGCCACAGAAATAACGCCCAGACCACTCATCATTGGGATAGGTGATATTTTATATGCTGAAGATGAGCGCTATTTACAGCAGCACGATTTTTTACAGGCGGTAATCACAGATTTTACCAGCAACGAAATCTGCGAATATTTACAGGGAGAACGACGCATCTTCCGCACGCTCAGCTATCGTAGCAATGGCAAAATTATCAGCGCCAGCCGTGAGAAACAGCGCGGGGAATTTAGCCTCCCACTTCCGCAGTATGAGATTTTTCCTTACCGAAAATATCGCATAC
>CAYRXI010000072.1:0-16513 GCA_964428255.1 uncultured Candidatus Sumerlaeota bacterium
GTCGCCCTTCAATGCAGGATAACCTACTCCAGCGATATAAGATTCTTAAAGCAGCACGTCAGGTTCTGGATAAGCGGGGGTTCATTGAGGTTGAAACTCCGGCACTGACAAAGAGTACTCCCGAGGGAGCACGGGATTATTTAGTTCCCAGTCGGATACATCAGGGCTGTTTTTATGCGCTCCCGCAATCACCTCAATTATTTAAGCAACTGCTGATGATAAGCGGGATTGAACGATATTACCAAATCGCTCGTTGTTTCAGGGATGAAGACTTACGCCCGAATCGTCAGCCGGAATTTACACAATTAGATATTGAAGCAGCCTTTATTGATGAAGAGTTTATATATGACTTGATTGAAGAAGTGCTGGTGCAGATGTTCCGAGTCGGGGGAATAGAGTTACCTCGTCCGTTTCCACGAATGACATACCAAGAAGCCATTGCCACTACAGGGTCTGATCGGCCTGATTTGCGCTTCGGGTTAAGGTTTATTGAAGCCACTGATATATTTAAAAATACCCAATATGCAATATTTCAGCAGATTTTGAGTCGGGGTGGACGAATTCTGGGCATTAATGTTAAAGGACAGTCTTCTGCGTTAAGCAAAAATGTTTTGCAGAATGAATATGCGAAACAAATTGTTCCGAGTTTTGGCGGTAAAGGGATGACCTGGATGCGGGTAAGTGAGGGGAAGCTGGATTCAAACATTGTTCAGTTTTTCAGCCCTCAGGAGCAACAAGCAATAATGCAACGTTTTGGGTGTGAGGACGGAGACGTGCTGATGTTGATTGCGGATACATCTTATGATGTTGTTACTTCAGTGCTGGGGCAACTCCGCCTGCATGTCGCTAATAGACTGGGGTTAATCCCTGAAAATGTTTATTGTCCTGTCTGGATAACAGACTTCCCGTTGTTTGAGCTCTCAGCAGACGGAAGTATTACTTCTACGCATCATCCGTTTACTGCACCTGACCGTACAGACTTTGATACCAATAATATAGAGGAATTACTTTCATTAAAATCACGTGCCTATGATATCGTGCTGAATGGTGAAGAATTAGGTGGAGGTAGCATTCGTATCAATAATCGGGAGGTACAGGCTAAAATTTTTGAAGCGCTAAAACTCTCTCCTGCTGATGTTGAACAAAAATTTGGCTTCTTCTTACGAGCTCTCGAATATGGCGCGCCGCCGCATGGAGGAATTGCCCTCGGCGTAGACCGGGTAGTATCAATGATTTTAAGCACCAGCTCTATTCGTGATGTAATTGCCTTTCCCAAAAACCGTAGTGCTTATTGCCCTTTAACCCAGGCGCCTTCACCGGTAATCAGAGAACAGCTTGCCGAGCTGGGACTATTAAATTTAGGCGAGACGCAATCTGCCCCCGTAATTGAAGAAAAATCTGTGATTGAGTATCTTTCCTGGGTCTCGCGAATCGGGATTAATCCCGGGGAGGAGAAAACATTAGAAGATGCACTTGAAGAGGCAGTTCGGCTTGCCGAAGAAATCACGCAACATACAGTTGATGATGAGCCATTATATAATGTGATATCCTTAAAAAATAGAATGCGTCCCGGTGATAAGCCTCGAGTTCATCCTGCTGCTGAAAATGGTGCTTTGCTGAGTAATGCTCCAGCAATAAAAGGGAACTACTTTAAAGTAGCTAATATCCTGGAATAATTTCTTACGAAACACAGCTAAAATAATATTTGGATAGATAAACATTTATGAGTGATAAAACATTCTTTTATAAGGCTGAAGGGTCTGCAGACATTCTCACCTCTGGTCCGTTAAATGGGCTTCGCGTTGTCATTCAACCAAATCTCCTGGTAGAGAAATGGCCAACAGAGGCGGGTTCACGAGCTTTGGAAAAATTTATCTCCCTGGAAGATGCAAGTGTAATAAAATTTCTGCGGAAAAGCAGTGCACGGATTATTGGCAGTACGTATATGAGTGAGCTGGGGCTGGGTATTAAGGGAGAGACTACAAGCACAGCTCTTACTAACGGTAGCTGCGATGCGGCACTGGTTACGGATACCATGGGAGAGGCGAGACACATCGCTGTTAAGGCTGGATGTTTTGCTTTCAAACCCAGTTATGGTATTTGCTCGCGCTGGGGACTTATAGGACTCGTTCCATCTATGGAGTGTCTTGGTGTTGTTTCTCCAGGACCGGATATTGCCGGTAAAGTTTTAGCTGCGATGGCAGTAGCAGATCCCCTTGAATTTTCCATGCTCTGGGATGAAATTCCAGATTTCAGGCAAGCAGGGCTAATAGCAGACAACGTAAAAACTGTCGGTGTAATTCATGAGGCTTTAGAATTGGTTGATGAAAAAGAACGAGAAGCCTTTCAAACCGCGCTGGAAAAATTACGCACTTTCAACGTTGAAATAAAAAAACCTTCTTTTCCAGACTTTAATCTTTGCCGTAAAGTACATCATATTGTTGGTGCTGTAGAAGCATCTTCCAGTGCCGGGAAATACGATGGGGTGCGGTATGGTCATCGCGCACCCGGTACCGATAACTGGAATGAGATGTATCTTAAATCGCGCGGTGAATCTTTTGGCGAAGCGGTTAAATCTTACCTGTTTCAGGGAGCTTATTTTCAGTTTAAGAACTACGCAGCATTTGAAAATGCCTGTCGTCTACGCAACCATTTAGTTAAGCTAATCAGGAATCTCTTCACCAAAGTGGATGTGCTGGCACTTCCCACTACTCGCTTGCACTACGATGCCACCCGTGCCCGAACAATAACTGAGATCTATGATGCATTTTCGCTTACACTACTGGCAAATTTATGTGGCTTACCAGCTGTTAATATATCAAATTGGTTAGTGTTAGATGGCAAAGACCTGGGCTTACAAATTGTGGCTCCGCACCTCGCAGATCTGAAGCTGCTTAATTTCACCCTAAGACTGAGCAATAAATAAGGCAAAAAAATAAATCAACATAATAATACGACAGGAGAAGGAATCTTGAACGATGAAATATGAAGCAATAATCGGGCTGGAAATTCATGTGGAATTAAAATGCCCAACTAAAATGTTTTGCAATTGTGCTAATGAACCTGGCAGAGAAAAGCCCAATAGTAATATTTGTCCTATCTGTCTATGGTTACCTGGAGCAATCCCTCAATTCAGTCAGGCAGCACTGGAATATGCAGGATTAACTTGTCTTGCGCTAAATTGTGACATCCAGCCTGAAAGTGCTTTTGACCAGAAAGTATATTACTATCCTGACCTGCCTAAAGGCTTTCAACTCTCACAATATCATAAGCCGTTATCACGAAATGGATGGCTTGACATTATCAACGAAGATGGGAAAACCAAAAGCATTCGCTTAAGAGAAGTTCATATGGAAGAAGATGTAGCAAAGCTGGTTCACGAAACTGAAGGACGCACAAAAATCAGTCTGGTGGATTTCAATCGGGCGGGTGTTCCTCTGGTAGAGATTGTAACTGAACCAGACATACGGAGTCCTTATGAAGCAATGGCTTTTCTACGCGCATTACGTGCCCAAATTCGGTATGTAGGAACAGCGGAGTGTAGTCTGGAAAGTGGAACAATGCGGTGTGATGCCAATATTTCGCTACGCCCGCTTGGCAGTGATGAACTTATGCCGAAAGTGGAAGTTAAAAATATGAACTCTATCAGAGCGGTGGGCAACGCAATTGCCTATGAAATAGAACGACAGACTCAGTTACTTAAAGAAGGAAAGCCCATAATAATGCATACCCGCCTCTGGGACCCGGAGAAGAATATTACTACACCAATGCGCGCCAAATTTTCTGGACCGTGCATTCCTGACCCTTCGGTTCCGCCCATTGTAATAACTGCTGAATGGCTGGAACAGCTGCGTGCGAAGCTCCCGGAGATGCCCTTACAAAAAAAGTCACGTTTTATCGCGCAATATAAATTAACCGAAGAGGAAGCCGAGCTGATGAGTGCCGAGCGAGATGTGGCAGAATACTTTGAGGCAGTCGTGAAAAATAATGTTTCACCGCGTATCGCTGCTCAATGGATAGCTACTCGCCTGCTTCCAGCACTAAAAGAGCGTCAGCAGGAAATATACAATTCTCCAGCTACACCCTCGCGTCTGGCAGAACTTTTAACAATGCTGGAACGGGAGGCAATCAACACCAAAACTGCCCGCGAAATATTGCTCCAAATATTTGAAAGCGACAAATCTCCTGTGGAAATCGTTAATGAAAAAGGAATCAAACAAATTGCTGATACCGAAGAACTGGAAAAGATACTGGAGCAAATCATTACTGCTAATCCGGAGGCAGTAGCAAACTTACGGCAGGGTAAGAAACAGGCTGCTAGTTTTCTCATCGGTCAGGCAATGCAAGCCTCAAAGGGTAAAGCCAATCCCAGAGTCCTAGCTGAACTACTGGCGAAAAAGTTAAACATAAATTAAAGCACTTCAAAAACAGAATTATCTTAAAAAAACCTGAGAATTACGTTTTAAGCCCGCTACAGCAGCTTACTTGACTAAAATTTAAGAAATAGCATTATTTTTGCGTTAAATCTTTTACAAAACTTAACAAAGAAAACAATTTTATTTAAAAGCAATGAAGTTGACCTGAACACCAAGTTTACGTTCATCTGTTGAAGCCATAATTTCAGCCGGCACCCAGGTAGGACTGAGCACTTGCAGTCTGTTAACTTCAGCTACAAGCAGTTTGCTAATATCAGAAAAATAATAATTCCCAAAATTCTTTTCTACTTGTACCTCACCAATGTCTGAATTATTCAGGCGAATTTGCACTACCGGTAGATAGTCTGGATCAGGATGTGTGTAGCGCATATTTATGACCAGGTGTTGTATTTTGTTCAAAGATTCCACATCTACAGGAAGGAAAAACTCTCCATTACCATTAGTGGTTCTATAACTCTGGTCCTGATAATATCCCACCGGAGAATATACTCCTTGCCCAATGCAACAATCATCTTCTACAACTGGGCTTCCCAAATCATAGTAAAAGAGCCACTCGTCTTTAGAATGAAACTTTTCTAAGTCAATATTAGCCAGTATTAGCCAGTAAAATCGCAATCCTAATTTGCGATCATCAGTGGTGTCATAATATTTAGCAGGTGTTAAGGTTGGACATTGGATTTCTATAGTTAACCCTTTTTGGGCTTCATTAAGCATAAAGGGCAAGGAATAGTACCAGAATAAATAATCTTCTGCGGTAGCAGTTAGTTCTGTTAAATTTTCAATCTTAATTTTTACGTCTCGTTTGGGGAGCTGGTAAGCGGTATTAGCTTCGCCTCGCAGGCGTAATTGATAAAAGCCGGGTTGAAGAGTTTGCGGTACTCGTATTTTAACCTTGTCTTTAATTAAATATCTAAAGGGCCATAAATCAGTTCCATATTCAGCAGGTGTAAATTGATAGTTATCATCCAGTGTCAGATCAGAAGCAAACAATTTATATACAAAATCTTCTCTGGTCTCCAGCTCATTGAGTGTAAAAGCAAAATATTTTACATACTCCCGAAACTTCTCGAACTCTACCTTTTCGTGATAAGAAAATGTGTAGTAGTGGTCTAAGTAAATTATCCTGGTTTGGGAGAAGTTTTTCAGCACCGCAGGCAAATAAGCAGGAAAAGAAAAGCCAATCTCACCCACCATATTATTCTGGAAGAGGTAAAAGCGTTCTGGGTTTTCTTTCGGATTATTAAAGAGATCATTAAAGTTTATAACCGGGTGCTGACGTTTAGAATAATAATAATAACCCGACATCCACCACTTGTGATTTGCCAGTAGTAAATCATCGTCTTTTACATAGCGGTCAATGATTTCAGTCAGGTGTTTCCAGGAAGGATACCATTTTTTTGTTCCCTGTACTAAACTGGTAGCAAGCAAACCAAATGCCACAAAGGCGAAGACTATTGTACGAACAAATTGCCATTTTATTTTATAAATTCCCCCAGCGAGCAAAAGTAAATAAGGAATGAGAAACAGGATAACGTATCGGGTGAGAAAGAAAATACGGAACCCAAAAAGAGACAAAACAAACATAATCAACGCAGGACCAAAGGTAAGAGTTAATAGCAATGAGAGGGCAAATTTTTCTTTTTCTGTGCGCCAGGTTTTCCAGTTTCCAATCAAAACTACTAGAATGATAATAGTACTAACTGCCCACATCCACCAGCTTTCCTTAAAGGCAAGCATATAATAAAACAAAGTGATGAGAAAACAGCGCAAAAAATCGGTGGGATGCGTTGGTAAGACCCAGCCCAGACCCAAATCTGCCATTGCTAATTGTCTGGCTCCTAACCAGATTATCGGCGACAGCAAAATTTCGCCAATTAGCGCAGCAATAATTACGCCTCGTAATAAAGTACGGTTTCTGGAAACTATGGCATAGACAAAAATAAATGCCCATTCAACAAAGCAGTAAAATACTGATTGATATTTAATAGAAAGATTTAAGGCTACGAGTAAACCATAAACCAGCCATCTTGTTGGCTTGCCTTTGTGGAGTGCTGCCAGGAGTGCGAGTGTTTCCGCAGTTAATAGAGTAGTCTGCATTATGTACATTCGCAATTCCTGAGAATAGCGAATGTGATAGGGTGCTACTGCTACCAACAGAGCGCCAATAAGCCCCACTTCTCTGCCCAATAGACGTCTACCGAGCAAATAAGTAAGACAGACACCAGCAATAGCCCATAAGACTGTGAACATTCGGGGATGAAATAATCCATCGGTCAATGCAAACCAGCCCTTTAACAACAGATAAAATAAGGGGGGGACAGTGTAAATTTGTAAAGTTTTAATTAAATCTTTAACTTCCATCCGGGAAGCGAAAATAGATAGGTACTCATCATGCCACAGGTCATTATAATCCAGTGTAGCCAGTCTTAAAGCTGCAGCTAAAATGATGATCAGCAGTAAAACTTTATTAGAGTAGCATCTTGTCATTTGTTCTTCTTCAAATTTCATCAATTCTAAAAAGAAGTCAGATTTTTATATGGCTCACAGTTTGGTTGAAAGACACAGAAAGGCTCTTCTGATAAATAATCACCAGTAGCCGCGTATGCCCTTGCCCTGCAGCCACCACAAATTTGTTTGTAGGTACAGATACCACACTTACCAGTTAACAAAGAGTAATTACGCAGGTCACGAAATACTTTTGCCTCGGACCAGATAGTGGTTATTTTTGTTTCTTTTACGTTTCCGGCTGTAACTGGTAAATAGCCACACGGATAAACATCTCCACGATGAGAAACAAAGCAGACATTTATACCTGCCAGACAGCCTCTACTTATTCGCTGAACAGGTGAATCTACTGTTTTAAGTTCAGCTTGCTTTTTCTCAGATTTATTCACTCGCTCCTGGCAGAGTATGCGGTAATAATGTGGGGCACAGGTAGCTCGCGTTTCAAGTTCTTTATATTTGAGAGAAAGCCGGTAAAACTGCTCCAGCGCCGACTCATATTCCACTGCCGTGAGCATTTCTGCAGGCGCAATTTCTAACCCACAACCCACTGGCACCAGCATAAACAGATGCAGGGCATTAACTTTTAACTCCAATGCCAGTTCAAACATACTTTCCAGCTGAAACAAATTGTGGCGGGCAAGTGTAAAGTTTATTTGAGCTGGTATGCCTAACTGCGTTAGGTGTTGAATACCCTGGAGGGCTCTGTCAAAAGCTCCGTTGATACCACGGAAAGAATCGTTTACTTCACGAGTAGCCCCATCCAGACTGACAGCTACACGCTGAATACCGCTTGCCTTTATTTTCTCAGCAACAGTTGAGTTTATCAGTGTTCCATTGGTTGCCAGCGCTACAGGTAACCCCTTAGTGCTGGCAAAATTATTCAGTTCAAATATATCATTGCGTAAGAGTGGCTCACCACCGCTTAAAACCAAAACTGGTTTCCCGAACTCAGCCAGGGATTGAATCAGGGTTTTAGCCTCTGCGGTAGTTAAATCATCTTGCGAGAGAGTTTTGCTGAGTTCCAGACGTCGACAATGCCGACACTCCAGATTACATCCAGCAGTAGTCTCCCAGAAGACAATCCTTAGCGCCGCTGTAGGAATAGATACTTCTTTTATATCTAAATTCTTACATTCAGTCATACTTCACTTACATCAATGAGGCAAAAAATACAGCTACAAATGTTCGCAGTAGCCCTTGTTCTTCACCTTCTTTGAAAGTTTTTTCTAATTGATTCAGAGTTCGCTGGGCATCGTCATACAATGTTGGGTCATTTATTAGTTTACCAAGCGAGCCTTTGCCCTGATTAATTTTGTCGGAGATTTCCATAAAGTTACTGACGCTTTTATCAATCTTATCTACCACATCAGTCAATTTTTCGCGGTTATCGCTCAAAAATGCCTTGGTTTCGTTAGCTGCATCTCTTAATCCCGAGAGTGTGTTCTCTAATTCCCGATGCAAATTTTCATCTGCCAGCAGTTTACCCAGCGTGCCTCTGCCTTCTTTCAAATCAGCAGTGATTGCATTAATATTATCCAAAAGGTCCTGTAGTCTGTTGTACATATCAGGTTTAGTAATAAGTTGAGCCAGAGTGCCTTCGCCTTCACGAAGGTCTCTGGTTAACTTAACTAAATCATCCGCCACCTGATTAACTTTTGGGGCAAAATCTGCAAATGATCTGGTGGCAGTCTTAATGTCTTCCCTGTTTTCATCCAGTAAGGTCGTAATTTTTTCAGTAACTCGTTTCTGATTTTCATCAAGCGAGGTTAAAAATTCTTTGGCATCTTTACTTAAGTCTCCAACGGTTTCAACGATGGTGTTAATATCAGAGACCTCATAGGTGGAGATTTCATCATTGGGGCGTAATGTTTCAGCAGATTTGCCATACTTAATATGAATGTAATATTGCCCTAACAGACTTTTGAGATAAATGGCAGCTTGACTGTCTGCAGGCAATTTGTATTCACCAGCAATCATCATTTTCACCTGAACTTTTGCACGAGTTTGGTCAAATTTAACACCCATAACTCGTCCGGCTTCCACGCCCATTAACAAAACAGGAACACCCTCCTCTAAACCTCTGGCTTCCTCAAAGTAAGCAATTATTGGATAGCCAGCTTTGACAACCTTTCCTTTTTTGGTGCGCAGGGAAAAACCAATCAAAATTAAAATTCCTACCATACAAAAAATCCCTACTTTTACGGCGATGGATTTTTTCTCTTCCATCTTTAATCACCTCGTCTTCATATCTTCGGCATTTAATCTATGCAAAAATTCCTGAACTTTAGGATTTGAACTTTTCCTGAATTCGTCAGGTGTACCGCTCTCCAGAATGACCCCATCGTGCAGCATATTTATTCGGTCAGCAATCTTAAATATACTCTGCAGGTCATGAGTAACCACCACGCTAGTTACCCCTAATTTTCTATTCAGCTCAAGAATAAGATTATCAATATTCTCTGCCATCGGTGGGTCAAGTCCTGCCGTTGGCTCATCATACAGAATCACTTCCGGATTCATCGCTAACACTCTGGCAATAGAAACACGCTTCCGCATACCTCCACTTAAATTGGCTGGTAGCTCATCTTCTTTTCCGGCAAGATCAAGGAGCTCTAATTTTTGCTTCATAATTTTTTCAATTTCATTATTCGGTGCCAGACGATGTTCCTTCAGGGGCAGAGTCACATTTTCGCCATAAACCTCCTGTCTGAAACACCAGTCCGATTTTGCGTCGCAACGGCAACAGCTCATTTTCTCCCAACCTGGTTATTTCTGTATTATCAATCCAGATTTCGCCTTTATCCGGACGCATTAAGCCGACGATATGTTTTAATAGTACACTCTTACCACTACCGGAACCACCAAGAATCACCGTGACTTCGCCACTTTTAATCTCAAGATTCAACCCTTTTAATACGTAATTATCCTCAAAACTTTTATGGAGATTTTTTATCTTTATGTTCATCTCAACCAAAGAATCTGCCAAAGAAATAATCAGCAATTATAATCATTGTCAGTGAAACAACCACTGCTTGCGTGGTTGAGCGCCCGACACCTTCAGCGCCACGGCGAGTAGTCAATCCCATATAACAGGAAATAATAGAATACATCGCTGCAAATACCAGAGTCTTTCCCAATCCGAAGCTAATGTCTGAAATTTCAAGTGCGCGATACACATGATTTATAAATTGCGTGGGGGCAATGTTTAACATACTTAAGCTAATTATACTGGCGCCATAAATCCCGATTAAAATGGCATACATAGTTAATATTGGTTGCATCAACACAGAAGCCACAAAACGTGGCATTACCAGAAAGCGCACCGGATTGATTCCCATTGAGCGCAGAGCATCTATCTCTTCGTTGACGGTCATTGTGCCCAGTTCAGCTGCCATAGCAGCACCCACCCTGCCGGCAGAAATCATTGCTGTAATGACCGGACCCATCTCGCGTACTATAGAAAAAGCGACAATATTTGCCACCACATTCTCCAATCCCAGCTGCTTTAACTCAAGTCCTGACTCCAGTGCCACTATCATTCCTGTAAATAGTCCAATTAGACTTGCCAGTGGCAAAGAGTTAAAACCTGCTTCTAACATCTGCCGTAGTATTTTATCAATATTACGCCCTATGCTTCGTATTTCTTTTATCCCGGCAATGAATAGTAACATTATTCCACCGCTGGTCACAAACAACCGGGTAAATAATTCTTCTATCTTTCTGACTACTGGCATCACAAATGAAGTCTATAAGCAAATTTATTTCAAGAATCTATAGTATTTATGAGCAAACCGATAATATCAAACAAAAAATGTGAGGGACATTCAAGCTTTAGAGGCGGATATAATATTAAACGTCAAAGACTGAAATAATTAAAAAAATTAAAAAATAGAGAGGAGTTTAATTTAACTCATTCCAAAAAAGATAAAAAATAGAAAACAAAGTGTAGAAACAAAGGGGAAATATCAGAATTAAAAACTTTTTCTGACTTGTAGAAAATCTGGCGATTATTGAGAAACTGGTTTTGGGGACTCGGAAGATTCAGGTTGTGTTTCAGAGGCTGACTGGGCAGCTTCAGTTATTCTTGCCTTCTTTCCTCGTAATTGTCTCAAATAATACAGCTTACTTCGGCGTACTTTACCACGGCGAACCACTTCAATTGATTCTATACGCGGCGAATGGAGTTGAAATATACGTTCTATTCCTACGCCGTATGACACCCGCCGCAAGGTAAACGTTTCCCGAATTCCGCCACCCCGACGACTGGTGCATACGCCTTCAAATTGCTGGATTCGCTCCTTATCACCTTCAACTATGCGGACTGAGACTCTTACAGTATCTCCAGGTCTAAAATCCGGGACATTCTTTTTCATCTGCAATTTTCCTATTTCCATTATTTTCGGGTTCATTTTACATAACCTCACTGAAGTACATAAATAAAAAGGCTAATTCATTCTAAATATTCTTAAAAATAAATCAATATTTTTTTGATGTCATTATTAGCATTTAGCTATTGATTATAATAAAGCACCAGTTATTACTCTTGATTTTACCCGTTATCTGGCACAAACTTAATATTGAACCTTTTGATAAGTGGAATTGCTCGATGGCGATAAAAATTGATAAAGACCAGGTGGCAGCAATACTTGACGAAATCGGGACGATGCTGGAAATAAAAGGGGAAAACCCGTTCAAATGTGGAGCATACCATAATGCGGCACGGGCTGTGGCTGCTTATCCTGGTTCATTAGAGTCATTAATTTCCTCTGGCGATATTAAGCGAATCAAAGGGATTGGAACCAGTATTGCCGATAAGATAATGGAACTGGCAACGACCGGGAAGTTACAGTACTATCTTGACCTAAAGAAGGAAATTCCAGAGGGGCTACTTGAAATGGTAACAATCCCCGGTTTTGGACCAAAACGTGCTAAAGCTGTGTATGAAAAACTGGGGATTAAGTCGGTGGGAGAGCTGGAATATGCCTGTCGGGAAAACCGGCTGGTAGATTTACCGGGCTTTGGGGCTAAATTGCAGGAAAAAATCCTGCAAGGTATTGAATTTTTGAAAAAAGGACTGGGCAGATTTCTAATAGACGTGGCTGAAAAATCAGCATTACCACTGGTGAATGCGTTAAAGGAGTTACCACAGGTTAAACGGATTTCGCTCTGCGGTAGTATTCGTCGCTATAAGGAAACTATTAAAGACATAGATATTCTGGTATCAACCACTGGTGGAGAAGAGACAGCAGCTAAAATAATGGATGTGTATGTGAGCCTGCCCGGTATTGACCACGTGGAAGCCCGAGGAGAGACCAAAAGTACCGTGGTGCTGACCAGCGGAATTGATTGCGATCTCAGAATAGTTTCTGACGAACAATTTCCCTATGCACTGATGTACTTTACTGGGAGTAAAGAGCATAATGTAGAAATGCGTACGCGTGCCAAAAAACTTTTTGATATCAAGATGAATGAATATGGGCTTTTTCAGGGGAAACAGGAGAAATTTATCAGGTGCAAAGATGAAGCGGAAATTTTTTCTGCTTTGAAGTTGCAATACATACCGCCGGAGATTCGGGAAGCAATGGGCGAAATTGCAGCTGCCGAACAGGGGCTTATCCCTTCCCTGGTTGAGGAAAAGGATTTAAAGGGCTTAATACATGTGCATACCAGCTGGAGTGATGGTCTGGCAGATACGGCTGACTATGTGGAAGTCTGTCGTCGTCGTGGCTGGCAATATGTGGCTATTTGCGACCATACTAAAGCAGCAGGTTACGCGAAGGGGCTTGACGAAAAACGTGTAAAAGAACAACACAAGGAAATTGACCAGCTAAACAAGAAATATGCAAAAGACGGGATATATATTATCAAAGGAACAGAGGTTGATATTCTTCCAGATGGTTCTCTGGATTTTGATGACACTGTCCTGGCAAGCTTTGAATTAGTAATTGCTTCTGTGCATAGCAAATTTAATATGACAGAAAAAGAGATGACTCAGCGCATTCTGAAGGCACTGAAAAGTAAATATGTGAATATGCTGGGACATCCAACCGGCAGATTGCTGCTGGCACGGGAAGGATATCCGGTAAATTTAGAAGAGGTGCTTGGTTTTTGTGCTAAGGAGGGCATTATTGTAGAATTAAATGCGCATCCTTATCGCCTGGATCTGGACTGGCACTATATCAAAAAGGCAACTGATATGGGAATAATGATAAGTATCAATCCTGATTCACATAGTGTTCTGGATGTAGAGCATGTCAGGTATGGCATAGGGATTGCCCGCAAAGGCTGGGCAACTGCAAAAAATGTTTTAAACTGCTACCCGCTGAAAGATGTCCTCCAAATGCTCAAAAGAAGAAGAACGTAATTCCCCACTTCAGAAACTGCATAAACTTTTTGTTCGGTTAGGATTAAAGAAAAATGATGAAATACTGCGCAGATGATTAGACTGGAATTTAAACTAAATAATTAAGTTTTATTCGCTCTGAACGATGATATTTACTGATTTGTTCCTTTCATATAGGAGTTTGGAAAACAACGGTGAAATTAATTGCAAATTAGTATAGTAAAATAGTATAGTTTTGTTCGTTTACATTATTATTAAGTGGAGAAGAAATTATGTGGGAATATTCTCCAAAGGTAATAGAACATTTTATGAATCCGCGAAATGTGGGCGAGATACCAGACCCCAATGCAGAGGCACAGGTTGGTTCAATGGTATGTGGTGATATGATGAAATTGCAATTACGTATTGACGAACAGGGGATAATACGTGATGCAAAGTTTAAGACATTTGGCTGTGGGGCAGCAATAGCCTCGGCGTCCGTACTCTCAGAGATGATAATCGGGAAGTCCGTTGAAGAAGTGGTGAAAATAACTACCGAGGATATTGTAAAAGAGTTGGGGGGATTGCCAGCAGAAAAGGTGCACTGCTCAGTGATGGGAGCAGATGCCTTAAGGACTGCACTGGAGGACTATTATTCACGGCGTGGATTAAAGCCACCCCCAGAGATGGACACTTCTCCCATAGTCTGTCAGTGCTTTGGAATTACGGAGAACAAAATACGGACAGCGATCCGGGCATATCATCTGCATACGGTAGATGAAGTGACGCAGTATACAAAAGCTGGAGGTGCGTGTGGAAAATGTAAGCCCAGAATCCAAGAGTTAATAGAAGTGGAAATGAAAGAAGAGGCTCATATCTCAGTTGAGCCACCACCGGTAAAGAAGAAATTGACCAATATAGAAAAACTTAAACTTATTGAGGAAACAATTGCCAAGGAAATTCGTCCGCGTTTGCAGGCAGATGGAGGCGATATTAAACTGGTAGACATTGAAGGGAATAAAGTGCTGGTGCAAATGCTGGGGTTGTGTCGTGAATGTCCGGTTTCACCGGTAACTTTAAAGCAATACGTTGAACAACGGTTAAAAGAATTAGTAGATGAGTCTATATTCGTTGAAGAGGTGAAATAAGAGAAGGTTCGATTTAAAACCATTTTGAAAAGGAGATAGCCGAGAATGATAAAGGATGTAATATATCTGGATAACAATGCGACGACGAAAGTGGCACCCGAAGTAATTGAAGCTATGTTACCATATTTAAGCGATTACTATGGTAATGCCTCAAGTATTCACACATTCGGTGGACAGGTTAGAAAGAAAATAAACGAAGCCAGAGAAAAAATTGCAGAGTTAATTGGAGCTTCAAGCATAGAGGAAATTGTGATTACCAGCTGCGCTACCGAGTCTAATAATGCTGCATTCTGGGGCACGCTGGAATCATATCCGCATAAACGCCATATTATTACGACCAAAGTTGAACATCCGTCGGTATTAAATGTTGCCCAGTTCTGGGAACGAAAAGGATACCGTGTAACCTGGCTCAGTGTTGATGAGCACGGAAGGCTGGATTTAAAGGAACTCCGCCGTGCAATCACTCCAGACACTGCCCTGGTTTCCATTATGTATGCTAACAATGAAACTGGAGTAATCTTTCCGGTAGAGGAGATAGGACAGATTGTAAAAGAACGTGGTGCAGTATTTCACGTAGACGCCGTTCAGGCAGTAGGAAAGATTCCTATAAACCTCAAGCAGAGTTGTATTGATTTGTTATCGCTAAGCGGGCATAAGCTGCATTCACCCAAGGGAATAGGAGCTCTGTATATAAGACGTGGCACACGGTTCCAGCCATTTATGCTCGGAGGGCATCAGGAGAGCGGGAGACGCGCCGGAACAGAGAATGTGCCGGGAATCATCGGGCTAGGAGTTGCCTGTGAACTGGCAAAGAAATGCCTGGCAGAAGAAATGAAGCGGATGAGATATTTACGAGATAAGCTGGAAGGCGAGATAATTCGACGTGTGCCAGCTGCCAGAATTAATGGCGCAGGTGCCGAGCGTTTGCCAAACACTTCCAATATATCGTTTGAAGCAGTAGAGGGTGAGTCAATTTTGCTAATGCTGGATCGGGAGGGAATTTGTGCTTCCAGTGGTTCTGCCTGCACCACCGGTTCGCTGGAACCATCACACGTTCTACGGGCGATGGGTGTCCCATATAATTATGTCCATGGAACAGTTCGCTTCAGTCTCTCGCGGTTCAATCCAGAGGCAGAAATAGATAAAGTCATTGAAGTACTACCACGAATAATTGAACGCTTGAGAGCACTTTCTCCACTGTATAAGGTCAGCCAATGAAAAAAAGAGTCCTACTAAAATTTTAGTCTTTCAAAATTTGAGCCGCCCACTGCGCCACAACTCCAATAAAACTAAGGCTTTTAATCTGGAGCAAACTCTTTATACAATGGAGAAGACTAATTTCTGAGTCTTTTTTTAGGGTTTATCTGTTGCAGCTTTATCTGCACCAGAAGTTGTGGACGCAGATTCAGATTTTGATTCGCTTTCTGGAGACGACTTCTTCTTGTAATCAGTGATGTAAAACCCGCTACCTTTAAAGACCAGTCCCGCACCAGCAGAAACCAGTTTTTTTAGCTTCCCCCCACAAAGTTCACATTTAGTTTTCGGTTTTTCTTGGACTGACTGAAAATACTCAAAAATCTCACCACATTTAGTGCATTCGTACTCGTATGTAGGCATCGCACAACTCCCCTAAAAAATATTCAAAAATTAAATTATATCATTATAAGGAAGACGAATGCAATAGGGAATAAAACGTTGAGATAAGCAATTTCGTCCTTTTAACGGATTCACATCTTGAAACAAAAATATTCTAATATTTCTCTTCCCTGCTAGCTCTTTGCAAAGAATATGAATAGGCAGAAATTATCCCAGATCATTTGATAAGAAATTTTTCTATGACCAAATCCTACATTTTTCTGAACTTACACTTTTAAGTGGAGTGCAGTGAGTCCTCTCATTTCTTTTAATTACAACTTATTATGAGGACACGATGCACTGCATATTTAAATTTTATCTATTGATCAGGGAATAGTTTCTGAAAGCCTGCAGCTTTTGCAAAAAAGATGCTTTCCTGAATTTTATAGAAAATAAGGCTTATCCTACATAAGATTTGAATTACTTTTAATTTGCTTTGTTGAAAAGTTAATATTTGTTCATAAGAA
>CAYRXI010000073.1:0-1936 GCA_964428255.1 uncultured Candidatus Sumerlaeota bacterium
TATATTATTAATATTATTTTTACTTGAAGTATATCTGGTTGGCTGCTGGCAGGTCTGGCATGGGGGTGCCAGTTTTGGACAGCGTTTACTGATAACCAGTTTTCCTGCCTTAAGTTATAGAATGGCGATTGTCGTTACTCTGGCGAGGAAAAACTGGCACAAATTGGTTTTAGTAGCTCTACTCGGGCTGGCAATTCTCTGGAATGCCAATCTAATCTGGCGCTATGCTACCAACCAGATTCCGCGCGAGGCGCCAGTTTCCTGGCTTCAGATGCTTTCTCTGGTCAAGGTCTCTCCATAATTAACTCACTTAACTCCATCGGTATTTCCTCCATTATTTTAATCGGCGGACATATTTACCAATGAGGCTGTAAATTAGAGGGACGAGAATCAAGGTAACAAATGTAGACAGTGATAATCCCCCAATTACGGTGATGCTCAAAGGACGCCAGGTAGCAGAACCTTCACCAGTAGAGAATGCCAGTGGCAACATTCCCAGAATAGTAGTTAAGGAAGTCATCAGCACAGGCCGCAATCTATTTGCCCCCGCCTGTGTTATGGCTTCTGTTATTTGCAATCCTCTGGCTCGCAGAATATTAATATAATCTACAAGTACTATCGCATTATTGACTACAATCCCAATCAATAGAATAATCCCAATCATTGAGACGATGTTAATTGTCATCCCGGTTATAAATAATGCCACTAACACGCCAGTCACAGCAAAGGGGACTGAAAACATCAGGATAAAAGGCAACAGCAAAGATTCAAACTGAGATGCCATAATCATATATACCAGAGTAAATCCCACAATTAGCATCAGGTTCAAATCACGCATTGCTTTGCGTTGTTCCTCAATCTCGCCAGCGTAGTAAATACTTATATCAGGAGGAAGTCTGAGTCTGGAAATCTGGCGTTTTATATCTGCAGCGATGTCACCAAGTGAACGTCCGTAGGTGTTAGCTCCTACCTTCACCAATCGTTCCTGATTTTTCCGCTCTATTTCTGTTGGTCCCGGCACCTCCATTATCTCTGCAAATTCACTCAGCTTGACCAGCTCTCCTGTCAGGGTGCGAAAACTTAACTGCTTTATGTCGTTAATGTTTTTTCTAAATTCCTCGTTTAGGCGCACAAAGATTTTATACTCGTCGCCCTTTTCCCTGAATTTAGTCGCCTCTTTGCCATAGACTAATGTCCGCAGAGTATTGGTTATGGTATTTAATGAGATGCCCAGCGCCGAAGCCTTTAAGCGGTCAACCACTACATATAGCTCCGGCTTGCCGATGTCGCGACTCACTGACACATCAGTGGTGCCGGGGACATTAGCTACGATCGTTTTTATTTTTTCCGCAATTTGAGTGGTTGGCTCCAGGTCAAATCCGCGCACCTCAATTGTAATGGGTTTTTCATTACCGAGAATGAGCTGAGCAAACGGATCTCCACTCATAACATCCAGCCGGCGAATGCCCGGCATTTGCTCAATCTTCTGACGGATAGCATTTGCTACTTCAACAGTTGACCGCTTACGCAGTTTCTGCTCCACTAATTTTGCCCCCACCTCAGCTATGTGCGACCCTTCTTTCTCACCAAATGCCGACGAAATACCCTCCTCAGACTGACCGGCACGATAATAAATATGCCGTGCTTCCGGAGCATCACTGCGAAATATCTCTGCCACCTGCCTTGCTATTCGTTCGCTTTCCTCAACACGGGTTCCCGGGGCTAATTCCATCGTGATGGAAATGTCGCCGGTATCTTCTTCTGGCGCAAATTCTTTGCCAATGAAGGGATAAAGCAACAGACTGGAACTAAAGGCAATAAAAAAGCCGGCTAAAAACAGCCAGCGATGTTTTAATGCCAGTGTCAGCAGACGTTGATAAAGAATCTCTAATTTGTGAAACCATTGTTCACTAATTTCATAAAGCTTAAGTCTCCT
>CAYRXI010000073.1:1953-2903 GCA_964428255.1 uncultured Candidatus Sumerlaeota bacterium
CGCGCACATAGCATTGGCGTAAGTGTTAATGCCAGAAATAAGGAAGCCAGCAGTGCAGCACTTATGGCAATTCCTAATTGGCGAAAGATGATGCCCACTATACCGGTAAGGAACATCAGCGGGACAAAGACAATGATGGTGGTAAATGTTGAAGCACTTATGGCAAGCCCCACTTCAGTGGCGCCAAATATTGCAGCTTCACTCGGACGTTCGCCGTTCTCTATGTGCCGTGTAATGTTATCCAGAATAACTACTGCATTGTCCACGACCATCCCGATAGCAATAGCAATAGCCGATAACGACATTGTATTTATGGTGTAATCAAACAGGTAAAGGATGAGGAAGCAAATGGTTAAAGAAAAAGGTAGCGTGAGGCAGATAATTAAGCTGGTAAAAATCTGGCGCAAAAAGAAAAACACCACCAATGCCACTGCCAGAGTACACCAGATAATAGTACTACCCAGATTAGTCAGGGAGAGCTTGATAAAATCAGCGGTATTGAAAATCTCTATAATTTTTACGTCGGGGGGCAACCACTGCTTAATCTCGGTAAGTTTTTTCTGTACCCGGCGCTCCACCTGTACTGTGTTTGCACCGGAACGCTTCTGCACAAAAAACAGCACACCCTGGTCAAAATCTACACTGATGTATCGCGTAGGTTCTTTAAAGCTATCCTCTACTTGCGCTACATCCTTCAGATACACTAGCCTATTCCCGATTTTTTTAACAATTATATTTTGAATTTCACTAACATCTTTATATTCACCGGGAACACGCAGAGCATATTCAAATCTACCCTCCTTAATTGAACCTGCTGGCAAGGTAATGTTCTCGGCTGCCAATGCCTGCGAAATCTCGTCTGGAGTGATGTTAAATGCCTCCAGTTTGTGCAAATCAAGGTAGACATTAATCTGCCTGCTTTGCATTGTAAGTACTTGAACTGCTCCCAC
>CAYRXI010000073.1:2913-3946 GCA_964428255.1 uncultured Candidatus Sumerlaeota bacterium
TCCTTCGCCGTAACCCCGTAGAACAATATGGGCAGGATTGCAGTATTGAATTTAAAAATCATCGGCTCTTCAGCATCGTCGGGTATCCTGATTTTACTGAATTCCAGGCGATCGCGGATTTCGTTAGAGGCTTCATCCAGGTCGGTGCCCCAATCAAAAATACAGGTCACTATTGACAGGTTTTCTATAGAACGTGATTGAATACGGTCCAGATTACTTACTATGCTCAGGTCTTTCTCAATATACTCGGTGACCTTTTCCTCCACGTCTCTGGCACTGGCACCAAAGTAGGGCGTAATTACACTGATGGCTGGTGGCTCTATTTCAGGCATCAAATCAATGGGAAGGCGTGTTAGCGCTACTATGGCTAATAATAGTAGCGCCAGAAAAATCATTGTGGCAGTTACAGGACGTTTTACTCCAAATTCTGGTAAAGTCATTCTCTCTCGTTAGCCTCCAATAATCTGGCGATTTTTACCCTTGCACCGGTCCGTAAATTCTCCTTCCCTGAAACCACAACCAGAGCTCCCTCGGTAATTCCTTCAAGGACTTCTACTAGTCCTCTATGTTCAATCCCGGTTTTTATGTTTTTTCTGCTGGCAACGTCCGAATCAATTGTAAATACAAATGTTATGTTTCCATCCCGATTGATGGCTTCCTTGGGCACAGCCAGAGCCTCACGGCGCTCTTCCACTATCAGACGTGTGCGGCAGAACATCCCCGGTTTTAGTAGATGAAGCGAATTAGAGGTCTGGATTTCTACTGCTGCAGTGCGAGTAAGTGGGTCAACAGCTGGTCCAATCACATGGATGGTTCCTGTAAACTCTCGGCTTTTGTCTATCTCAGCATATATCACTGCTGGCTGTCCCACTTTTAAATTGGGCAAGATGGTCTCAGGGATATGAGTCGCAACTTTAATAGAGTCTAAGTTGACTATCTTAAACAGGGGTTTACCCGGAGAGGCGATTTCACCCGCTGAAATAAAACGTTCTGTTATTAAACCATCTATTGGCGAAACGATTCTGGTATAGCT
>CAYRXI010000073.1:4034-5964 GCA_964428255.1 uncultured Candidatus Sumerlaeota bacterium
CTTTAACCGCAGCCTCAGCATCTTCCAGGCGGATAAGAAAATCCTGTGTATCAATCTCTGCCAGCAAATCTCCGGCTGTTACCTCCTGTCCCTTGTCTACATACAGCTTACGTACCTCACCACTCACCTTTGGCTGAATCATAACCTCATCAATGGCTGCTACAGTCGCTGTAAAGGTCATCTCATTTTGCAAAGTTGTTCTCCCTACTTTAAAAATCTCCACAGGAATTGCTTCCACATTATTGTTCAACAGTTTGTTCTCATCCTGTTTTTTCCCGCATCCCGTTATAATCAGGACCAGGTTAATCCCCAGTAGTATCCACAAATATTTTTTGTTTATTCTCATCTTTTCTTCCTATTAATCTTGTTGTTTGAAATTTTTACTGCCAAAACCCTGATAAAACACTTCTGTAATAAAATTGGTAAGCTCTGGAACGGTCAGTTTTTCCCCGCTGAGAAATTTATGTCTGATGATATTATGCATAATCCCCATCAGGGCTTCTGCTATCAGTTCCGGGTCGTGTTTCTGTAGAGTGCCTTGCCGGATTGCGGCTTCTACTTCAGTCTTTATCAGATTCAGAAAGTCCTGCCGGTATTTAAAATAGCGCACGAATAAACTGCTGTGAAGTTTTAAATCCAGCGCATCATGTTCAGCGGCGTAAATATTAAAGAAAGCCACATTGTTCACAAAAAACTCTATGATGGACTCAATGAGTACATTAAGCCGATTGCTACCGGTAGGAGCTTTGTGCAAAGCCGTTGTTAAAAATGCCAAGAGCTCCTTTATTTTCTCTTCCAGCAATGTGCCGTATAAATCATCCTTATTTTTGAAATACTGATAAATGCTACCGATTGCCACTCCAGCTTCGTCTGCGATGAGTTTAATCGTCGTGCTAAAGTAACCGTGCCGAGCAAAGACTTTTTCAGCGGTTTGCAAAATAGCCGACCGCATTAAATTTTTATATTTCTCCGAGTATGCTATACGTGGCATTTAAAATCTCTGTTCAAAATAATGAATACAAATTCAAAATATATAGTTTCCTGAATTCCCCTTTCGGTGTCAAATTGAATCTGAATACTTTATTGTAGTGTGTTTTATATGTTTACCCTCCGTTAAGCGGTCTTGATAATCTAACTTTTCTCTGCTGAGGGAGTGGGATTATAGTAAGCAAGATTTCATTATGTTTTAGTCTTGTAAATTCTCAGTGTTTGAGTCAAAATTACACATTTATGCGATATAAGAGAATAGACTTTCATTTGTAACTTCAAATATTCCAGTGCTATTTTTCAGGAACGAACTTTGCTCATATCTTTAGCAAAACATTAAAATTTGCATTAAATAGAAATTAAACGGAGGTTTTTATGGATATAAACAAATTTACAGAAAAAGCCCAGGAAGCTCTGGCTCAAGCGCAGAGTATTGCCACTCGGTATGGGCATCAGCAGATTGACGGTGAGCACCTCCTGCTGGCGTTGCTCAAGCAGGAAGATGGCTTAATCCCGCGCTTAATGATGCGAATGGATGTTCCGGTGGATTCTTTTACTCATCGTCTGGAGCAGGAGATTGAACGATTACCCAGGGTGCGAACTGCAACTGGTGCCCCTGCGGGACAGGTATATGTTACTCCTCGCCTGAACAATCTCCTGGTGTTAGCCGAAGATGAAGCCAAACGCCTCAAAGATGAATACATTTCAGTAGAACATTTATTTCTTGCATTTTTTGCCGAAGACTCCCGTACGCCGAGTGCCAGAATCTTCAAAGAATTTGGTATCACGCGTGATAGTTTTTTTCAGGCATTAATGCAGGTGCGTGGCAATCAGCGTGTCACCACTCCTACTCCAGAAGCCACCTACGAGGCTCTTCAGCGCTATGGCCGTAATCTCACCGAACTGGCACAAAAAGGCAAACTCGACCCGGTGATCGGCAGGG
>CAYRXI010000073.1:5993-7966 GCA_964428255.1 uncultured Candidatus Sumerlaeota bacterium
ATTCTCAGTCGCCGAACCAAAAACAATCCGGTGCTGATTGGTGAACCTGGAGTTGGAAAGACAGCAATCGTGGAGGGATTAGCACAGCGTATCTTCCGGGGCGATGTTCCAGAAGGCTTAAAAGACAAAACCATATTTCAGCTGGATATGGCGGCATTGCTGGCTGGTGCTAAATATCGCGGTGAGTTTGAAGAGCGTCTCAAAGCAGTGTTGAATGAGGTAGCCAAATCTGAAGGCAGAATTATTATGTTCATTGACGAATTGCACAATATTGTGGGTGCGGGTAAAGCCGAAGGTGCCATTGATGCCGGCAATATGCTCAAACCGATGCTCGCACGCGGTGAGCTCCGCTGTGTGGGTGCGACTACTCTTGACGAATACCGCAAATATATTGAGAAAGACCCTGCTCTGGAACGCCGTTTTCAACCCGTTCTGGTAGATGAACCCTCAGTTGAAGATACCATCAGTATTCTTCGTGGACTGAAGGAAAAGTTTGAAGTTCATCACGGCGTTCGCATTGCTGATGCTGCCCTGGTTTCTGCAGCTGTGTTATCACATCGCTATATCAGCGACCGCTTCCTGCCAGACAAGGCTATTGACCTTGTAGATGAAGCCTGTGCTATGGTTCGCACTGAGATAGATTCTATGCCTGCGGAGCTGGATGATCTGCATCGACGTATTTTGCAGCTTGAAATTGAGCGTGAAGCCCTGAAAAAGGAAAAAGACGAGGTTTCCAGAAAGCGTCTCCAGGAACTGGAAAAAGAAATGGCAGAATTGAAGAACCGCTTTGGTACGCTTAAGGCTCAATGGGATGCTGAAAAGCAAGCCATCCAGCAAATTAAATCATTAAGGGAACAAATTGAACAGGTTCACTTTGAGATTGAAAAAGCGGAGCGGAATTACGACCTGAACAAAGCCGCTGAGCTGAAGTATGGTAAGCTGTTGCAGCTGGAAAAAGAATTAAAAGCTGCAGAGAGTAAAATAGCGGAACAATTTGGAGACCAAAGACTGCTTCGGGAGGAAGTCACTGAAGAGGAAATTGCTGAAATTGTCAGCCGCTGGACTGGAATTCCCGTAAGTAGACTTATGGAAGGCGAGCGCGAGAAACTATTGCGCCTTGATGAAATCCTGCATAGGCGCGTCATCGGGCAGGATGAAGCAATTAAAAGTGTGGCAGATGCAGTTCTGCGCGCACGCTCTGGCTTAAAAGACCCCAAACGCCCCATTGGTTCATTTATATTCCTTGGACCAACCGGTGTGGGGAAAACTGAAACGGCTCGCGCTCTGGCTGAGGCGCTTTTTGATACAGAAGAAAATATGATTCGTATTGATATGTCAGAATATCAGGAACGCCATACTGTCAGCCGACTTATCGGTGCACCACCGGGCTATGTCGGGTATGAGGAAGGCGGACAATTGACTGAAGCCGTCAGACGTAAACCCTATAGCGTTATCCTGCTGGATGAGATTGAGAAGGCACATGCAGACGTGTTTAATGTTCTCCTGCAAGTGCTAGATGATGGTAGACTTACTGACTCGCATGGAAGAACAGTTGACTTTAAAAATACAATTCTGATTATGACATCTAACATTGGTTCTCCATATTTGCTTGAGGGAGTGACTGAAACCGGAGAAATTAAACCTCGGGTGCGTGAACAGGTGCTCAGTGAAATGCGTCTACATTTCCGTCCGGAGTTCCTCAATCGTGTGGACGAAATTATCTTGTTCAAACCTCTGGTTCTTAGCGAACTTAAACAGATAATTGAACTGCAATTGAACGAAATTCGTAAACGTCTGGAAGAGCATCGTATCACACTGAGTCTTACCGATAGAGCCAAAGAGTTCATTGCCCATGAAGCCTATGACCCCAGCTACGGTGTCCGTCCACTGAAACGTTATTTACAGCGTCATCTTGAAACGCCCCTTGCACGAAAACTTATCGCCGGAGAAATTAAGGATAACACAGAAGTTGT
>CAYRXI010000073.1:7976-15843 GCA_964428255.1 uncultured Candidatus Sumerlaeota bacterium
TGGGAAGCTGGTTTTTCAGATTAAGGGACCCCAATCTGCTAAATCATAAAATATTTAAGGTAAGTGATAGGAAGTTCGTTTACTTTAGTCCACGAACAGGCTTTCAGTAGCAAAACAGGGATCGCTGGTCAGGTTAATCCCTAAAGTTCGTAAGCCAGCTTCGTCACCGGGTGTCGGGATATGAGTAAGGTGCATTTCACAGCCTCTGAGGTGTTTGAGTTGTTCCATTGCCAGTTGTGCTGCATTATTGAACGGCGTAGAAGTGCTGAGCGCAATTAACGTCTCTTCTACATCCAGGCTCACACTCCGTCCACGCAATATACTTTGTTTCATTCTGGTTATAGATTCAATGATGTTGGGAGCGATAAGATGAATACGGTCGGGAATTTCAGCCAGACGTTTGATGGCGTTCAAAATCGCACTGGCTGCAGAATGTAAGAGGGGTGAACTCTTGCCTGTTACTATCGTCCCGTCTTTTAGTTGAATTGCCGCGCCGGAGAATATTCCCTTATCTCCTTTGCCATTCTCTCGCGCCAGTTCTGCAGCTTTTCTGGCTGGCACTACCACAGGTCTATCCTCTATCTTTAATCCCAGCTCCGCCATTAAACGTCGCGCTCGTTGCACCGTCTCCTTTTCTACCATTCCCATCATATACTCGCATTCGTAACGCAATGCCCGTCTTATAACTTCCTGCTCGGCAGCCCGGCGTACCAGCTCATCATCCACTATACAAAATCCCACACGATTGACACCCATATCCGTTGGTGAACGATAGGGCAGTTCGTTGCCGGTAATCTTTTCCAGAATTCGTCTGAGTAATGGAAAGGCTTCAACATCGCGATTGTAATTAACTGCAGGCTCCCCATTCGCCTCAAGATGATATGGGTCTATCAGGTTTACATCCATCAAATCAGCAGTGGCTGCTTCATAAGCTATATTTACCGGATGTTTCAGAGGTAAATTCCAGATAGGAAAAGTTTCAAACTTGGCATAGCCAGCCAGCACTCCGCGCTTATGCTCATGGTAAAGCTGTGACAGACAGGTTGCCAGTTTTCCACTGCCCGGACCCGGTCCGGTTACCACTACCAGGGGACGTTTCGTTTCAATAAAAGAATTGGCTCCATAGCCCTGGTCACTAACAATAAGCTCAATGTCATTGGGATACCCTTTAGTGATACGATGCGTATGCACGGTCAAACCCCGCCGCTCAAGCTTGTTCTTAAAGTGAATGGCAGAGACTTGCTCGTCAAAACAGGTAATCACCACCGCTGCTATCTCTAATCCCCAGTCCTGACGCAGCTCATCTATCAATTTAAGCGCATCAGCATCGTAAGTGATACCAAAATCAGCCCGAATTTTACGCCGCTCAATATCACCCGCATTAATACATAGAATTATGTCGGTTTTATCCTGGAGTTGCTGCAATAACTTGATTTTCATATTAGGGTCAAATCCCGGCAACACCCGAGCTGCGTGATAGTCAAACAGTAACTTCCCGCCAAATTCCAGATAGAGCTTATTGTTAAACCGCTCAACTCGTTTTAGAATTTCGGCGCTTTGTTCACGCAAGTATTTTTCAATGTCCACCGCAACTTTTTCCTGCATTCTTTTACACCCCAGAAGGACAGCCTTTTCTTGTGCTTCTGTACAATTTTTTTGAATTAATCATCAATAAATTATAACAGCTAAAAAATTATTCAATACCCTCAAACCCGTCCGTGCAATTGAAAATTTAATGTTTCTTTTGACACTCAAAATTAGTTAATGATAAAACTAATTGTAATTTTTTAACACAAAACAATTAAACATTAATGAGGTTAATAATGTCTGGTGCAAAAAAGGTAATAATAATTTTTGTTATAGTGGTAATTGTGATAGCGGTAAGTTACTATCTCTTTCAGCAATCCCGTCCTCTTCAGCCATCCCCACAGGTTGTTCCTCAGCTGGTTCCAGAACCCACTCCCGCGTCACGGATAGACTTGACCGAAAAGCCCGCCCCTCAAGACGTAAAACCTCCAGAAAAAGAATCACCTGCAGGTACGCCTCCTGTTGCAACACCGGCTTCGCAGAGAGTAAAATCACTTACAGAGGCTCAGCAACTAGCTGCCAGGCTTAAAATCCCACTGGTGGGCAAACTTAAAGACGAAGATGTGTCCGGCGAAAACATTCACGTGACTCCTGAGGCAATCTATGTTGGCAACAACCAGGAAGTGATTGATTTGCTGAATAAACTGGCGGATGAAGAGGCAGAAGCGCGAGCAGAAGCCGTGGACGAACTGGCTGAATATCTGGAGGAAGAGAAGCTGGAGCCGGTTATAGTGCGTATAATGGAGCAAGATAAGAATGAAGAAGTGCGTTCAGCAGCGGCAGCTGCCCTTGAGGATGCCCAAATGTCAGAGACCATTGATGCGTTGATTATGGCGTTGTATGACCCGGCAGAAGAAGTGAGAGAACACGCACGCACCACGCTAGGATTAATCGGCACTGAGGAAGTCCGCCAGAAGTTGAAAGCTGAACGTGAACGAACCAATAACCCCGAAGTCCGCGAAATTATTGACCAGATTCTGGAACAGGTCCTGGATGAACCGTTGCGCATAGAGGGAGAAGAGGAATAATTACACATTCATTATCCTCACTCTCATTTTTTGTCAGGAATTTTCCTCATTTTATTTATTCTTTCCAGAAGTAATTCTATTCTTTAAACCTTTGGTTTTGTAACTTTTTATTAATGCACAATTATAGTAAGTTCATTGACATTAATGGATGAATAAATTTACAATAAGTATTAATCAGGTATAGCAAATAGAATAAGTCTGGCAGAAATTAAGTTTAAAGTATCTGGGAAAAGGTGAAGTAATAAGAGCGATAATTGTAATGAAGAAGAACTCAAATATTGACGCACGCCTTGAAATTTGCAGGAAACTGGGCATAGGTGATTTAGTTAGCCTCCATAAATTGGTAATCTCGGCTGCTAAAAAGGGTGTTGATCTTCTGTTAAAGCGTGGACTCAATGCGAAGACTCTTATCCAGCTGGGATATTCTATTGAAGGTATGCAGAAACTTGGTTATTCTGTCAGTGATTTAAGACAGCTCGGTTATGATATACCCGGCGCTGACCAGCCAGAAATACCACCCGTAGAGAGCACTGAAGAGGAGACTGATATACAAAGGCTAAAGCGATTGGTGGAGGCCGGCTACCGGGCAACTCAGCTGAAATCACTGGGTTATCAAATTCATCACTACAAAAGTGCTGGCTACTCGGCGCTGGACCTGATAAAACTGGGATTTGATATAAGTGAATTGGCAACTGAATATAGTATTCATGAATTGAAGCGAGCGGGTTTTGGTGTGCGTGAGCTGAAAAAATACTTTTCTGGAAGCGAGCTGCGTGAGGCGGGCTTTACTCCAACAGAAATGAGAATTGCGGGCTTTAGTGTGCGAGATTTGCTAAATTTCGGGTATAATGAAAATCAGGTAGTAACTGCCGGGTATAGCATTAATGAGCTTGTGCGTGAGGGCTTATCTATTCGCACAGTAGATAAAGGAATTCTACGGTATGAATAGGGCTTGTTTAGTATCATCGATGAGAAGAAATTGATTTAATGAAGATAAGTCTTTTCCTGCACTTTATAGACCACTTTAATTATAATTAAGCCCGAGTTTTAACAGCAGGTGATTTCTGAATTAGTAATAATATTCTTTGAGCTGGTGATGATTTCTAATATTATCAATTCTTTTACGTAAAAACACCCGCTTAATGTTCATCATAAGCAGTCCTGATAAAAGTGAGTTAAGATCAGCCAACGATTATAATTAAGATATGAATTTTTTATTTTACTTGCGCTGGGCAAAGCCAGAGAGATAAAATTATTTTGTTTGATAATTCGGGGCAGTAGTTCAGTTTTGGGAGAACGCCGCCCTTGCAAGGCGGAGGTCGGGGGTTCGAATCCCCTCTGCTCCACCATTTCCTTTTTTCTCTGCTATTTCTTGTAATCCGATTATCCCATTTCAATTTGTGAAATTCGCTTTATTTATTTCCTAAACAGTTTAGCCTTCCTTTCTTGGAATCTTATAAAAGACGATTAAGAAATTAATACAACTTGGCTCATCTTTAAGATTAGAGCCAAATTACATAATTTTTCCTTGCGTAGTGTATTAGTCCCGGAGACAAGTTCAAAATAAAGGCTTAAAGCTTAAAAAGGGGGTTAAAAATGTGCAGATTATTAGGTGTAATGGCTAACAAGCCTGGAGATTTAGAATTTTCACTACTGAAAGCAGACACACCATTTAGAAGTTTCTGAAATAGCAATCCCGACGGCTGGGGAATCGGCTGGTATGAAAATAATGAGGCAAAAATTTATAAAGAAGGTATATCGGCAATAAATACAGAAAGTATGATTACTATTCATGCAAAGGAAGTGCAATAAATTATAATTATTTGTCACGTTAGATTTGCGACAAATGGAGAAAGCGCAGAACGAAATTCACATCCTTTCAAATATGGCTGGGTAGACAGAGATTATTTATACTCACTTCTAAAAGACACATACAAAAGTAAAATTATTGGAGAGACTGATTCAGAGGTATATTTTCATTTTATTATGCAATGTATTGAAGAATGTGGAGACATCATTAAAGGCTTAACAAAAGCCATTAATGAGACTAAACAAAAAAACATAATGGATTAAATTTTCTCCTCTCCAATGGCATCTCCCTATATGCTTTTAGATACTCAAAAACTTCTCCAGATTACTACACTCTTTATAAGTTAGAACGAAAGTCTCTTAAAAAAGTACCCAATGTGGTTAAGTCAGAGGAGACCAGAGTCTTACTCCGCAGTAAAAAGCTGACAGGTGAAAGGCCGTGTTAATTTGTTCAGAAAAGTTAACTGAGGAGAAATGGCGGGAAATCGGTAACGGCAACTTGCTGGTAGTTGAGCCAGGCTTAAAAACCCGGTAGATAAAAATACTACAGTAATTTTTTTGAGCCTGCTTAAAACTTCACAGCTAATAGATAATTTTTTAAAACACTCCGCCTGCCAGCTGTGGATTTTTATAATGATTGGTATTCACCGGCGTAATTACCACACAGCGTTTTCCTTCCTCGCCCTGGCTGAAAGAGGTCACGCCCTCAACCCCTTTAACAATATTATGAATTATTTTGCGGTCATCGGGTTTCATCGGTTTCAGCATCACTTTTTGTTTATTTGCCCGTACTTGCTTTATCGCATTGAAGGAAATACGTTCCAGCCGTTTTATACGTAAGTCGTTAAATCCTTCAACACTCACGTAAACGTAAGGCAAATCCTTATCATTTGCGCTGACCACCCGATTAATGAAATGTGTAATTGCTTCCAGAGTGGCGCCTTTTCTGCCGACAATGAGTTTTTTCTCCGGGCTTGCCACGCGTAAATGAATAAGCTGGCCAATCAAATTCGCCCGGCATTCTGCCATAATATGCATTGTCTGGAATAATTTTGTTAGTGTTTCCTGTGCCATTTTCATCAATCGTTCGGGCTTTATTTCTGCCCGATAGCGCCCAGCCAGAGGAGAAGCACCTTCTAATACATCTTCCTCTACACTATCCAGTTTTCTGACATTAATGGCATCGAGCGGCAGATTCATTTCGGCTGCCGCTTTTTGTCTGGCTTCGTCAATGTTAGCGGCGTTGACGAAAATAATCGGTCGCATAGGAACCTCGCACTCCTTTCTTAATGGAGCGAACAAAGAGGACTTCCAAGGTTTAGCTTCCACAACTCCTGATTTTCTATAGATTAATTTTCAAAGAGCTGCCTCTCATTTCAATGAGTATTATTTGCTTGCAGCTAATCCTGGTTGTCCGCTCAAATGCTCCTTTATATGTTTATTAACTATCAATTGCTGTCCTACCTGTAGAATATTGGAAACCAGCCAGTAGAGAACCAGTCCCGAGGGCAAATTGTACAGGATTATCATAAAGAATAATGGCATCAGAATCATCATCTGACGTTGAAGTGGGTCCGTTACAGCAGTGACTGTGCTAATCTTAGAAATGAGAACCTGGCTGAGCCCCATCAGGATGGGCAGCAAATTGAAGTAAGAACCAATTAATGGTATTGAAGTATGAAAAGAAAATAATCGGTCCGGGGCAGAGAGGTCTTTAATCCACAGAAATGATTGTTCTTTTAACTCAATTGCCTGCATCAGTAGAATATAGAGCGCAAAGAAAATGGGCATTTGCAAGAGCAAAGGCAAACAGCCCCGTAAAGGTGCCAGCGGGTTAATACCATGCTCTTTATACAGCTCCATTAGCTTTTTATTACGCAGCGCTGGATTGTCTTTATATTTTTTATTAAGCTCATCAATCAATGGTTTAATGCGCTGTTGTTCCGCCATAGATTTTGCCTGAATGCGCATACTTTTGATGGTCAAGGGATAGGTAACAATTCGCACCAGCACCGTCAGGAAAATAATTGCCCAGCCATAATTCAGAGTAATGTTGTAAAAAAACTGCATAATCTTTAAGAGTATGACACAGAATGGTCTTATCCAGCCGAACAGCGATTTTTGTAAGTCATAGCCCACAGCGCTGAGGACGTCATAAGATTTTGGACCAACGAACACCTTGAAGGCTCCAGTAAAACTCTGTCCCGGCTCCAGGATAAAGCGTGGCAACATTAATTCCGCAGTTATCGGCAGAATAGGGATTTCTTTCAACTCTGCATCAGCCAGTCCGACTAAATTTCGCTCTTTTACTGCTGCCGAGAATTGTCTGAATGAAGCCTCTGGAGAAATGATAGCTGCTAAATAGAAGCGAGTTTCCAAGCCACCCCAGGTAATATCTCCTGAATACGAATAGCCCTTACTACGTTTCGGCTGAGCGGTCTTAACCGAGTGTCCAACGCGAAAAATGCTGTTAATACCGCGAGCTTCAGTTGCATCCAGTTGTGATTTGTCACTGCCAATGCCAGCTCCCCAGAGCAAGCCCAGTCCCAGGCCATCGTTGTCAAAAATAAGCTTGGCGTCACCTTCATTACTAACACGCAAGGTATAATTAACTACATATCCGGATGGCGGAAAGATAAATGTTTTTATAATGCGGACATTCTGAGCATTGAGGGGTGATACAAATTCAAGTTTGATATCTCCAGTAGGTAGAACTTCTTGCGTTGCCTGATAGAGCATAGTGCGGAATTCATTATGAATCCCACCACCGAATTCGTGTAATGTCAATTCCAGCGGGAATTCTCGCTGCAAATCCTGAGGGAGCCATTGAGGAATAAGTTCAATCATAGTGTCTGTAGTGAAACTTTCCTCAGGTTTAGTTGCCGAGACCTTAAATGGCTTAATAAGCCAGCTGATGGGTTTGGCACCCAGAGTGGAAAAAACAACATAGTAATTATCAGTCGTTACAATTATTTTTTCAGCTTTATCAAAACTTAAAAGCTCAGTTTCTTCCAGCTTTGGCAAGGAGCTGAGGTCGGATTCCTTATCTACAGGTTTGAAATATGAATCCTTTCGTGCTACCAGGGTTGGTGATGTTTCCTCTTCTGCAATGTCTATCTTTTCCGGTGGCTGGGGAGGTGGAGGTTGGTGCATTAATGAAGAATAAAACAGGATAATTAATATAGATAAAACAATAAAGAGGAATATTCTACGTTGCATATCCATAATCAGTTCATATTGCCTGAATTAAACAAGGCACCCAGTTGCATTTTTCTGTTCATTTGGGCAGTGGGTCAAAGCCACCACGGCTGAACGGATGACATCGCAGCAGGCGCCGGAGTATGAGCCAGACAGCTTGAGGAAAACTTCTGCTTGTGAGTGCCTCCAGCGCATAGTGCGAGCAGTTAGGTACAAACCTGCAGCTTGGTGGTAATAGTGGGCTA
>CAYRXI010000074.1:0-3025 GCA_964428255.1 uncultured Candidatus Sumerlaeota bacterium
TACTGTGAAAGACCATTTCCAGCCCAGGAGATAAGAAAAAAAGTTAATGTTAATGCCAGTTTATTGATGAACACTTCGTTTTTCACTGTCCCTCCTTGACAGATTTTCCATCTGCAATAAGATAATACGTATTAATTTAGTGAACACTACAAAGTGGTTTCAAGAGAATACTCTGGAATTTAATAAAAATGGTGGAGGCAAACAAATGAATTACCGCAGAATTATTCCCTGTCTGGATGTTAAAAATGGACGTCTGGTAAAAGGGGTCAAATTTGTTGATTTAAAGGACGTGGGCGACCCAGCAGAAGCTGCGGCTGCCTACAGCATCGCTGGTGCTGATGAGATTGTATTTTTAGATATTACTGCGACAATTGAAGAACGCAAGGCATTGATTGATGTTATCAAACGAACATTAGAAAAAATAGCTGTGCCTTTAATTGTCGGCGGTGGTATTCGTAGCCTGCAAGATATAGAAGAGCTAATAAATCTTGGTGCCTCAAAAGTTTCCATTAATACAGCAGCAGTAAAAAACCCGCGTTTGATTTACGAAGCAGCCCGTGAATTCGGGAGAGAAAAAATTATTGTAGCTATTGATACGCGCAGACAGCCAGAACTTCCCTCCGGGTTTGAGGTGATGATACGTGGTGGAACGACACCGACAGGTATTGATGCAGTAGAGTGGGCAAAACAAGTTGTTGCCCTGGGTGCCAGCCAGCTTCTACCTACCAGTATGGATACCGATGGTACGCAGGCAGGCTATGATATTCAGATGACACGTGCTATTGCCGATGCTGTTAATGTGCCAGTCATTGCTTCAGGTGGTGCAGGCACTCTGGAACATCTTTATGAAGCCATCGTCAATGGCCATGCTGATGCTGTTCTGGTTGCTTCCATTGCTCACTTTGGTAAATACTCCATCAAGCAAATGAAACAATTTCTGGCAGAGCGCGGAATTCCAGTGCGGTTAACTTAGACTTAAAAACCAGCATCAATCAGAAACGGATAAATTGATACAATAAAAACAGCAAAATTGCCGATAGCCCGGTTAAAATAGAGAGCGGGATTAAATACTGGGTATAAACTTTCAAGAGATTAGCTTTAAAATAATCTCGTGTTAGCAACAAACAGATATGCACCGGGCAAAGCATCATCCCAACCCAACCCATAACATAAGCAATAAAAATTAAAGCACCATTATCAGACATCGGCGCGCCAGAGTTAATCAATGGGAGTATTACAGGAAAAGAAGTGCCAACAAAAGCTACAGCAATTCCGGTAACCAGCCCGGCAATGAATGGCAATATCATTATCAGTAACAAAATTGGGATATTATAATTTATAAGTTCGTTTTTCAGCATAGTTACTCCGCCACATTTTTCCAGAACACTCTTAAAAATCATAATCCCAAACACTAGCAAGGCAAATTCCAGCACCGATTTTTTCAGCAATAATGACCTGACCTGAAGCCAGCTCAACTTATCCGCAACTATAACCCATCCAAAGCTCAGCATTAAGCCGATAAAAATTGGCAACCTCTCAATCAGTAAGTGTTTAATATTTATATAATTGAAAACAGCACCCAAAAGAATAAGTGAAAAAATCATAGTTAAAATCGGAGCCACTTCAGCTAAAAAGTGTTGAACATTCTGACGGGAAAAATCGCGTTGTTTTATTTCAGCAAGCGTAACGTGACGAAGAAGTAATAAATAGCCGGCTGCCAGTGATATTACTGTCATTGGCGAATTAAGGAAGATAAAACGCCAGGGAGAAATCTTTGTTAAGGAAAGGGCTAAAATTACACCGGGATACAGGGGCCACCAGAATTCCCAGATATGACGAAACCAGTAATTAATTGTAACTTTATGATGGGGCTGAAGCACAGAGTTTTGGCTCATTGCCCCCACCATTGGCGCAGAAAAAATTGCTCCGCCTGGCATCGGCAATAGACCAATTAATGCTGGAAACGTAACCAACGTAATCCGACTTTCTCCTACCAGACGTTTAAATGTCTCAACAATACGATTTAATCTACCAGCCAAGGACATTCCGTTAGATAAAATTAATATGCCAACAACAATTATTGCCAGAGAGATGGTTTCCAGAGAAAAAATCCCGGCGAATACTGCCTTAAAATAATTTGCGGGAGTCATAGGAAATAAAAAACTCAAAAATATACTGCCAATTATCAGTGATAAACCCAGATGAATTTTAAATTTTAACCAGCTGACAACTATGGCTAACACCAGCAATATTTTTATGACTGCCGGGATGTGCTCTATCCAATTCATATTTTATTAGCCGAAAATTAGTAAACTTGTGTTTCCGATGAAAATGATTTAATTTCAAATTCCAATGATAGAAAAATCAACAAGTTCATAAAAAGCCGTTTCAAATGACTGCGAGAGTTAACTTTAGTATCCAAAACAATAGAATGCTTGTACATAATTATGTTGCCTGTAATTTCATAATTGAGTGTAAGTTACAGCAGAAGTTATACTTGATTTTTTCAGTCAATTTTATAAAATTACCAAACCTGAACTATTTTTTAAATGTCAAAGTATATAAAAAGCCTTTTTTAAGAAGCCACAGATTTTGCAAATTCGCTATTTAAACGATAGAAATTGCGGTCTGTGGTTCTTTATGTCAGGGGCTTGAGTGAAAAAATGTATACGGGGGTCTGAGATGATAGAAGTTAAGGGCTTAACCAAATACTATGGAGCCACTAGGGCAATTGAAGATGTAAGTTTTAATGTTCCCGAAGGCGTAGTGTTAGGCTTCCTCGGTCCCAACGCTGCAGGCAAATCAACTACTATGCGAATTCTCACCTGTTATACCCCCCCCTCTCGTGGTACTGCTACCATTGCTGGCTACGATATTATCAAAGATTCACTTGCAGTGCGACGGGTCATTGGTTATATGCCGGAAACAGTTCCGCTGTATAAAGATATGATTGTCAGAAGCTATCTGAATTTTGTCGCTGAAGCCAAGGGAATTCCTTCACGCCAGCGCCGTCAGGCAATTGATA
>CAYRXI010000074.1:3119-12125 GCA_964428255.1 uncultured Candidatus Sumerlaeota bacterium
TGATTCAAGAAGTGGGACTGGAAAACGTCGCTCATCGTATAGTCGGGAATTTATCCAAAGGTTATCAGCAACGCGTGGGTCTGGCACAGGCATTAGTTGGAGACCCGAAAGTTTTAATTTTAGACGAGCCTACAATTGGTCTTGACCCACGTCAGATTATTGAGATTCGTAATCTGGTTAAATCTATGGCAGGAAAGCGTACTGTTATTCTTTGCAGTCATATTTTACCCGAAGTAAGCCAGAGCTGTACGCACGTTGTCATCATTAATCGTGGCAGAATTGTGGCTCACGGCACTACTGAAGAACTCGTAAGCGAATTAGAACGAGACGTAAAATCCAGTGTTGTTGTAAAGGGCGACCTGGAGAAAATAGATAAGGCGCTTAAAAGCATTCCCGGAGTGCAAAGCGTTAAACTCAGCAGGCGTATAGACAAACAGCAAGCAGAGTTTGAAATCAGTTATGCTAAAGGAAAGGATTTGCGGGCAGATATTTCCCGTGCGGTATTTCTGGAAGGGGGGAACCTGCTGGAGTTTCGCACCTTAGGTTTATCATTAGAAGAGATATTTATTCGCGTGGTTACGGCTGAAGAAAAGGAGGTTAGCGACAATGTCTCTTAATATACTGCCAATTTATAAAAAAGAACTTAAGACTTACTTACAGTCTCCCAGTGTATATGTAGTAGCGGGGCTATTCTTTGCCCTAGCAGGATTATTTTTTCAGGACATCCTGGTATTCTTCAGCCAGATTTCAATAAATGCACAGATGCGCTACCGGATGGGATTCCCGCAGTTAAATATGACGCAGTTCGTAGTGCGTAACACGTTTGGCTTGCTTAATTTCCTGCTATTATTTGTAGTTCCCATTTTAACTATGCGGCTGTTTGCGGAAGAGAAGAAAAGCGGAACTTTTGAACTTCTGGTTACTTATCCGTTTCGCGATTGGGAGCTGTTAATTGGAAAATATCTGGCAGCATTAAGTATTATTGTGTTGATGTTGTTTGTCTCATTTGTCTATGCCATAGTAATGATGATTATCGGTCAGCCTGAAGTGCCAGTTATTTTATCTTCATATCTGGGTATCTTCTTACTGGGTATGGCATACGTTGCTTACGGCTTATTTGCTTCATCGGTAACTGAGAACCAGATTGTGGCATCAATTCTAACGTTTGCCGGTCTATTAGTTTTTTATCTGGTAGGAGACCTGGCATCTGCTGAGACTGGCTTTTTATCAAAAGTGCTTGGAGGTCTTTCTGTCCGCCTGCATGCGGTTAATTTCACTATGGGCGTTATTGAGACAAAGGACATTGCTTATTTCATATTATTTACCGGATTTTTCCTGTTTCTCACCGCCAGAGTCCTGGAATCAAGACGGTGGAGGGTGTAAACTATGAAAAAAATCAGTCAACAATTAGCCAGATGGTTACCACTGGCAGGTATTATTTTAGTAATTGCAGCCAATATCATCAGTGCCATTCATGGAACGTTTACCACAGTAACAATAATCGGTGTCGTTCTTGGCTTGCTGATGTTTCTTACAGTCTTCTTGCGTTTTGAGAGCGCCAATGTTCGGTATTACGTCAATGTAGGTTTATATACTCTCTTTGCGCTGGGCATCGTGGTGTTCATCTACTTACTCGTTTCAATTTCACCTAAGCGCTGGGATGTAACCAAAGCCCAGCTTTACAGCCTATCCAAACAATCGCGGGATTTTATAAAAACGCTGGATAAAGAGGTTAAAATTGTCGCCTTTACTGATGACCGCCAGACTGCAGAAGACCTGCTTAAACGCTATACCTATGTGAGTAAAAAAATAAAGTATGAGATTCATAATCCCTTTAAAGATACCTTAATTGCACGTGAATACGATACTAATGTTATACCCGGTGACTTTTTTGTCATCTGCGGGAAGAAAAAGAAAAAAATACACAGTCAGCAGGAGAAGGATTTCATCAATGCCATTGCAGAGGTCGTGCGAGAGGGCGAAACAGTAATTTACTTTTTGCAGGGACATGGAGAGAAGCCTTTAGAACGGCGAGAAAGTTTCAGCTATATGCGGCAACAACCCGAAGTTGATAATAGTATGTCAGAGATAAAACGCCTGCTGGAAGAACGAGCATTGACAGTTAAAGACCTCAATCTGGCTGAGAAAGGATTTGTGCCGCCAGATTGTTCGGTTTTAGTCTGTGCCGGTCCCACTACTGACCTGTTTCCCGTGGAAGTTGACATCCTGCGCAACTATTTACAAAAAGGTGGAAGAGCCATATTTCTCCTGGACCCGGTGTCATCACTAATGATGAGTTTTGACCGCCTCACTGAACTGCTGAAAGAATTTGGCGTGGTAATCAAGCGAGATATTGTAGTAGATATGAACCCCATCAGTCAGGCACTATATGGTGACCCACTGGCTCCGCTGGCTTATGGCGCCAGTGACCATCCAATTCTGAAAGACCTGCCAAAGAATCAAGCGTTCTTTGTGCCACAAGCCAGAACTGTAGGTAAAGTGGACCCCTATCCCGAGGCTACAGAATATGAAGAAATACTGCGTACCAGTGATTCTTCCTGGTCAGAAGACGTAGACAAACTCTTTGAATCACGAAAAATCACCACTCCAGAACGCGACAGGATTAAATCTCAAACCATTGCACTGGCAGTTGTAAATAGAAACACTGGTGAGGTAGAATCCTCGGGTGAGGGAGGAAAAAGTCAGGACACCAAATTATTTGTAGTTGGAGACAGTGATATATTTGCCAATGCCAATATTAACACTGGAGCAGCTTTAATTTTCCTTAATGCTATCAACTGGCTAACAGAACAAAAAGAAATTATTTCCATTCCGGAGAAACTGCTGGAATCTACCCCGGTCATACTTAGCGCCGCGCAGACCAGACTGATTTTTATTACACTGGTTATCACTCTGCCATCATTAGTATTTTTTGGCGGTTTAGGATATACAATGCTGAGGAGGCGGGCAAGATGAGTTTCAAACGTAATCTTATTATTGCCATAATCTTCCTCGTGATTGGCGCCGTATATTTCGGTGCTCAAAAGATGAAAACTAAAAAAGAACAGAAAAAAGAAGCTGAGGCTATGCTACTCAGTGAATCAAAAGATAAAATAACTGCTTTTGAACTGGAGAACGAAAACGGCAAATTTCGTCTGGAAAAGAAAAATGACACCTGGTATATAGTCTCACCGATTTATGAAATTGCTGATAAGGATACTATTGAGGTTATACTGTCAAATCTTTCAGGAGCGAAGAAATCTGATATCTTTGAGGCAGAATTACTTGAACCTTATGGTCTGGCAAAGCCCAAAACTAAAATCATTCTGGAATTTACCGAACCACAGAAAAAAATCTCCCTCCTGGTGGGCGATGAGTCTACCTATATAGGAAAATATTTTTCCAAATTTGCTGAAGGCAAAGAGATTTTTACACTGCCCTCTTACATAAATAATAATTTGCAGAAGCGGCTCTTTGACTTTCGTGAAAAAACTGTCCTCAGTTGTGAGCCAGATATGTGTACAAGTTTTACGCTGATAAATAGTTTTGGCATAGCTGCAGGAGCTAAAGATGCGGAAGGCGAATGGCGCCTGAGTAAACCTGTTGTGTATCCTGGCGATAAAGATGAAATCAGCAATCTTTTCCGCAAAGTTAACTTTGCCAGAGTTGTAGATTACATAGAACCAACCACTGCCAGTCTGGCATTATACGGACTGGAAAAGCCTGAAATCACTTTTACTGTCACCACTAAAAGCAAAGACAACAAAACCACGACTTCTACTTTATTGGTTGGTAACTTTAAAGAATCAAACTATTATGCCAAACGCGCTGATAATCCCAGAATTTTCCTGATTAAGAATGACGTATACGATGAGTTGAAAAAGCATCCTAATAAATTCAGAAATTCACGTCTCTTCAGTATAAATATGATAGATGTTGATAAAATTGAAATAGTAAAAGAGAATGAAAAAATAGAACTGGTAAAGAACGCAGAGCAGAAGTGGGAATTTGCCGATGACAAAAGCACAAGTTGCGACCACGATAAAGTTACCGCAATGCTATCGCAGATAATATCCGGCAAAGTTGAGAACTTTGTCGCTGACTATCCTCAATCCTGGTCTGAATATGGACTGGATGTGCCCCGCGTGAAATTTGTTATCACTGATGTTGATAAAAATAAAAGCGAAACGATTTATCTGGGCAATAGAGATGAAGAAGGTAAAAGATGCTATGCCCGTAAATCAGGTGAAGATACGGTAATAAATATTCCCACCATGGCATATGACGCAATCAATAAAACTAAAGACGATTTAATTGATAAACGGTTGCTCGCGGGTATCTCTCGGGGCAATATAAAGCGGGTTGAATTTGCCGATGAGGGGACCTCGTATGTACTTCAGTTGAAAGACCTGAACTGGGAACTTGGCAAAGTCACTGCTGGTGAAGAGAAAATTAATTTTTATCCTGTAGAAACCGCTAAAGTCTATCTTCTGCTGGATAATATTTTAGATTTAAAATACAATTCCAGACTAACAGCAGACGAGGCTCAACCCCAGACTACAAAACTGGATAAACCTGAACAAACATTTTATTTCTACAATAAAGATAAGAAACTCATTGCCCAGCTAAAAGTTGGCGTCTCTACTTCTACAGAAACTTATGTTACCACCGGCAATAATCAATTCTTCACCGTTTCTTATCCAGATATCAGATACATACTTAATGCCCTTATTTCTCTCAGAGATAGCCTTAGATAAACGAGAGAATTTCTGAATATTCATCAATCTTAAACTTTAACGGTAGCCAATCATCCTGCCTATGTCATATTAAAGTAGTACAGGCATCTTGCCTGTGACATTTCAAAATAAAACCGGAATCCTGCCTATAATAAACCAATTATAATAACAGGCGAAAACGCCTGTCCAACATTTTTAACTTTAATTTTCTTTTTGCGGTCAATCAATTGGAGCAATAGGTTTATCTTTTGCAAATTCAAGAGAATCAGCGCCGAAGTAGCTCATTGTCACCAATATCCCTTTTACTGCACCTTCATTAATCATGGTTCCATAAAGGTCACGAACTGCTGAAACTGGCACTACGTTATTATATCGTTTGGCTTGAATGACAAACTTCCCACCTCGTATCGGGTTGTCATCAAAAGCTATTGCGTCAACACCCCTATCCCTACTTGCTTGAGTGACTTTAACTTCACATCCTTCACGAGAAAACATTTTGCTAAATAGATCCCGAATTAAATGCTCAAAATCTTCCCAGGGCATTTCAGCTAGGTTAACAGTAAAATCTAATTCAGCTATAATCTCTTTTGATTCAATAAATCTGCTGTCTCTACGATCTATGTTCATAATAGGACGCACTGGAGCTAATTGTGCAAGAGGCCCTGCATTTAATCCCTTTAAATGGCGAAAGCATTCTTTGGCTCTTACTCGTTTAAGATCAAGATCCTCAAAAATTTCTCGTTGTGCTTACAGGAGAGAATACAGGCAGTAAAATCCTTATCCAGTGGCAGCATCAACTTTTCTTACAAAACCATTAAATACTACTACGTCAAGTATTTGTGGACTCAACGAATAAAAGACCTCATACATAATTCGTAGTGCAATCTGATATAAAACATCTTCATAAAACTCATCAAATTCTTTTTTCCTCATTTCTACTGGTTCAATTGACTGACTAGTGGCAACAAATATATCTAATAACTCATGGGACTTTTTTATAACTTGGAAGCTTATGGCAAACAATCATTGTTTTACTTTCTTTTTCAAACTGAACTTTAAAATCCTTCTTAATCTCATCGGGATAATTGGAATTTCCAAGCACAATTTCTATGTATCTCTCTACAGCTTTTGGCTCGCCTTGCTCAAAAAGCTGCTTAAATCTATCTATCTCCGCATTGTGTTTATGTTGTCTTAGTTCATATTCTTCCTTTGCCTTCTGGTGTTGGGCATAAGCATTTAATTTACGTTTTACTTCTTCTTCATATTTTCTCTTATTTCCTTCGTATTCTTTAAGTTCTGCTGATTTCATAGCCTCGAAAGCAGCAATTTTCTGTTTGTAGATCTTATCTGTTTCTTCAGAAGCTATTACCTTGATTGCTCTTTGTTTCTTAAGCTCTTTACGCATTATTAATATCTTACGATATATATAAATAGCCAGTGTGAATATCCCTAATGAAAAAAAACAAGAAACCAATAGAAACCTATTTCTATGGGTACCATTTCAATCTCGGCCATTAAAAGACCACTGAACGAGAGTAAACTAAATGCTACTGCAATTATGATTGCTTGAATTACAATATTTAATGTTTTTTTTAAAATCTTATTAAGACGTTCTATTTTTATTTTATATACTATCTCACGAAAACAAGACTCATAGGTTGGAGGTTGTTTAGTAAATTCAAACGGCGGGTAGGGCTCAAAAATTGGTGGGCTCTCATTAAATTGGAAATCATGATAAGGCTTTTTGTCATATAACAATTCCCAGTCCAATGGTTTTGAAAAATTACTACGGTCGAAAAGTATATTCCTATATGAATCTATTATTTCTTTTTGTTCAATTTGTTATCAGAAAATTTTTGAATTTGTTTAATTCCATATCGCAGAATCTTTTAATTCTTTCGCATAATAAGTTCGCTTTATAATAGTATTTTTGAAATACTGGTTCCCATATCGTCTCATTGTACCAGTGTATTAGTAAGGTATCTTCTGAAAGCCAATTTGGAGAATTTTTTGAAAACTCATGTAAGTCATTACTAATTTTCGATAGAACACCAATTAAAATAAAAATTATTAATGTTCACTTACCAAATTTTCAAGATTTCCCTTTGGCTCGTTTTTTCTTTTTCATTACAAACGATGTTATCTTTTCTTTAACAATTAAACTAATTTGACGCTTTTTCGAAGCAAGTGTTTGCAATTTGCAAGTACTTCTGCTTTTAATTGCAGATAAGAAAAATCCGTCGCTAAATATTTTTTTAATAAAAATATTCTGCACCTTAGCTTCTAAATTATTGCAGATATGCGGAGTTAGCAAAGATAAAACAATTTTAGCTTCTGCTGAGTCTTTGAGGCTTTGCATAAGATGCAATTCAAATATTTTTATTTCGGAATTTATTTATCATTTGGATTTTGTAATTTTAAAGTTAACCTATTATCCTTTAAGTCCAGTGGTGATGATGCCCTGGACGAAGGTCTTCTGTGCGAAGAAGAAGAGGATAATTATAGGAAGCGTGATGATGGTAGAGGCTGCCATCAGCATTCCCCACTCTACGGAATGTGAACTCTGAAATTGCTGGAGCCCCAGAGAGAGCGTAAATTTTGCCTGGTCCTGCAGATAAATCAGGGGACCAAGAAAATCAGTCCAGCTCCACATAAAAGTAAACAGGACAACTGCAGCTAAAGCAGGTATGGATAGTGGCAGAATGATGCGGGCATAAATTTGAAACTCACTACAGCCATCTATCCTTGCTGCCTCAGTCAGCTCATTGGGTATACCGAGAAAAAATTGCCGTAGTAGAAAGATGAAAAATGGCGCACCAAAAAAGGAAGGGATAATAAGGGGCAGGAAGGTATCTATCATCCGCAGATGGCGGAAAATAACATAAACCGGTATCATTGTGACCTGTGGTGGGAGCAACATTGATGCCAGCACCAGTGCAAACAGAGAATCCCGCCAGCGCCAGCGGAGAATTGAAAAACTATATGCTACCAGCGATGCAGATAATACATTACCAACAATAGTCCCACAACAGATTATCAGCGTATTGAAAAAATACCGAACGAAGGGGATGAAGGTTACGGCGTCTAAATAATTGCGCCAGTGAATGGGGTTAGGGAGCCACTGGGGGGGGAAGAGAAAAATCTGTTTAATGTCTTTGAGACTGGAGCTCAGCATCCAGAAAAAAGGCAGCGAAAATAGAAACGAACAAAGTATCAATAAAACATATATTATAACTCTTTGGAATATTTCTGTTTTATGTATCCGGGTTACCATTCCACTGACTTTAGAACTCACATAGTAAAGTACGGATAAATCTTTTAATATTGCATACGCAATTAGTTAATGAATTTAGCAATCTGTGAATTCTGACTTTTTCATCGTTTCTCATAATATACCCATTTTGATGTTTTAAACAATATAATAAGGATTACGGCAACAATTATAAACATAATCCACGCCATAGCCGAGGCATAGCCCATACGGAAAAATTGAAAGGCATTTTGATAAAGATACAGCGCGTAGACCAGCGTGGAAAACTCAGGACCACCAGCTCTGCCGCCATAATCAGGTGAGATGCCCGACGTCATAATGTAAACGTGGGTAAAATACTGAAACGAGCCAATTACACCCATTACGAGATTGAAGAAGATAACGGGACTTATCATTGGAATGGTGATGTTACGAAAACGTTGCCACCAGCCGGCGCCATCAACAATAGCGGCTTCGTAAAGACTCTGCGGCACCTGCTGGAGACTGGCAAGAAAAATAATCATTGCATTGCCGATTGTCCACATCATTACCAGAATCAACGCGGGTTTTGACCAGTGAGGGTCAGTCAGCCAGCCCGGACCACGAATCCCGTACCAGGACAGCACCGCATTTATCAGTCCATACTCGGGATTAAGAATCCAGACCCAGAGAATGGCAGTTGCCACTACGGGCACTACACTTGGCAGAAAAATCAGTGTCCTGAAAATTGCCTGTCCTTTAATGCGTGCATTCAGCAACAGAGCCACAAACAAAGCTACCATTAGCTGCAGCGGTAAACCCAGAGCCATCAAATAGAACGTGTTCCATAGGGATTTCCAAAACAATGGGTCTTCGGTAAAAAGGATTTTGTAGTTTTGCAGCCCGATAAATTGTGCAGGGCGAACAATATTATAACGGCAAAAACTGAAATACGCTGAGGCCAGAATTGGATAAACCCCGAATATCAAAAACCCTATTATCCACGGAGCAGCAAAAGTCAGTCCGACACGTTCCGCTTGT
>CAYRXI010000074.1:12135-14280 GCA_964428255.1 uncultured Candidatus Sumerlaeota bacterium
ATTTTTTTGTCTCTCAATTTATATTCAATTTACAGGCTCATTGAATGACCTGACCGGGACTTTCGTGCCTATTTGCCTACTTGACACGCTTAGGTCATTTTATCTTTGGATAGCATCAGCGCTATCACCGGAATGGGTCTGGACTCCTCCTGTGCACACTCCGGCAGTTCTCACCGCCGGACTCTGGCATTCAGGAGCTCACAGCAACCGCACACCCAAATTGTTGTTGCGGTTGTCAGGTGTATTCCTGTTGCGATTAGCCGTACGACAGTTCTGTGAATTTTTGTTCCAACCACCGCCGCGCACCACCCGATATTTTCCCTCCGGTGATTCCCAGGCAATCCCATCTGTCGGGGCTTCCTCATAGCTATCATGATACCAATCCTGGCACCACTCCCAGACATTTCCATACACATCATATAAACCCCAGGCATTTGGCAGTTTCTGCCCTACAGGATGAGTTTTACCACGCACTATTATCATCATACCAGGCATATTTTCCTAACTCAAAATCATCATCCCCGAAATAAAAGCGAGTTTGAGTTCCAGCACGGCAGGCATATTCCCATTCTGCCTCACTTGGCAATCTAAAGCCAGCTCCAAGTCTACGGCAAAACTCCTGACAATCATTCCACGAGTCACATTCAACTGGCAACTGGTCATCTTTTTTAAAATAGCTGGGATTACTGCCCATTACCTTCTGCCATTGTCTCTGTGTCACTTCATATTTGCCCATATAAAAGGGTTTAGCTATCCGCACCTTATGCACCAGTCCTTTATTATTATCTCTACCCATTCCATCATCCATTGAGCCCATCCTCAATGAGCCAGCAGGAATAAAGACCATCTCTATCCCTGTTTCATCGTGAATTATTTCCTTTGCCCAGCCTGTATTTTTGTACGGTTCGGGCTTGGTACCAAGTTTAGCCCGAAATTCCGGGGGGACACTTAGTATCTTTGCTTCTTTTTCTTCTTCAATTTTTTGTTTAGCAAGATTTATCCCGTCTCTGGCTTCAGCTGAGGGTTGAATGACAAAGGCTCTGGTATAGGCATTCAGTGACTCCTCCCATAGCCCGGCATCCGCGGCGGTCTTTGCCTCGGCTATAAGCTTCGGATGATTAACCATCTCTTCCTGCCATTTATGATACTCTTCACCAGACATTATCAGGAGTTTGCCGAGCAGTGGTATTTGTGCTTCTAATTCACGATAAGTATTAGCTGAGACCTTGCGTGGACTACGAATTATACCCGGACCAACTTCAACCAGCTGTGCTGTAATCCAGAAATCCGCCCCTTTCATTACTTCACCGACAACAAGATATTAAACCGGGATAAGTTTACCATACTCCAGGTCTTTATCCACCACCATCAGGTCCGTTACTTGGAGATTTTTCTCTTTTAACAACGCTTCCAGTTGAGTGCGTGTAACTATTTCATATTTCTTTTCAAACTCCGGTAATAATAGACGGGCAACAATTGTTCCAACGTCACGTACGCCAACATCTCCGTGAATCCGGAAATCCACCACCGCAATGGTTTCTTTGATAGCAATGGCAGCATCATTCGCCTCAGTAATTAGGCGCTCAATCTCAGCATTAGTCCAGTGGTTTTGGGCGTCTTCAAAGCATTTTTTTGCCTTCAGGCACTTTTGTCTATCCCTTTTGTTACGACCTTCCATTAGAAGAGATTTGCCATTGCTTACCAGAGTATCATAATTGGTCAGTCGTTCGGTGAGAAGTTTTACTCGGCGTTCAACTGTGGAATCAGGAACAAGTTCCAGTGCGGATTGAAAAGCAGAGAGTGCGCTGCGCAGGTCGCCCGTTTTTTCAAAGTCAGAGCCTTGTTTTTCAAGTTCCTTAGCACGGTTTTGTTTTTCCTCCAGAGTATCAGCCATTTTCTTCTCAGCCTCCAGGCGTAATGTAGAAAATTGTTTATCTAAATCAATATCTGAAAAGTCTTCAATGCCACGGACTGCAAGTTCTGAAGCTTGCTTGAAATCTCCTCTGGCCATTGCAGATTTAACCTCAGTAAGTAATGCCTGGGTTTGTTTTTCTCGTTGAATTATCAATTTTACCTTTTCAATTTGCTGTTTCACATCTGGGGTATCACGTTTTTGCTGTGCCAGCTCAAATGCCTGGCGTGCTT
>CAYRXI010000074.1:14408-15704 GCA_964428255.1 uncultured Candidatus Sumerlaeota bacterium
CGGCATACGAATAGTTGCCAGTTTCAGCTGCCTGAAGGGCAAGACTCCGGGCTTGATGCAATTCAGTGCGGGCAATATCCGTGGAAAAGAAATACCAGACAAGCATTATTGATATTACTATTATCACCGCTATTAGAACAGTAATGGCTACACGTTGTGGTGAGTATTGCCGAATTCTGGGGAAGCGATAAATTCTTGCAGGCATTTCGCCCTGCTCGGCTTTGTCCGAATCTGCCAGCAATTCAGCAGCGGTTTGATAGCGGTCAGCCGGGCTTTTTGCCAGTAACCGATAAATTATAGCACATAAAGGTTTGGGTATGACGGGATTTAATTTTTCTATTGGTTCCGGGATCACGAACTCGTGCTGATGACTGAATGCGGTTGGCGTTGGACCGGAAAAGGGAACTTTGCCAATCGCCACATGATAGGCGGTAATGCCCAGTGAATATAAATCCGAGCGATGGTCAATCTCGCGGCCACCACGACGACACCGCTCTGGAGACATATAGGCAGGCGTGCCTATGGATTTACCAGTCATAGAGATAGCAGCCGAGACAAGCGAAACGGACTGTTCATCACGCACCAGCCCAAAATCTAGAACCTTGACGTTGCTGTGTTCATCCAGAATAAGGTTATCCGGTTTAATATCACGATGAATGATGCCTACTTGGCGTGCAGCTTCCAGAACTTCGGCAACCTGACGCATAATGGAAAAAATTGTCTCGGGAGGCAAGGGTTTATTAGCTTTCAGCATATCGCCCATCTTTGTTCCCCGCGCTAATTCCATAACCAGATAGGTTCTGCCGTCATCCGTGACGCCATGTTCCATCACTCGTGCCACATTGAGATGCTTGAGATTGGTTGATACGCTTGCTTCTCGTACAAAGCGACGGCTGAACTCAGGTAATACTGTTAGATGCTGATGTAAAATCTTAATTGCTCCTTATCCCCAGAGTTAATGCCTAACTCCGGTTTATCCTTCAATACCACTGCTTGATAAACTGAAGCCATTCCGCCATGACCGAGTAATGATTTAATAACGTAATCTCCAATTTTCATTTTTGCTGGTTCTAATTGTTCCTTACAAAATTTACCTCATAAAAATTTTCTATCAAATATCGAAAAAATAAGGTTTTAAAAAAATCAAGTATATTTATAACTTAACAAAAGAAAAATTTTAACATTATTTTTCATTCAACCCCGAGAAACTTAAATGAACGGTTTAGTTCTCGCTGTAATTCTTCATTATTTTTTTCTAAAAATCTTTCCGGAGCGACTTTTCCGGAAAATACCACT
>CAYRXI010000075.1:0-361 GCA_964428255.1 uncultured Candidatus Sumerlaeota bacterium
AAAGCATATTTCATCTATAATTGTTTCACTAACTTATGTCTATGTCATTAAATTTGACTTAAGTTTTAATTTTCATACCTTTCAAGTGTAAAGAAAAAATGTAAAAAAAATCTATTTTATTGAAAGAATTACCAGGGGGGGTAATTGTGAATCATAGAGAACAGTTACAGGTGTCTCGTAGATCTTACTCATAAGTTCGGAATTTATGATTTTTTGGGGTTCGCCGGCGGTGATTATTTGTCCGGCTTTGAGAATGATTAGTCGCTGGCAAAATGCTGAAAGAAAATTTATGTTATGGCTGGTAATGAGGATGGCTTTGTTTTCGGATTTAGCCAGCTGCGTTAAAAGACGTGCAAGCAAG
>CAYRXI010000075.1:371-787 GCA_964428255.1 uncultured Candidatus Sumerlaeota bacterium
CTTGATGTTTTAAATCAAGTGCAGAAGTGGGTTCATCCAGCAGGAGAATCGGCGTTTGCTGTGCCAGTGCGCGTGCAATAATTACCAGTTGTTGTTCGCCGCCACTGAGCTCGTTGAAATAGCTGTCGGCAAATTCTAGTGCTTCAGTTTTTGTCAGCGCATCACGTGCAATTGCAACGTCCTGCGGGCGGTCCAATAACGAGCCTGCAGAGTGAACATAGCGTCCCATCAGCACCACTTCCAGCACCCGATAAGGGAAAATAATGGCTGTAGTTTGCGGCACCACGGCAATCCAGCGAGCAATTTCGCTGGCAGACAGTGTCTTAAGAGGAGTGTCGTTAAGAGTGACTTTGCCCCGTTGTGGCTGGAGAATCCCACTCAAGACCTTTATTAACGTGCTTTTTCCAGCACCATTT
>CAYRXI010000075.1:797-5067 GCA_964428255.1 uncultured Candidatus Sumerlaeota bacterium
TATAACGCCAACAACTTCCCCGCGATTTAATTCCAGCGAGATGGACTTCAAAACCTCTTTCTCGCCATAGGAAAAACTAACATTTTGAGCAGATAGCACTGAAAATCCTCTTTTATCCTTCCCAGTTCAACTTGCTCTTAAAAGTAAATAATATAGCATAAAAGTTCAATTAAATTTCTTACAAAGTGCAAGCTCAAATTTTAATGAAAGTAAGACTTTACAGACACATCACCTCGCGCTGTCAGGCATTTTAAAAGAGAGGGCATCCTGATGAATATCAAATTTACTATCGTATGCATTCAGGCTTTTTCTGATTTTTCTGCCGTCATAGTTGACAGGTACTTAGTGAGACTGGTTTAATTACTCAAATTTCTTTGTAGGTTGGGTATGAAAGAAAAAGAAAGTCGGGAAAATATATTTAAGAAAATTGAAGAGTTGACACGCCAGCTCTTGCCCTTGCTGGGTGAGGATATAAACCGCCCGGGTTTAATACACACTCCTGCGCGGGTAGCAGATTCATATTTATTTATGACTCAAGGTTATCAGCAGACATTAGAAGAGATTGTTAATGGCGCCATTTTTGAGGAGCGAGTGGATGAGATGGTGCTGGTGAAAGATATTCATTTCTTCAGTTTATGTGAGCATCATCTCTTACCGTTCTGGGGTTTGTGTCATATAGGATATATTCCGCATGGCAGGTTAATTGGCATAAGCAAGCTCCCGCGAATTGTGGATATGTTTGCCCGGCGCATTCAATTGCAGGAGAGGATGACTTATCAAATAGCAGAGGCAATACAGACAGTGCTAAGGCCAAGAGGAGTGGGTGTGGTAACAGAGGCATATCATCTATGTATGATGATGCGCGGTGTACAGAAGCAGGATGCACGTACCCTGGCTAGTGCAATGCTGGGAGGATTTCGCACAATGGAGCAAACTCGCCTGGAATTTCTCTCCCTTATCGGGCATAAATACAAATAGTCCCGATTGTTGCTGTGAAATCTTAAATTGCCCGCGCCACGTTGGTTGGGGAATGCTATTAGGTTTTATAAAATTTTAAGCGTTATTAATACAAATGGTAGCGGTGGAGGGATTCGAACCCCCGACACAGCGGATATGAGCCGCTTGCTCTGACCAGCTGAGCTACACCGCCAAGAGGTTTGAAGGAAATAATCGGGAATTTAATTTATAGATTAAAGAAAAGATGAAGTGCAAATCTGGTAGCGGGGGCGGGAGTCGAACCCGCGATCTTTGGGTTATGAGCCCAATGAGTTACCACCTTCTCCACCCCGCGGCAAATTTTTATTTCAAACTCACAAACTAAATTTCAAATATTATTTTCTCAAATTCGTATATTTAATGTCAAGTCCTTGCTTTAGAAAAACCTAATTTTTATATTAAGAAACAAATTATTTTATTTTTCCTTTGAATTCCCGTCTTATTTCACGTTGTAAGTCACGACGTTTAATATCTTCGCGACGGTCATATTCTTTTTTCCCCCGGGCAAGCGCTATTTCTACTTTCACATAGCCCCGATTATTAAAATAGAGGCGTAAGGGGATTATTGTATAACCTTTTTGTGTAACACTGCCAATGAGCCGTTTTATCTCATTGCGGTGCAAGAGCAGTTTTCGTGGTCGTGTAGGGTCTTTAGGATTGTTTCTACCAGCTTCTGCATAGGGGCTAATGTGCATATTTATTAAATACAGTTCTCCGCCGGAAGCCACAGCGTAGGCATCGTCAATATTTGTCCTGCCCTGGCGAAGTGATTTGACCTCCGGACCTGTCAAGACCAGGCCTGCCTCATAGCTTCTCTCCCATTCGTAGTAGTGACGGGCTTTACGATTTGTGGCAATTAGTTTTTCACTCATTTTGTGAATTAAATTGAGTTTTATTTTTGGGTGATAAAATTTCAATGGCAGGCTGGATAAAATATTTGCATGCCACCTGTTTTACTTCTTCTGCAGTTACTTGCTCTATTAATTGGGGATATAGCTCATCATATTTGACGCCCAAGCCAAGCAATTCGTACCAGCCCAGATACCAGGACTGGCGCAAATTAGTCTGATGGTCAAGAAGGTAGCGCCCAATAATGTAATTCTTGGCGCGCTTTAATTCTTCAGCAGAGATAGGTTCAGTCTTTAGTTTTTCTATCTCTTCCAGAATTTTATTTTTTGCCAGCTCAATAGTCTCTGGTTTTGTCCCGATCCAGCAAAAGAAATGACTGCGTAATTTCCGTGTTGGCATTCCACATCCTACACTGTATGCCAGCCCTAATTTATCCCGTAATTGAACAAACAGACGTGAGGACATTCCCTCTCCAAGAATTGCAGAAGTTACCTTTAATGGCAGATAATCTTTGTCTGCCACATCACAGGTAATATAGCCCAGCAAAATGAATCCCTGTTCAACATCTTTTTGCTTGGTTTCTATGTTATATCGGCTTTTGCTCCGTTTATCTGCCAGAAATTTGGGGGGGGGCGCAGGACTCTCGGGAGGAAAATATTGTTTGATCAGCCGGAGCAGCTTTTTTTCTTCTATATTGGCTACTACACTTAAAATCATATTTGAAGGCAGATAGTATTTTTTATGAAAGTTAACAATATCATCGCGCGTGATTTGAGAAACGGTCTCGGGCGTTCCTTCAACCGGGCGGCCATAAGAATGCTGGTCTCCATAAAGCAGGCGTTTAAAATGTTTATAGGTAAAATAAAAGGAGTTATCTTCACTGAGGCGAATTCCATCTAAAATATTTCGCCGTTCTTTCTCTATTTCCTCAGGTGGAAAGGTAGGCTGAAATAGAACGTCTGCCATTAATTCAATAATTTTTTCCACATCGCCAACAGTGGCAACCGCTGAAACTTCCGCAAAATCTTCATAAGTTTCATCACCCATAGAGGCGCCGAGGGATTCAAGTTCCAGTGCAATTTCCTCGGCAGTACGTTTCTGGGTTCCTTTTCGTAGCAGCGTCTGAGTAAAGTTGGTGAGTCCGCTTTTCTCGGGTAATTCCTGTGCAGAACCGATGTCAATCAAACAAGAAATAGCCAGAATGTTATTCGCTGTAGTCTGTTTGAAAATTAACCGAATTCCGTTGTCCAGGGTATACATTTTTATTTCTCCTCCGGATATCTCTGTGCAAAAGATAGTTGTGCAAAACATAAGGAAAATTACAATGAAGTATTTTCTGATTTCTAACATTGTGCACTTATAAAGTAATAATGAGATGATTTTCTGCTTTTATGGTGAAAATATCAACCCTCAAAATAAAAAGTTGTTACTCTTGAAATGACAAAATGTAAAACTCCATAATGTTGGCTTTATGAATTAAATCTTTTACAGAAGAATTCAATGACTTTGTGGGAAATAGTATTAATGGCTCTGGCGTTAAGTATTGATGCGTTCTCGGTATCTTTTGCCTTCGGTCATTGTCTGGTTAATTTAAGGTCTATTTTGCGTCTGGCTTTTCATTTTGGTTTATTTCAAGGGCTGATGGCAATGCTCGGCTGGCTGGGTGGTAAGAATCTTGTTACTTTTATCGGTGCCTACGACCACTGGGTTGCATTCGGGGTGTTATCGATAATTGCACTGAGAATGTTGATTGAATCATTTCGTCCACCAGAAGTTGAACGAACATATGACCCCAGCCGCGGCTTATCGCTGGTTGGCTTATCTATTTCTGTGAGTATTGACTCGCTAGGCGCGGGACTGGGATTGGGGGTGTTAAAAATCGGCATCCTGATTCCCTGTCTGTTATTTGCTGTGTTTAGCTTACTTATGAGTGTACTGGGCGTTTATCTGGGAAGGGTACTCGGTAGCTTCATCGGACGCCGAATTGAAACTTTTGGTGCTATTATCCTGTTTATTATTGCCATTAAGTTATTAGAGATTTGAACCATTCCTCAATTGTTTATTTTTGAACATTTCTCGGGCTTTTCTTTGGTTTTTTCCTGCGCCATCTTCTCTTGATTAAAGGCTTATAAATTTTTTTGCGAATGAATCTGCCAAGTCTCAAAAAGAAAGGCTGATGAGAAAGTAGCTGGTTTTCGGCTGAGGTAAGGGAATGTGGAGCCAGTTTTGCCTTAAGTTTTTTAACTGCCAGATTGTCAATCAAACACATCCGATTAAATATTATTCGTTTAAGCCAGTTTGAAAATGGCGTCACATAGGTAGCAGTGGCAAAATCCAGAATATATGGCTCGCCTGTTGCTGTAAAAAAAATGTTTTTTTTCCGCAGGTCGCCATGGGCAACTCCCCGCTGATGCATTTGTTCAAC
>CAYRXI010000075.1:5077-12202 GCA_964428255.1 uncultured Candidatus Sumerlaeota bacterium
AAAAATCAGCGGGCAATTGGGATTGACTTTTGCGATGTGGTAAACGTTCACCATGTATATATTCAATCACTAACCCATAAGCGTCAGGTTGGCAATAAAACCGAGCCACTCCATTTAATCCCTGTAATAATTTGTAGGCTTTGACTTCCCGTGCAATTGCGATTTTCCCGATTAACCAGCGCCAGATAGGCTTTTTACTGCTAAAATCCTTCAATACTAGTTTTTTCCCATCAATTTCTACCAGAAATATATCAGCTGCTGCGGGTGATTTTCCCGCTTTTAGCAGGCAACTTATGTTTTGCTCTAATTGTTGACGTGAATATTCCATTTTAAATAACCATGGCTGCGGGATGAATGTGGCGGCAACTGGCTAAAGGATTGCCCTGATTTTTTTGCACCAGATTTTTATGGCTTGCCAGAAAACTTATGATTTCTAATTATGCAAATGCCCCAGCGCAAAATAATTTCATAAAAATTACAGTTCTGCTACATCCCTCTTTTTTCTGCTACCATCTTTTTCTGCATCAGCAACGAGTTTATTGCATTTATGTATGCCTTAGCACTGGCAATAATTATGTCGGTATCTGAACCCTTACCGCGGGCAATTTGTTTACCACGAGAAATTTTAACCATTACCTCTCCAACTGCCTCTTTTCCTCCAGTTACTGCCTCTATATCAAATTCTTCCAGGCGCACCGGAATTTTGGTAATTTCATCGATGGCGCGGTAAGCAGCATCAATAGGACCATCGCCATTGGCAGAAGCGGTAAAGACTTCCTCTCCCTTTTTGATTTTTACTGTCGCCGTTGGAACTAACCCTGTGCCACTGGTAATGTGGAGATATACCAGCTCAAAGGTTCGCTTGGCGCCGGAAATCTCCTCTCCCACAATTGCATAAAGGTCTTCGTCAAAAATATCTATTTTCTTGTCGCACAATTCTTTAAAGCGTTGGAAGGCACGTTCAAGTTCTTCAGGCTTGAGCATAAATCCCAGCGATTCCAATTTTTTACGAAATGCATGTCGCCCGGAATGTTTACCTAACACCATTGATTCGCCCATCCAGCCTACGTCTTCTGCCCGCATTATTTCGTAAGTGGTACGCTCTTTCAACACGCCATCCTGATGAATCCCGGCTTCATGCGCAAAGGCATTGCTTCCCACAATTGCTTTGTTGGGCTGGACACGAATGCCTGTAATGCGTCGCACCAGCCTGCTGGTTGGATAAATTTCCCGGGTGTTAATGGTAGTATAACAATCATACAGATCCTGGCGCACTTTGATTGCCATCACAATCTCTTCCATCGAGGCATTGCCGGCACGTTCCCCAATACCATTAATCGTACATTCCACCTGTCGTGCACCGTTTTTAATTGCTGACAGTGAATTGGCAACTGCCAATCCCAGGTCATTGTGACAATGAACAGAAATTATAGCCTGGGAAATATTAGGCACGTGTTCCTTGAGATAGCGAATCAGCTCCCCAAACTCCCAGGGCATCGTGTAGCCTACTGTATCGGGGATATTAACCGTGGTAGCTCCGGCATTTATTACTTCAGTCAAAATTTCAACCAGAAATCCCCAATCCGAGCGTCCGGCATCTTCGCAGGAAAACTCAACATCAGAGACAAAAGTCCTGGCAAATTTTACGGCTTTCACTGCTTGCTTTATCACCTTGTCAGGTGTCATCTTCAATTTCTTTTCCATATGCACCGGACTGGTAGCAATGAAAGTGTGAATCCGTTTACGCTTTGCTGGTTTTACAGCCTCTGCACAGCGCTCAATGTCAGCCTCCATAGCACGTGCCAGACCACAGATTATTGGACCCTTGACTTCTTCGGCAATCAACTGCACAGCTTCAAAGTCGCCCGGTGATGAAATGGGAAAGCCAGCTTCTATAGCATCTACTCCCAGACGTGCCAGCTGGCGCGCTACTTCTAACTTCTCTGTTGTATTCATACTCGCACCTGGCGACTGTTCTCCGTCTCGCAAGGTCGTATCAAATATTATGACGCGTTCCTTTTTCTCCGCCTGTTTTTTGCTCATCGTAATTCACCTCATTAGTGACATATTATTTTTTTAAATTTATGCTGTTAATAAAAATCCCTGATAACTACTTTTTTTAAGTAGCTATCAGGGACGAGATGTTTTTCCCGTGGTACCACCCTATTTCAGCAGATAATTTTCAAGATTGAAATTATCTGCCCTTCATTTAGCTCGGTAACGAGAGCCAGACGGCGTAGCCTACTTGCCACTGAGATCAAATGACCAAGAGATAATTTTGGACATCTCAATGGTTTCAGCTACACGGCTCCGAGGCGAGTTCAGACCCGGGCATTACCGCTTCGCACCTGCCAGCGGCTCTCTCCCAATGCCCAGACAGTCCTACTACTCCTCATCATCGCCTTTGTTAATATTCCAAAGAACAAAAACAAATACATTTTAAATTATTGTATCTGCTTAAATCAAGACTTAATTTAAATTAACTCTCTTCAGCAACCAGGTTACATTCCTAAAGCGAAAGTACAATTCATAAATCTTGCTTCAATATAAAAAGATTGTTGGAAAGAGCGTAGATTCCTAAATACAGGTCTGCTTAAGTCTGTCCAGTTAAAAAAATAGAGTTCTTACGAGGAGGGATTTCTAACTTTGATTTTTCCCCAAAATAAGTACCAACTGGCTTTCAGGTTATAATTAACTCAGTTAGTGTTTTAGACTCTATGGTTCCTTTGACCGTGATAAAGCTTACAGATTCATCATTGCTCTGCCAGCAGCGAATACGTGCTTCATTAACATTTCTGGCATCGCTGTAATATTTACAGATTCGTGCTGCCAGTGGAATAAATTCTTTTGCTTCTTTACCGCGTAGCAAGCACAGCGGGCTGCCGTATTCCACAACTTCCAATAAAATGTCATCCGGCGCCACCATTTCTGCAATAAATTTGTTCTCACTCTGGTTCCTGCCCACAATAAGTTTTACAGTAGGGGAGAGACGAAAATGTCTACCAACCTTTAGCAGAATTATATCATTCATATCCGTAACATTATGGTCAAACAGGTCGCGCAAGCGGCGAGCAAATTCTACATTTGTTAATAGACAACCTCCAGCAGGTTGAGCGTAGTCTGTAATATCCAATTCTTTTGCCAGTGCTAATTGGCGTGAGCGTGTCCTCCCACTTATATCATATAGCCGGTCACGGTTTACCCAGCCACGTTCTTCAGGTATGGTAATCGGCAATAGTTTAGCCGATAACGGCCGCAATACCATTCGTTCAACTCCGGCGAGGCGTTCTTGTTTCAATAATGTTGTCTGTGACTGTGTCATTGGGCGTTGTCCCACAACCTCTCCTGTTGCTATAAACTGCGCCTGTTTTTCCTTCAATATCTCATAAGCCTGTTTATAAAAGAAGATCTTACAATCTATGCAGGGATTCATATTCTTACCATAACCAAATTCTGGCGAGCGAATTAGCTCCAGATAGTCCATTCCAACAGTTAAGATTTCTAATTCTCCACCGGCTGCCAGTGCTCGACGGCGTAGAATCTCAGCATATTTCCCCCCCCCAGGCCGGGGAATAAAGGGCGTATCAATGTATAGCGCAATTACTTCTATCCCCTGGAGCTGCAAAATTTTAACAGCCAGGCAACTATCAAGCCCTCCAGAGAATAAACTGATTGCTTTTATTTTATTTTCTACCAATACTGAATATAATCTTTAGATATTTTTAGAACCAAATTATAGCAGGTTGAAAGGGAATAAGCTCAAATCTAAAAATTTTCTGAATGAAAGCGAAGGAAGCAAAAATACTAAAACTAAACTCACTAGCTCTTTCTCACAATGCAATCTTGATTTTGGTTTTAAGCGTATTACTAGCGTTTTCCAACACCCTTAAAAACGGATTCGTGTATGACGATTTAGATTTTATCGTCCACAATTCTTTAATCCGCACTTTTAAAAATCTCTCAACACTGTTAACCCGTGATTATTTTTACTACACCCCTGAATATTCATATAGACCTCTGGTAACGCTCTCGCATTTTGTTGATTATTACTTCTTCCGTCTGAATCCCGGGGGGTATCATCTAATTAATTTACTCCTGCATTTAACAAATGCACTTCTTGTTTTTATCCTGATTAAAAAATTGCTGGCAGTTTTTAATGGTGGGACCGTAAAGGTTAACAACGTTTCTGCCCTGTTTGGAGCCTTGTTTTTTGCGATTCACCCGGTGGTTACCGAGCCAGTAAATCTCCCCTCTTATCGCGAAGATTTGTTATGTACGCTGTTTGCAGTTATTTCTTTGCTGCTTTATCTTGGCTGGCGAGTATCATCTGAAAAATCCAGCTTCCTGTATTTGCTTTTGGCTGGAATGACCTTTTTTCTCTCACTATTAGCCAAGGAAGCCAGCATAACTTTACCCCTGATAATTTTGCTGTTTGAATTAAGTTTGCCCTCAATGCCACTCAAAAGAAGGTTGATACTATTCTCACCCTTTATCCTGATAGTTGGATTTTATTTAATCATCCGTTTTGTTATTTTTGTCCCCCCCCAGAAATATTTTGTTGGCTACTTTGGTGGTTCACAGGCAGTAGCTGTCTTGAACTTTCCCCGTTTTTTTGTCCATTACTTGTTTTTAATCTTTTACCCTGTAACTTTAGCTGCCGATTACAATTTTCAACCACTGAAAAAAATTATACATCCTTTTATTCTGGGTTCTATTTCCTGTGTAATTGTGTATTTGCTCTTAGCCCTCACTGCCTGGCGTAAACGCAATTTTTTAATCAGTGCAGGCTTACTCTGGTTTGTGGTGTTTCTACTCCCGGTAAGCAACCTTGTGCCTTTGTCCAATCCTGTGGCAGAGCGTTATCTTTATTTGCCTCTGATTGGGTTGGGTATTGTTCTGGCAAGTATAATGAAACGTATTTTTCTGGCTGTAATAGAAAAGAAAGAGAATGTTTTATTCTATAAATTAATTGTTGGACTCGTGCTTGTTCTCTTTGTCCTGTATATAATACTGGACATTCAGCGTAACACTATGTGGCGAGATGATTTTACACTCTGGCAGGAAACTTTGCGTTCTCAACCGCGTTCTCACGCTGCACTACGAGGATTAGGCTTGATATACTTGCAGAGAAAAAATTATACAAAAGCGGAGGAGATGCTGAATGCTGCCGTTAATTTGCGCCCCTGGGATATTAAGGTGCGTAATAATCGTGCGGTATTGTATGCAAAAAAGGGAGAGCTCTTGCGGGCGATTGCTGAATTAGAATTGATAACCCAAATGGCGTCAAAATATGCCGCAGCCCGTTACAATCTTGCGCGTTGTTATGCAGCTCTTAACCCACCACAAATTGACAGAGCAATTGAAGAGGCACAAAAAGCAAGTGAGCTGGGTTATAATGTTCCAGCAGAGTTTTTGAACCATTTAAGTGAGCTAAAAAGTCTGAATCAAAGTGAAAAGATGAAATCACAAGAACCTTAACCCGCATATTTACTAACTGGAGAAGCCTTTGTTAGTGCGTATAATATCTCCTCGCGAGATGGTGCCATTCGTAGGGTCATAACTCCATTCGGTTATCTGCTGATTCAGGTCATATCCGGTTTCGCCGCTGATTGACCATTTGTAATCTAAAGTTTTATCCGGACCAATGCTTAGAAGCACATAAGTTATGCCTGCGCGAATATACCCGTAAATTGCGCTCTGCGTAGGGCGATTGGAATACAAACCATAGTCAAAACAATACGGAGGGTGCTGAAAAGGGTCCAGAGGATATTTGGTAATGTAAGCCACTGGCGTGGTCAGCTGATTCCAGGTATCCCACTCTGTGCCCGCGGGACCATAAAAGTCGTAAGGATACGCGTTATTATCAGCGGCATAGGCTTCCAGTGCGACACTTAATGCTCTCATATCGGCTTTGGTGCGAGAAATTTTAGAGCGTGTTTGTGCTTCCAGAAAATTGGGAAGCGCGATGGCAGCCAAGATGGCTATAATGGCTACTACTATCAGCAGTTCTATTAAGGTAAAACCACTTTTTCTATTCATTATGATTCACCAGTATCGTTATTGAGGTTGTAAAAACTCCTTAAAGATAAGACCAAACTAAGGAAAAAGAAGTTTGACCGAACTAGTTGTTGAGCTTGCAGGTTTTATTATCACTATTTAGTTTTTTTCGGTTGTTTTATTGGCAGATAGCCAAACCGCCGCAGGTCAAACTCCCGTCGTCGCCAGTTCTTGGCTACTTTAACCCACAGTTCAAGATACACAGGATGTTCCAGCAATTGCTCAATTTCCTTCCGTGCGGCCTGTCCGATACGTTTTATCAACTCTCCTCCTTTGCCAATCACAATTGGTTTTTGTGACTCTTTTTCCACATAAATAACGACCCGAATATAGTGTTTCCCATCTGGGTGTTCCCGAAATTCATCTGTCATCGGAGTAACTGCATAAGGAATCTCCTCGCCGGTCAATTCATAAATTTTTTCCCTGACGATTTCTGCAACCAGGAAGCGCTCTTCTCTATCAGTGACTTGCTCTGCATCATAATACAGAGGTCCTTCAGGGAGATATTTCAAGGTAAGTTCAATTAGTGTGGGTACATTCTCTCCCGTGGCAGCCGAAATAGCGATGGTTTCTACGTAATTATCTCGGTTAATGAAGTCAGGGATTTGCTCCAGCGCTTTTGTTGGCTCAGGCAGGAGGTCTATTTTATTCAATACCAGAAATTTGGGTAATTTCTGCGGTAGCCGTTCAATTAAAGCCAGGAGTGGTTTCTCCTGTAGAAGTGATGGTAAAGTTATGTCCAGAAGATGATAAATTATATCTATGCCTTCCAGTGCCTGCTCAGCCGTCTCCATTAAGGTCACATTAAACTTATCTTTGGGTTCAATTATCCCCGGGGTGTCTTCAAAAATTAATTGATAATTTTCAGTGGTAAGTATTCCTTTAATATTGTAGCGGGTAGTTTGCGGCTTGGGCGTTACAATTGCCAGTTTTTCACCGACCAGGCGGTTTAAAAGTGTTGATTTGCCGGCATTGGGAATACCAAGAATAGCAATAAAGCCTGATTTAAACTGCACCTTCTGCCTTCACCCGTAAATCATAATAAAATGTCGCTAATTATAGAGTCGG
>CAYRXI010000075.1:12212-14538 GCA_964428255.1 uncultured Candidatus Sumerlaeota bacterium
GGAAACAGATTATTCAACTTAATACTCTTCGTTTTTTCAAAATCTGCAATAGTTCCTGTTCGCGTTTACGCATCTTCTTGCGCTCACTCGGCTGTTCATCATTGTAACCGAGTAAATGCAGATAGCTGTGAATCAACAGAATGGTGAGTTCTTTTTCCAGACTGTGATTATGTTCTTCAGCCTGGCGTTTGGCAGTTGGAATGGAAATAACAATATCACCCAGAATATTAGGTCCAACGTTAGGAAATCTGCCGTCACACATTGGAAATGCCAGCACGTCAGTAGTGTCAAATTCATTGCGATAATGCCGATTATACTCCATCATCTCTTCATCGTTAACAAACAGAATACTTATTTCTGCACCTGCTTGATTGGTTGCTTCTAAGATGACCGGAAATATCTGCCGGCATAACTTTCTTAAGCGGTAATTGGTGATACTTTTTGACTTTGAACGATTTTTAAACTCAATATTCATCCGTAATCCATCATCTGTGTTAAATTGCCGGTCAAAGGGAAGTTTTTTTGGTTATGAATTTTAACTGAAATGCCGGTCAAAGAGGTGAAATAAAACGATTATATTTTAATTAAAACAAGTTTAATATCTCAATATTATATATAAATTATTTAAAAAATTGTCAACTTGATTGAAAAATGTTACGAAGAGATTAAAGCCACTCAAAAATTTATCTGTTTCCTGGTAAATTTATTCTCCTTGAAAACGTCCTGATAGCAGTAATTATTATGGAAAGCGCCAGACAGAGCAATAGAATGTCGGTCACGAGCAGGAGATGGTTCTTTGTGATAATAAATTTCTTTAAGAGCAACCACAGAGCGTATAGAGTTGTAGATAACATAAATATAGCTGGAAGTAATGTAAAATGCAGTTTTTTACCCTGTTTATAAAGCCAGACCGAAACCGTCAGGAGTGCCAGCGCTGCTACAAGCTGATTAGATGTGCCAAAGATTTGCCAGATAGCGCCTACTGCATTAGTGAGCGCAAACAAAAGCATTAAGGCTACTGCCAGCCCGGAATTAAACCAGAAGGAACGCATAAGCCGTGGCACACGATTGCCTAGCAAAATATTCCAGAGTTCTTCAAATAAATAGCGATTCATCCTCACCGCAGTATCCAGCGTTGTTATAATAAATCCTTCTACCACCAGAATTCCCATCACGGTAGTTAATGTCAGTGGCAAAAACTCAAATGCCCGATGCAGAGCCTGTCCAGCTGTGATAGAAAATGCCAGAATCCAGTTACCCTGTGCACCTTTCGGATGGACAATCTGAAGATAGTCATTAAAATGAAGAGTGCTAGCGATAGCAGTAATCACCAGCACCGAGAGTAATGATTCCAGAAGCATTCCGCCATAGCCAATAATTCTGACACGACTTTCCAGCTTAATCTGTTTCGCGGTAGTTCCTGAAGCAACGAGTGAGTGAAAACCACTGATAGCACCGCAGGCTACAGTAATGAACATCAGGGGCCAGATTGGACCAATTGTCTGCTGACCTTGTTCAATGTTAAACGGAGCCCAGTTTATCTTTATCCCGTGCAAACCCTCTATTACGATGGCAACAAAAAGAAATATAATTCCACCATATAGGACTTGCACATTCACAAAATCACGAGGCTGCAGCACCAGCCATACTGGAATCCCGGCTGCAAACAATGTATAAATAGCGATTACGTATTTCCAGGTGGTGACATCTGCTTGAATTGGTAGTTTAAAACCGATGTAAATTCCAAGCACACATATAAGCAGAGCAAAGATGTGCGCCAGCACAATGTTTAATTTCCTGCGGTAAACAAAATATCCTGTGAGCGGCGCTAACAGTGTAATTACAATAACAGAGGTTGATGCGATTCCGCCTATTCTGCCATAAACCACACCATTTTTAGTAACTGTATGGAGAAGAGTCTGCAATGAATCCAGCCCCAGTTTTTCCAGGGGCCATTCAGAAGTGAGTGAAATGGCAGTTAGATTTAAAAATGCCGACATTACCAAAACCAGCATTAAAATGGTAAAGGCAATAAACAGAGCAAAGGCGAAGTTGCCCATTGAACGCCGTGCTATTTCAGCGATGGAACGTCCTTCTTCGCGAATACTGGTAAATAGTGCAGTGAAATCGTGGACCGCGCCGATAAAAATCCCGCCAAATACAATCCATAGCCAGACCGGAATGTACCCATATATTAGCGCCACAATTGGACCCAAAATTGGACCGGCACCAGCAATGCTGGCAAAGTGATGGGCAAAGACTACAGGAGTGCGTGTGGGCACGTAATCACGTCCATCGTTTATTCTCACAGCAGGTGTCGGCCGGT
>CAYRXI010000075.1:14548-15501 GCA_964428255.1 uncultured Candidatus Sumerlaeota bacterium
CTCATCAAAGACACGGCTGAGATAGCGTGAGTAAAATCTTCTAGCCAGTGCAAAAAATATCAATGCTATCAAGACGGGTATTATAACATTCATATTTGCCTGCCTGACTTTGACAATTCAGATACGACAATAACAAATACACATTATCTCAGCTGGGGAGTCTACAACAAGTAAATATTAGTTAAGAGCAGAAGGGAGAGTATTATCTGATAGGGGACACTTGGGGAAAATTGTTTTAAAGTCCAATCACGCTCTTATTAAAATTCTTTAGTAAGCAAAGACAAGGAATTCTAAAGACAAACATTGCTCTTCCAGCTCCACTTATTTTCTTTCCTCTTCAAAGATCAGTCTTATGGAGTGGTCGTATGCGAATTCTCTGGCAGCATCTGTGATAATAGCAGTGGACTGGATACGAACCTCATTAAGTCCCTGACGGTGTAGCTCCAGTAAATCATCCCTTGTAATTATCTGGCGGTGTTGAGGAGAACGCTCAATAGCCGATAGCGGTTTTCTGGGGGGAGCTGGTGTACTTAATAGTTTCTCCGTGTCAACTGCAAGATGGTCTACAATGGTGAATTTTACTCCCCATTGCTCAAGTGTACGCAGATAACTTTGATATAATCCTCTGATACGAGCTGCCGCTGGGGTATGAGGTATCCCTGTTTGGAGTGCTGCGGGTGCGGTTTGCACTCCGCTCCAGGCTGGTGGCTCACCCTCAGTGGGAGCTGATTCTCCAGCAGGTTCTGACAAGCCCCATAAACTTGTCACTACCTCCTTAGTTGCCAGAACCGGCTTTTCCAGCAACAACGCCTGGAGAACCAGAATAGAAGGCAGAGAGTCAGTTAACCCCAGAGCGATTTTTGCTGCCAGAAGGCTGGATAATAATGGAAGCAAAAGCACCTGATGGGACTTGATAAAAGGAATAGCTTCGGCGCTGGCAACTGATTCAACAA
>CAYRXI010000076.1:0-1214 GCA_964428255.1 uncultured Candidatus Sumerlaeota bacterium
CTTTGCAGGCATTGGCTTTGTTATTCACTATAATATCGCCTGGATAATTTTGGTAATTTTCATATATGAGGTTTTTCTAGCACTATCCCGCGAAAATTCATCTCCCTCCAATCATCTGTCTCCTGCGCTGCGCTTTAGTTTATTCCTTACGTCGTTCCTTTCCGTACTTATTTTAGTGAACCTCCCTTTCTCTATTTTGAAACTAAAACTGAAGCCTTATGACCCGAATTTTCAATCCTATTTTGAAGAATTGTTTTACAACTTTTTTACCTATCAGCAGCCCGGTTTTACACAATCATTATCTTTTCTTCATAAGCTGCAGGGGGAGATATTCTACTTTCCGGGCTTAATCATACGGTTTTTCAAAATCACAGGTTTTATCATCATTGTATTAACCACTATTCTTGCAATAGGAAAAGCCTTGCGAGAAAAAACTCTTACTTTAAAAATGATTTTTATCCTGTTTTTTCTTCCGTTGTTAATCTGGACCGTGTATCCATTGAAATTTGAACGCACATTCGTTTCATTGATGCCAGCACTCGCAATACTCGTTGGAATTGGCATCATTGAAATAAACGAAATCAAGTTAATACACCTCAAAGTTCGCAGAGTTCTAAGCATAATAATATTAATTTTATTAATACTGGTATCTCTCAGCGCGGATATAAAAATTATTCGTGAGCAATACAGCAATTATCGGGAAGGCGCACAGCAGCTAGCGGAGTACTTAGAAAAATATGACGAGCTTGTTAATGCACGAAGTTTTAATCGCCATTCATTTCCGCTCTGGGCATTTTACTTGCAGGAGTTCATTGACGAACGTAAACTCTCAAAGGCGGATGCGGCGCTTGACCTGGCTGATAAACGCCCTCCAACGCTTGTTGTTTATGATGCCAGAACTCGACTTGACACCGAGTTTCTCAGACGATACCCAACCGCTAAACTAAAGGCGCTTTTTACTGTGCCTGTCACACCGTCTTTTTCAGAAATAACTATTTACCGCACAGCCGAATAAAAAGATTAGCCTTCAGGCTTGAGTTTAATCCATTCCTGTTCAAAGGCAGGACCCGTTTTATATAAAACAACCAATGGAGTACGCTTAAAAAGGAAGACTTTCATTGGGCGCCAGTATTCATAGAGATAGCGTTCAGGACGGGCAAAGAAGCCTTTGCGTACCAATAATAAATGATAATCGTAAGGGGGGGGAGTATTGA
>CAYRXI010000076.1:1224-2315 GCA_964428255.1 uncultured Candidatus Sumerlaeota bacterium
CGCAGGATATTTTCACGTTGGAGAAGTTCAAACACTTTGTCGTGAAGTGCTAATAATTTAAGTTTAGCACCGGGCGGCAGGTTCTCATTCAAATAGTTAATTACGTCTTTATTTACAGCTTCGCCCCAATAAGTAACCTCCATTCCAGCTTGATTTGCCCCACTGAGCCCGCCGATTAAACTATTAAAATATGACAAATGAAACGGATAGTAATCAATGGTTGTCCAGAGACCATTTCCAAAAACAAAGATAATCAGTATGGTAGCAAAGTACTTAATGAACCTGTGAGCTGTTGAAGGCTTTGCCGTCACCAGTTCACCCAGAAATTTGCTCACGTGGAAGAGCCCACATCCTCCGAGTATTGCGAGAAAAGGGAAAGCTGGTAGAAAGAGACGTTCTCCATCATACTTGGGACTACCGGGCAGAGTAACAATGATTAATGACACTAATGCCATAGCCAGTATTAAAGCCACTTTCTCACGATGTAGAGAAAATAGAGATATTATCAATCCCAAAACAATAAAGAGCAAAGAGACTTCAGGCAGGGTTATGGCTGAGATAACCCAGGGATAATGCCAGGGGACCAGAGGTCCACCCGGAACGTATTTAACCCCCAAATAAAATACCGCCGTAGATTTATGAGTAGCAAAAAAGATGAAGTATTCAAGCACACGCAAAATCGTATTGTGCCAGAACCAGGGGGATGCTAATATCATCACTAAAGGCGAAACAATGATTAAATAGAATAAAGGCTTTATTGCCCGTTCGTGCCAGTAGACATATCCCACTATGATTAGAACTGGGAACATCAGGAGACAATTAATTCTGGTGGCTAATGCCATCCCCCCCGCAATTGCACAGAGGATTGCCCACAATGTGCGGTTGGAGTCAATGCTTTTTAAAAATAGCCATGTGGTAAGCAAAATAGTGAAATTTGCCAGCGACTCTGTAGCTGCAATGTGAGCGTGCCCGAACACACGGGGCATCAATCCATATAAACCCATACTGACAAGGGCAACAATTCTGCCACCTACATTAAAACCAATAAGGTAAATTAGCACCAGAGCCAGTGCATAAGCTGTAGCCGGAGC
>CAYRXI010000076.1:2325-12295 GCA_964428255.1 uncultured Candidatus Sumerlaeota bacterium
ATAGCCGCTGACTCAAGCCAAGGGCAAATTTGCTAAGTGCTGGTAATTCGTTAACCTCAGCGAAGGCATAATCAATTGAATCCTTTCTGGCAGCAGTTACGGGGTTAGATAAAAATTCCTTTAGCCAGCTAACTGCTGACTTTGCGGGCTCATAATAATAAGCTTCATCCCAGGAAAAACCCACTGCAGAAATAGTTAACAATACTGACCCCAGCGCCAGAATAAACGCGCTTATAATAATTGCGAAATCATATCGGTTAAAGGTAGTTCGTATAATGTGAGGTAAAGTTGTTCTGGAAGAAAATTTATCGTAAGGTTGAAAGAGATAGCTGGCATCAAGTTCACGTTCCTCTACGGGGGGGAGATTAATTTTAAGTTCTGTTTTTGAGTCTCTACTGTCTGAAGTCATAGACTAAACCTGGATGTCTTTGATTTTGATCTCCACTGTAGGTTCATTGCCCCAGTTACTGCGAATTGGCTCAAAGACCAAGTTAATCGGAGAGCGTTTATAACAACCCTTAAGACGGTTTATTAGCGAGCCCATTTCAAACCCAATTGCTGACAGGGTTCGTTCTTTATCAGAAATCAGTAATTTCAAATGATTATTCCCCACGACTCGGGGCGGCTCCAGTAAGTAAACTTTTTTAAGCAAAAAAAACGGAGAAGGATTTCCTTCACCAAATGGCTCCATCTCTTCTATAGCTTCCATCAACTCCAGATTCAACTCCTTTGCTGAGACTTCTGTATCAATCCACAGAGTTTCGTGAGCCATAATTTTATCCAGGTGTACTTTAGCATATTCATTCAACATATACCTGAACTTTGACAAATCCTGAGCTAATAATTTTACTCCACAAGCAAAATGATGCCCGCCATAGCTCAGGAGGACATCTTTGCAACGATGCAAGGCAAGAAAGATGGAAAATTCGCCACAGGAACGACCACTACCACGTGCCTGCTCCTTCTCTAAATTCAAGACAAATGTTGGACGATGTAAGACGTCAGTGATTTTACTTGCCACCAATCCCAGCAAGCCCTCATGCCAGCCTTCCTGCGCCGTTACTATTACTACTTCATTATCCAGGTCTATATTGGTTTCTATCTGTCTAAGACATTGCTCAAAAATTTCTTCTTCCAGAAGTTGTCGGCGGTCATTCTGATGATTCAACTGTTTTGCCAGAATCTGTGCCTGCCGTCGTTCATCACAAATGAGTAAATCAACAGCTAGTGAAGCATGTGCGGTTCTTCCGGCTGCATTCAGACGCGGTGCCAGATAAAATGCCACCTGCCGAGTGGAGATTTTGCGTCTGGCAAGACTTGCCTGACTGATAAGCTGCAATAGCCCAATATTGGTTGTGCGAGTGATTTTTTCCAATCCAGCACGTACCAGAGTGCGATTCTCACTTATCAGAGGCACAACATCAGCAATTGTGCCCAGAGCCACTAAATCCAGATGTTCATCCAGAAATTCTCCACCCCGGCTCGCATCAATTTTTAAGGCTTCACACAGGGCGGAGATTAACTTATAAGCAACTCCTACCCCGGCAAGCTGTGAAAAGGGATAGCGGGACTCTGGATGTGCCGGGTCAACTACTGCCAGTGCTGGTGGCAAGCTGTCACCAACCTGATGATGGTCAGTAACTATGACATCCAGCCCCTGTGATTGTGCAAATTTTATCTCTGCGATTGCTGTAGCACCTGTATCAACGGTGATCAACAATTTATATCCCTTGCTGATTATTTTCTTCAGCGCGGTACTATTTAACCCATATCCCTCTTCTACGCGATGAGGAATGTAATATCCTACTTTTAGTCCCAGCCAGCGGAAAAATTTGATTAGTAGCGCGGTGGCTGTAATCCCATCCGCATCATAATCGCCATATATACAGATTTGTTCTTGGTGCTTAATAGCTTTGACAAGCCGAGCAACAGCTTTTTCCATATCCGGCAACAACCAGTGGTCATAAAGTTTCACTCCGCATCTGCCCAGAAACTCGTTGGCTTGAGCCGGAGTGGTGATGCCCCGTGCTGCAAATACGCGAGCTATTACGGGGTGTAAACCAAATTGCGCCCTTAATTTTTCAGCGCATTCTTTATTCCCCTGTCTGATTTGCCACTTGATATTATTAAGACTTATTCCTTCTGGGGTCATTTTATGACTAAAAAGCTTGTGAGATATTATACTTGATACATACTTTAAACACCTTACTTTTCATAGTCACAGGCAATATCCAGAGCTGGCGCAGAATGCGTTAATGCGCCAATGGAGACACGCCTTACTCCTGCCTGCCCCAGTGCTTTGAGGCGCTTAAGCGTAATCCCACCGGAGACTTCTACTTCAGGTTTTTCTGCTCTGCCAATTATCGCCATTGCTTTACGGATCGTTTTCAAAGGCATATTGTCCAGCAGAATCAGGTCTACCGGAAAAGGTAGAATTGCGTGGAGCTCAGCCAGGGTTCTGACTTCAACTCCGATTTTGAGTTTTCTGCGCTGCTTCTGATTATATGCTACTGCCTTTGCAACTGCGTTAACGATATCACCGCAGGCATCAATGTGATTATCCTTGATTAAAATCATATCATATAATCCAAAGCGGTGATTGTAGCCCCCCCCTATCCGCACTGCATATTTCTCTAGCGTTCGCCATAAGGGAGTTGTCTTTCGCGTATCGTAAACCTTTATCCCATAGCGATTTGCTATCGTGACAAAGCGCGCGGTAAATGTAGCAATACCTGAGAGGCGCTGTAAAAAATTGAGTGCAACACGTTCGCCAATCAACAAACTGCGCAGGGGACCGGACACTATTGCTACTCTATCCCCGGCATTTAACCTATCACCATCTTTTTTTAAGATGTTAACTAAAACGCTTCTGTCCAGAAGCTGATATAATTTTTCAAAAACTGATAACCCACAGATAATTCCAGGTGCTTTGACCTTGACCACAAGTTTACCTTGCAGGTGATCAGGAATAGTTGCCTCAGTGGTTACATCCCCTTTCCCGATATCTTCCTCCAGAGCCTGCTTTAATAAAAAAACGTTTTTTTTTAGCAAATTTTCCATAATTAGTTTAAAGCTCAAATCATTATCTTAAATAAAAAGACTAAAGCTTTTGGGTTCAGGTAGTAAAGACAAAATCTTAACTTATATCCGTTTAAAATTTTGACTCCCGAAGATTTCAAAACACCATTATCTTTGAAAATGTTAAAGAATTATAAAGACGGGATCTGGGATAAAAACCATTTTACCGGGTTTTATGAGAAAACTTGCGGTAGCGAAAAGGGCAAAATGTAGAAGAAATTAATGTTTAATAATTATCGTTTGGAGGCACAACCAGCCGAAATCAGTCTCAAGCAAAGTTTATTATTTACTTTTTGTAACCAGAAGGAAATTTCAGCTGCCAGTGCCAGGCATCAGCGATAATTTGTTCAATATCCTGAAAACGCGGAATCCAGCCCAGCTCGCGCTTTATTTTCTCACTACTGGCAATCAAAACCGGAGGGTCACCTGCACGACGAGGACTGATTTTATAAGGTATCTTTTTCCCGGTTACTTTTTCAGCTATGTTGATAACCTCAAGCACTGAAAAGCCGCGATTGTTTCCGAGATTATATATTGCTGAACCCACTTTTTCCTGTCGGAGATGTTGCAACGCTAAAAGATGAGCAGTTGCTAAGTCAATAATATGTATATAATCGCGAATACAGGTGCCATCGGGAGTGGGATAATCATTACCATACACCTCAAGGACCTCTCTTTTCCCCGCTGCGACCTGCAATATGAGAGGAATGAGATGAGTTTCAGGGCGATGGTCTTCTCCATAATTCTCAGTAGCTCCAGCAGCGTTGAAGTAGCGCAGCGCTACATAGCGAAGTCCGTGTGCCTTACTGCAATCAGCCAGAAATTGCTCAAATTGTAACTTACTTCGCCCGTAAGGGTTGACCGGCTCAGTCGGCACATCCTCGGTTATGGGTATTTTTTGGGGAGCCCCATACACTGCAGCAGTTGAGGAAAAAATCAGCTTATTTACTCCAGCCGACAGCATAGCTTTTACCAGCTCAATTCCTCTGGCAACGTTATTATCGTAATAAATAAGGGGGTTCTGCATTGATTCGCTGACAAGACTTAAAGCGGAGAAATGCATCACCACATCACATCTGTATTTTTTGAGTGTGCTGGTCACCAGCTCATAATCTGCCATATCGCCCTGAATAAAAACTGCGCGTGGGTGAATTGCCTGGCGGTGTCCACGACTCAGATTATCCAGCACAACCACTTCCTCTCCAGTGGAGATAAGAAATTCAACCATCGCACTTCCGATGTAGCCAGCACCACCAACCACAAGCACACTCATTACTCTACTCCCGGCTCAAATATTCAATTAAAAGGCATTAGTTAAACCATTATGGTTTTGTTCTAACGAGTCTTTCGGAATGTAAATTATGCCCAGCCTCGGACTTTAATTGCCTCGGCTAAACGCTGGAGAGCAACCACATACGCTGCCTGGCGCATATCTATCTTATATTCAATGGATGTGTTCAAAACAGAATAGTAAGCTTCCACCATCTTTCTCTCCAGCAAGTCATAAATCCGCTTATCATCCCAGTAATACATATAGGCATTTTGCACCATTTCAAAATAGGATACCGTGACACCACCGGCATTGCAGAGAAAATCCGGGATAACATGGACATTATTCTTATGCAATATCTCATCAGCTTCAGGTGTGGTAGGACCGTTAGCCAGTTCACCGATAATCCTGGCTTTTATATACGGAGCATTTTCTTTCGTAATTACTTCCTCAAGTGCAGCAGGAAACAAAATATCTACTTCTAACTGCAAGAGTTCTTCATTAGAAATTGGTTCCGAATTGGGAAAATCTACCACGGAGCCTGTAGCCAGTTTGTGTTCTAAAACCGCCTTGGGGTCAAGACCAGCTTTATTATAAATCCCGCCTTTACTGTCGCTTACTGCTACTATTTTGCAGCCCAGTAATCCGTGTGCCAAATAGGCAATATAATAGCCGGCGTTTCCATATCCTTGAACAGAAACGGTGGATTTATTTAAGTCCAATCCTAACACTTTAGCTGCCTCTCGCATTGATTTTTCCCGCATAATTTAGAATATTCATCCGTCATCCACGCCATTATTTGCGGGTCAGTATACACATCTGGAGCTGGAACGTCCTTATCCGGTCCAATTAAGAGCCATATTTTGTCAATATACTCACGGCTTAAACGCTCCAATTCCCTGCGGGAAAGCTCTTTAGGATTGCAGATTACCCCCCCTTTAGCGCCTCCCAGCGGGAGATTCAGTAAGGCACATTTCCAGGTCATCCAGGCAGCCAGTGCCCGCACGGTATCAATGGTTTCTTCCGGATGAAACCGAATCCCACCTTTTGTAGGTCCGAGTGCATCATTATACTGCACACGAAAACCCTGGAAGACCTTTATAGAACCATCATCCATACGTACAGGTATAGAAACATGAATTTCTCGCATAGGAGCTCGGAGTATCTCCAGAATATTGGGGTCCAATTTCATTATCTCAGCACTTCGTGTTAATTGCTTCTGTACGATTTCAAATAGTGAAGGCTTTTCCATCTTCTCCTCCTGTTAGGCTGAATTTTTGTTTTATAGTTAAACAATAAAATATAAATGGAACAACTTTTACTCTGAACAGGGTGAAAAAATAAAGAAAAAAATATGCTATCAACAAGGTAGGAATAATATTTACACACATTAATTATCATCATTAAAATAATGTAGTTCTTTTGCAAATGTAGAAGTATCTCTGGTAAACAAGTGAAATTGAGATATAAAATCTTAATCCTGTTGCTCAGTATTCTTCTATTTCTAATAGTGGTGCAGTATCTATTGGTACAGAAAAGTATATTATCCAACTTGCATGAACTGGAGCTGAATGTTTCTCAAGTTGAAATGGAACGAGTAGTAAATGCCATTTTTCAGGAATTGGAAAATCTGGATACCCTGGCGCTAAATCTGTCAGAGCTAAATGAAATTTATGATTATATCAACGGCAGAAACGCCAGTCAGGAAGCAGTAAACTTTATGAATAACATTTTTGAACTCTTGAACATAAACCTGGTCATCATCGCTGACTCTCGCCTCCAAATTCGTTTTCAGAAGTGTTATGATTATATTAACAGGACAGAACTACAAATTCCAGAATTGGCACCCAGCAATATATCTTCGCAACTTCCTTTGTTAAATCATACCAACCGCACAAGTAGCGTAAAAGGAATTGTGCTGGTGTCTTCAGGAATAATGCTGGTGACAAATCGTCCAATTTTAACCCACCAAGCAAACGTTCCTATTAGTGGGAATCTTGTCCTGGGATGCACAGATGATTAACAGGTTATCAAGATTCCTACAGGTTAAATTCAGCTTATTGAGGACAGATGACCCTGCTCTTCCAGCTGAAACAAAATCACTAATAAATACCCTGCGGTCCAGTAAAGTTGTGGTTCTTCCTTTGAATCAGAAACTCCTCATCGGCTACACCTTGATTAATGACCTTCGGGAAAAAGAGGGCATAATCTTAAAGGTGGAAATCCCTCGCCATCTATATATGCGGATGTGGGAGAACTCATTATTCATTATGTTTTCCAGCATTATGGTGGGTATTATCTTTTGCCTGATTGCGGTCTTGTTGCTGGAAAAGATTGTTCTTTCATGTCTCGCCTCATTAGGGCGTGAAGTCTCTAACATTGACCTGACACAAGATTTCACAGCCCGCCTGAGTGATTATGGAAAAGATGAATTGGGACGGCTGGCACTTAACATCAATAATATGTTGCAAAGTTTGGAAAAGGCACATAATTCTATCCGCGAAATGGCAAGAACAGACGCCTTAACTGGCTTACTCAATCGGTGGGAATTTTTCAGGCGAGGTGAAGAGGAGTTAAATCGTGCGCGTCGTTATAGTCGGGTTTTATGTCTGGCAATGCTGGATCTGGACCATTTCAAACAAATCAATGATAAATTTGGGCATCAGGCAGGTGATGACGTATTAAAAGCCTTTGCCCGGCTTATCAAGCAAAGTATTCGCAATACAGATATTATTGCGCGTTATGGTGGAGAGGAATTTGTAATCATAATGCCTGAAACTATGCTCCATTCAGCGGCACTGGTCTGCGAACGCCTGCGCCAGAGTACAGAAAATTATAAGTTCAAGCTTTCTACGGCGGGGACGGAAATTAGTTGTACCGTGAGTGTGGGGATTGCAGCATTAAAGGAGAATGAATCACTTGATGACCTTGTGCGCCGAACTGATGAGGCACTTTATGCAGCAAAAAACCGAGGGCGTAATCGGGTATGTCTTGCAACTGTAAGCGGAATTACCGAGCTCTCTGCAATTTTAAAAGCAGAGAAATAATCTAAAATTTAGCCACTTTGAATTAATAATACATTGAAAGGAGAATGATGTCCCCTAAACCTTCAAATATAAACGGGAAGGTTAATTCACCTCAAAGATTTCTATTTTCCTTTAAATATGCCTTCCGCGGCGTCTGGATGATGCTAAAATCCCAGCCGAATGCTCGCATTCATTTACTGGCAACTCTCATAGTTCTCGGCATAAGTTTTTATTTTCATCTGAAACTTGCTGAATGGTGCTGGATTATCCTTGCAATCAGCATTGTCTGGATAGCGGAAGCCTTTAATACTGCTCTGGAGTTTCTCACCGATATGGCATCGCCTGAATTTCACCCGCTGGCTGAAAAAGCAAAAGATGTGGCTGCAGGTGCAGTGCTGATTTCGGCGTTGACTGCTCTCTCTATTGGCGTCATTGTATTTTATCCCTATTTTACGCGCGTATTGTAGCCTATCACAATTAACTTCCAACCAGTGCAATTAAATTCTTGTAACCCCAAAAAGACAAATTTTAGCTGGAGCGAGAAATGTCAATATTGTAAATGATGGCGATTTTTTCAAGCTGTGCGCGGAGTTGCAGGGCATCTGCCCAGCGTTCTTCGCGTTTCTTTTTGAGACAGCGCATAATGGTTTCATTGACTTCGGGGGGAACATCAGTGAGCGGTTCGGGTTGAACATGAAGATGCTGATAAGCAAGGTCGCCTTCCACAAAGGGTGGACGTCCCTTAATAATTTCATATAACATTATTCCAACGGAATAAATATCTGCCCGCGCATCTACGGAAAGCCCTTGAATCTGTTCGGGAGACATATAAAGAGGAGTGCCAATTACAGAGCCAGCCAGCGTTACTTCGGTAGATTCCATTACTTTAGCAATCCCGAAGTCTGTAATTTTGATATTATCGTTATGTGTGATCAGGATATTGGCAGGTTTGATATCACGATGAATAATACCAATGGAGTGGGCATAAGCCAGTGCATCTACAATTTGATATCCATAGCGAATCGCCTTCTGCCAGGGCAATTTATGCTCACGTTTAAGCAGACGTTTTAAATCCGTGCCTTCAACAAATTCCATAGAAATATACTTACGCCCCATTTCTTCGCCAATATCATGAATGCGAACGATATGGGGATGAGTTAAGCGCCGTGCGGAACGAGCTTCTAATTTAAAGCGGTTCAGTGCTTCAGGATTATTTGAAAGATTATCAGGAAGGATTTTCAAAGCCACGGTTTCTTCCAGTTCATTATCTTTAGCCCGATAGACGATGCCCATTGCACCGCGTCCTACTTCCTCCAGCAGTTCGTAGCGGAGATTTGCCTTTTCACTCAAAGTACTGAGAATGGTGGTTTTTTCAAACACTAACGGGTCAGAAGTAGAGCCGGCAAATAATTCAAATTTCTGGCGAACATCTTTATAATCAATGTCAGCGGCAAACAGGTGCTTGTAAACAGTCTTGGCACCCACAAGGTCCTGTTTGCGTTCATAGCGCTGTGCCAGGTCATAGAGTAGTTCTTTAAGTTCACTATCCACAACGAGTTTGCGAAATTCCTGCAATGCCAGATCCAGCATCCCTTTAGCAACAAAACATCTACCTAACATTTTCAGGGCATCTGATTCCCAGCGAAAATCCTGGGCAGCTTTCTGGAAACAGCTGATAGCACGGTCATAGTCTCCCATTATAAAATAAATCTTTCCCAAATAGTATCGGACTTCGTTATTATCCTGTTCACTGAGGATAAGTTCATAAAGTTCTGCCAGTTCACTCTGCACATCAGGGTCGTCAGGTTTAAGCTCATAGGCACGTTCAATGGCTTGACGGGCTCGCTCAAACTCACCTTTAACTTTCATTAACATACCACTGCGCAGGAGAGCCAGAACATTAGACGGGTCTTTTTTATGAATTTGTTCATATGCAGCCAGAATCTGGTCTATTTTTTCGGGTTCTTCAGCAAAAATTACATCCAGCTCTTTTATTGCCTCTCGGAATCTACCCTCTACCAACAGTAATTCCACCAGGAACCATCTCACTGGAGTAGCTTCACTCTGCTGACTCAAAATGTCGCGACAATCCTGAATAATTTTCTGCAAGATTCTTGGGTCGTGCTGATAGGCGATGCGTAATTCATTTACAGCAGATGCAAACTGGTTACGTCTGGCTAAAACCCGAGCCATTATTCGGTGGAGTTGTATATTATTCGGCTGATATTTTAAGGCAAGTTCATACAGTGCAGCTGCTTCATCATCGGTTCTTACTTTCTCTGCGAGTGCCAGTGCCAGATTAACATTGGCTATTTCATCATCAGGATTTTCCTGCAATATGCGTTTATATTCACGAATGGCTTCATCAATTTGATTATTTAACAGGCTTGCCTGGGCACGTAGATGCAGAAGATCCTTTTCACCCGGAAATAATTTCAGCATTTCCGTGGTTAATGAGAGACATTTTTCATAAAGCTGGTTCTGTATATAGGCTCTGGCTAATTGCTTGGCAAATTTTATCTGTTTGGTATCAGCCTGTAAAATCTTTTCATAAACGGCGATGGAATCTGCATCTTTACGGTCCTGGCTGACTAGC
>CAYRXI010000076.1:12323-13857 GCA_964428255.1 uncultured Candidatus Sumerlaeota bacterium
TCAGGTTCAATAGGTAGGGCACGCTGATAAATCTCAATGGCTTTGGGCTCAACAATATGCAGACGCTGGTAAGCCCTTGCCAGCCAGAGATAATGTTCCGGTAATGCCAGCCGCATTTGAACCAGTCGCTCTCCAATCTCTGCTGCTAATTCAGGATGCTCAAGATTTTCTTCAACCTTAGACATCGCGAAAAGGATGTCAGGATTATTCTGATAATAACGATAAGCCCGGGTGTAAATGGCACGGGCTTCTTCATCCAGCCGTTGCTTCTGCCAGTAATTAATAGCCAAGACCCGCAATATATATTTGTTCTCTGGATAATGTCGTAAAGTTTGTTCATAAATTTTGATGGCTTTGTTGTCCTGCCTATCGCGTAATAAGTAGCATTGACTGAGGAGAAGAAGTCCTGCACCATTGTCACTATCAATGTTTAAAGTGGCTTCAGCAAATTTTTCAGCTTCATCCAATTTATTTTCTTCAATTTTTATTTGCGCCATCTGAATTAAGGCGGGAAGAAAACCGGGCTGGACCTGTAATACTTTCTCATATACTTCGTGTGCCTGTGCATCAGTCCGTTTTGCCTGCTGATAGGCAGTAGCTAACAATTTAAGGAATTCTGGATTATCTTTATATTCAGGATAGACCCGCTCAAATACTTTAATTACTTTGGGTTCGCTACAATTCATTGCCAGATATACTTCAGTCAGGCGCTTATACACTTCATCAGACTCCATCCCGCATCGGATTGCTTCACGTAGAAATTTAGCGCTCTTTTGCAACTCTCCTTTTTCTTGATAAATCTGTGCAATGCGAAAGGCAAACGGCGCGCGATTTTCTAAAGTTGGATAGGCTGATAAATAAACGGCTAATGCCGTATCATTCTGGAGCTGGGCATTATTATAAGCTATTGCGAGTGCTTTCAGCAGGCTGATCTCATTTTTATATGCTGCGTAAGCCAATTCAAATACAGGAATATTAGCGGGCGAGAAATCCCCGAGTTTTATTAACTCCCTGGCGAGTAGCGAGGCAATATGTTTATTGGTTGGGTCTTTTTTAAATAGAGTTTGCAGTATGCGGATGGCTTCAGCTGATTTATGCTGAGAGATGAACTGGTTAGCTTTATGTAGAAGTGCTTGCCGATGAAAGAAACGGATCAAAGCCATCCCTGTGGCTGAAATTAAGGCAAGTAATGCTATCAGTATCAATATGATGACAACAATATTAGCATAAATCCAAGCCTGCCGATAAATTCGTCTGGCAGTTACGTCAAATGGATTTAGCCGAAGGACATTTTGGGCGTGAAGTGTAGTTTGATGCCAGTTGCGGTTCTCGGCAGCAGCCTTTGCAATGCTGAGCTCCTCACTTACATAGACTTTAGCTCGTTGAAATAGCCGGTCGCGGCGTTCCCAGTAAAAGCCATCAATGCTACTGGTTAGATATGCATTTCCGCCTGTAGACAGCCAGAAAAAGCGTTTGGGCTCAACCGGGATGTTGGTCTGGTAAGCAAAAAGGCGCAGTCCGCGACTATCCATTC
>CAYRXI010000076.1:13867-15227 GCA_964428255.1 uncultured Candidatus Sumerlaeota bacterium
CCATCACCCTGGATATCAGCCAGTAAAGAGGAGTATAGAGGCTGATTATTCTTAAATTTAACCAGGGCATATTCAGTGCCAGAATGCACATCAATAAAATGCCCAAGAGATCGTTCATCGGTAAGAAACAACAGTGGAACTTTTTCTCTGGTCATAAACAGAGCTGGACCAGAAATAATATTTGCCAGAACATTATATGGCTTCTGCCAGCATCGTTCGCCAATAGACCCCAGTATACAATTAAGCGCTTGAGGAGAAGAGATAACAATTTCCTTTTTTCCGTCCTGATTAAGGTCAATGCTAATAGGACGGGCAGCAGGAGCTCCATATACCGGCACTTCACTCCACAACAGAACCAAGCTCCCTGCTTCATACCTGATGGCGTTAAGGTTATTCCCTTCGTCATAAAATACGAGTTCCTGCTGAGCATCTCCGGTTAATTCCATAGGAACGATGATTTTAATAGGAGGACGACGGGAAAGATTGGTAAATTTCAGAGGTGTTTTATCCTGGCGATGCATTACATTAATCACCCAGATGTCTCCAGCAGTAGTTCCAACAATTACATCGGGATGATTCTTGCCACTAACAAAGCCAATAGAGGCAGGAGAGGTAACTCTGGCGCCAGTCCACAAAGACCAGCGTTTATTATAGGTAAGATTTTGGGTGCCGGTAAGCTCGCATAAATGGACTTTACCTTTGCTGTCTATAACTACCAAGCCTTCCTGTATACTGGTGCCTTCGGATAGTCCCAGATAAACGGGAGTGGGAGGGAAAATAACATCTGCACCTACATCAATTTTTAATAACACTTTTCCTGTCATACCCTCACAGATGTAAACGAAACCATCACCTGAGCCGACAGCAAGGTGGCGGGGGTAATCTTCCAGGAAATTGCCCACACTGACAGCTGTTAATTTAATATTTTTAAAGGAACGACTCCATATTCTCTCGCCGGTAACAGCATTAAAGACCACCAGATGCCCTTTTATATCAGTCACTATTAATTCAGGAATATTGTCATAGTTTAAGTCATCAAGTACTGGCTCATTAGGGACAAATAATCCAGTCTCCTTTTCCCATAAAGGAGTGAGTTGAATATTAGCAGTAATTAAGAAAGCGGGGAATCCAGAGAAAATGAGCAAGATTATTATGAATTTGAGTTGCTGAATTCTCACTTACGTTAATAGGTCTAAAGATATTTACAAAATCAATTTTGCTTTGTTGAAAAGTTAATATTTGTTCATAAGAAAAACGTCGTTGGTTAACAATTGTTCTTTGACATAAAAGGGTAAAAATAGACGCTAGAGGTTATATACTAACCCCTTGAGCAATGCCTCAATCTTTTTACGAGACTCCA
>CAYRXI010000077.1:0-2086 GCA_964428255.1 uncultured Candidatus Sumerlaeota bacterium
CTCGGGTTCCTGTAAATCTTGAGCAGCATAAAGATGCGGACTATTGGGATGAGAAGAATCACGTAAGAACTTCTTTGCCAATTTATAACCTCGTTTCAAAACACGGATAAGCGTAATTGAGAAGCATCCATTCTGAACCACCACCAGAAGGTAAAATCTATCTTAGTCTATGTCAAAGAACTTAACTTTGCAACCAAGCAAACCAAAAGTTAAATTAATGCGCCAGTTTTTGCAGATTATTAAGTGTTAGTAGTATGAGAGGCTTAACGACATCCGGGGAATCAACCTGTGTGGCTCCAATTAGCCATTTTCTATAAAGCACGACAAGGATATTTCCCTGGTACGGCTCTTCAGCAAAAAATGCAGGTAATTTGTTTAGTTCCAGTTCCTTAATTTTTTTATTTTTGTTTGCGATGTATTCTTTATATTCTTTAAATGAAGTTTGGGCATCCTGTTCTTTTTCATAAAAGGCAATGAATAGCTTCAATTTTCCGGAGTCTGTGTTATATAAGGCTTCTATGCCCCGAAGAAGAAATTTATGCCCGAGCAAGCTATTGGGGATATAACGCAAGGTTCCGGGAAGTTGTTTTTCTTCAGGAAGTAAAGCAATCTCCAATGGCAAAGTGCCATTATCACTTATTCTTTTGTCTACGAGTCTGGCAAATCTTATAAGTATATCTTCAGTATCATCAGCCATCCAGCCGGCATTAAGCGAGACAAAGTAGCGAGATTTATAAAATGCCAGCATAGGCGAGAGGATGTATGAGTCAAGCCCAACTTTTGCCGATTTTAGTCCGCTTGAGGCTAATTGATTGAAAATCCCAAACGCATTCAGCTTACTACCCATATCATAAATATCCAGGGTTATAGTACAGGTTGTGGCGCTATGGTGTGAATAGGTAGCAGTAACAAGTTGAACGAAACCATAACCGAGATAAAGTTCAGCTTGACCATTGATATATTCCCAAAGGTTATCAGGATGATGCAACACTGGTTTCCCATTCATTTTCCATCCTTCAAAGGGAGATTCAGGAGGCAGGAGATGCATAATTGATGGGGTGGTAAGGTCAATTCCCTTGACAACATTTGCTTCATTCCCCTGAATACTTAAAACGGTGCCAATCCAAACCACGAAAATTACTAACACTTTTATAGTTATGTGATTATTCATTTTTCAAGATACTTTATCCTAAATATCTTAAGGCTTTTTGCATCCTTAGCTGAACTGCGAGACCCTGCGCACATTTGACAGTACACTTAGCACAATCTGCACAATGGTTAAGAGAGCGACAATTCATTATCTCTGCATAGGAGGTGCGGGCAAGGTCAATATCCTTATAGCCTTCGTAATACATAAGACATCGCATTACATCCTGTACCGGAACGCCATACGGACATTGCCCCTCACAGGTCCCACACATTGCGCATAATTGACTGGCAAATGCACGCTGATATTCCTCTAAAGCCTTGATATCCCGTGCTGTTAGGCTTTTACCCATCACGGAGAACAATTCTTCAAGCTGGTCAATTGAGCGGACTCCCGGTACCGCACAGGCAACATTTTTGTCTTCCAGCACCCACTTAAGTGCAGCCTGATGTGGAGTTAGTCCTTCCAGCCCCGAATCACTAAAGCCTCCTGCTTGCGTTTTCATTGCCACAATTCCAATACCCGCACGTGCGCATTCAGCTATGGCGTCTTTCAAGCCCGGTCCACATTTGAAATTATATGTCACCAGAATTACCTCGTGTTCCCGTAATGCTGCTGCCTCTTTTAAGCATTCTTCCATTTTAGAATGGGTGGAAAAGCCAATAAATCGTGCTTTCCCCTGTTTCTTTGCTGTTTGCAAAAATCTGAGTAACCCTTCATCTTTAACATCTTCAGCAGAGCGTAGATTGTGCGACAGCAACACATCTACATAATCTGTCTGTAGGCGTCTTAAACTTTCATTCAGCATTTCCATCATCTTATTTTCATCTTCTTTTTGTACCTTGGTCTGAATATATACCTTGTCTCTTACATCTTTCAAACACTCGCCCAGCAGGACCTCGTTTTTCCCACCCTGGTAAGAATGTGCAGTGTCGTAAA
>CAYRXI010000077.1:2154-5062 GCA_964428255.1 uncultured Candidatus Sumerlaeota bacterium
CCACTGAATGGTCACTGCAGTTCATCACACCCATACTAACAGCAGTTACTTTTAATCCAGTTTTACCTAATTGCCGTAATTCAATTCCGCTTTTCTCGGTTGAAGTGGATTTTACTTTCTCTTCTGAAACACCACAACCGAGTGGTAATACACTTGTTAGTAAGCCCCCTGTGATGACACCGGTTGTGGTTTTTAAAAATTCTCTCCTTGAAATACCAGATTTTTTCATAATTTGCCTCCACTGAGGTATTTGTTATTTATATATTCTTAAACCACAAACTCTACACCTGCCACGGGATTAAACCATATACTCCTAACTAACCTTATAATTTATCCTTCTTTAAAGCGGATTAACAATAACAAATAAGGTATAATGCATTATTGAAAGTGCAGAAGTCTATAAAAAATGACCAAAATTATAGAACCTTAAATTTTAACGTTGGCTTTTATTTATAAGTAAGTCGTCAAGGAGATGCCGGATACGCGCATAAGTTTCTGGTTCTGAGCCCCCCCAGGGATGTTCTTCACCCGGAGGAGTAGCACGCAGGATAGCCGAGGTAATTTCATCATCACTCACTCCAAAGTTTTTTAACACCCATAGGCGTTTATAGTCTTGAACGCCCTGACGAAGTCCTTCCATCCATAGTGACATCGTGTTTCCGGGATACATTCGTGCACATACATTGTCGGTCCAAACTTTTTCACTCTCATCTTTTAAGTTATAAAATGCCCAGCCATCAAGCTTCAGCCGCCAGGCTAACCAGGGAATCTGTCTACCACCTCGGCGGGGTTTATTGTGGCTGAATTCAATGGTGTAAAACCATATAGGACGTCCTGTCTTTCTCAAGGCATCCATAAACTCAGGTTGTCCTCGATATTCTTCGTATGGACACCACACATCTACATAGTGTTTAAGTGGCTCAATGGTGTGTGCTACAGTCGCAAAATTTTTATTTGTCCAGGAATAGCCGGGATTGGCATAGATACGTGCTTCTTGCCAGAGACGTTTAATCCTGATTGCCCAGGCAACAAATATCCAGGCATTTCCATCAAAGGGCTCGTCAAATATTTCTATAGCCCACTCTTCTGGCATGAGATTAAGGCGCGAAACAGTCTCCTTAATTTGGTTAAGATATTCCTGAATTTCATCATCCTCAACCTTCAATGAGTCATAATGCCAGTTACTGAGCGGAAAACTGAATCTAAAAAAGCGGAATCCGAGCCTTCGTAGCATATCCCAGTTGTCATAATAACCGCAAGCATTAATTCCATACTCCTTTACCAGCCGTGCCAGCTCTTCGTCTTCCTTGTATGTAGCCCAGGTATGCCCGATGATTGGATTATCCTCGGGGAGCTTTACTGGATGAATCTCAATCGTAACAGGGATGCGATGATGCAATTTATTTTGCCCTGAAAAAGTCAGAAATCCGGATTTTTTGCCCGGTGAAAGTGAGTGAGTTTTTATTGTGAGAAGTATAAGTACGGACTTGTTGGGAATAAGATGCAGTTTGGGGAATTCATATATAACTTTCCAATTACCAATGAACTTTGATAAATCACCAAGTGCCTGTGGCTGTTTAAATACAGGGTCAAGATACCACTTATCTTTTACCAGCACTTCACCAATCACACATAGCTCAATGGCTCCAGTGAGCTCTGCGTTGCCAGTAAAACCAACTTTAGTTGTCATTTCTTGCCGGACGGTAACTTTCACAGCAGCAAGAAGCCAGTCATTAATAAATCCCCGTACCATGATGCAGCTAGCGGTAGAACAGGCTTCTTCATTTAACTCATCGGCAAGATTAAACGCAAACGGGTCTAATGGACAAATTTGGAGACTATCAGCTCGGACAATCTGCTTCTGCATCATTATTACCAATGTCAGCAACCCCATTACTATTATTGCTAAACCATCCCTCTTCATCTTAATCTCTCCATCAACTTAAAAGACCCACTAATATTACAAGGGAAAAAAGATTACTTCAAGTGTTTAAATTTTAATGAGATATTACCATGATCCTCAGACACAAAAATCTGTGAACAATAATTATTTGTCTAATTGTTTCGTAAAAAACTGAATATAATTATTATTTACTTGCCTCTGTAATTTCACCTTTTTGCAATGAGTCTTATTTTTTAACCATTTTTACTTTTTAATTATGATTTATAATGACAAATCAGTCCTTACTCAAATAACTTTAGTATTGTTTTTTATTTCAATTATACTGTATTGAATTAATTCAATTGTTTGGAGATAAAAGATGCAAGACATCCTTGGTAAACACTGGCACCACTTACCTGCAGAAGAGGTGGTTAAACACCTTGAAAGAAACCTGCAAAATGGACTGGATGAGAGCGAAGTCAAACAACGTCAACAGCGCTTTGGCTTAAATGTACTCACCCCGAGGAAGGGGACAAGTCCAATTGTTTTGTTTTTGCTCCAGTTTAAAAACCCATTGGTTTTGATTTTGATTGCAGCTGGTATTATCTCTGCAATACTCAAAGACCCCGTGGATACTGTGATTATTTTTATAATTGTACTGGTCAATGCAATTATTGGTTTCATCCAGGAGTCCAAGGCACAAAAAGCTATTGAGGCTCTGGCAAAGACGATGATTACTGAGGCTACGGTCATTCGTGGCGGAAAAATATTACGTGTTCCGGCTGAACAGTTGACCATTGGAGACATAGTTCAGTTACAAGCAGGCAGTAAAGTACCGGCTGACCTGCGACTTCTTCAGACAAAAGATTTACAAATAGCTGAGGCGGCACTGACCGGCGAATCAATGCCAGTTGAGAAGTCGGCTGAACCTGCTCTACCTCTTGAAACTGTGTTAGCAGACCGGCGGAATATGGCATACGCCTCCACACTGGTTACTTTAGGTCAGGGCACAGGGATTGTGACTGC
>CAYRXI010000077.1:5072-5371 GCA_964428255.1 uncultured Candidatus Sumerlaeota bacterium
AATACTGAGGTCGGGCGTATCTCAACACTAATTGCAGAAGCGACAAAAATAGAAACGCCACTCACGCGGAAAATAGTTCGTTTCAGCCATATGTTACTTATTGCAATCCTGTCACTCGCAGGCATCACTTTTCTGGTTGGAATATTACGTGGACAATCTGCAGTTGAAACTTTCACAGCAGCAGTGGCACTGGCAGTGGCGATGATTCCTGAAGGATTACCCGCAGCGCTGACAGTCACACTTGCTATCGGCGTCTCACGGATGGCGCGCCGGCGTGCAATTATCCGCAAACTACCCGC
>CAYRXI010000077.1:5381-7456 GCA_964428255.1 uncultured Candidatus Sumerlaeota bacterium
GGAAACTCTGGGCAGTGTGACCGTCATTTGCTCTGATAAGACCGGGACTTTAACGCAGAACCAGATGACCGTTCAGGAAATTGTTATTGGAACAAAGCGCTTTACCGTAACGGGTGTGGGGTATGCCCCAAATGGGCAGCTTCTTTATGAAAATCAACTAGCTCCACTCTCAGCCGGATTAAGAGAATGCCTGCGAGCCGGGGTGTTGTGTAACGATAGTTTGCTTGTGGAAGAAGGGGGAGAATGGCAGGCACAGGGCGATCCAACTGAAGTGGCTTTGATTGTTGCTGCGCGCAAAGCCGGACTAATGATGGATGAACTAAAACGCCAATTCCCTCGTCTGGATGTAATCCCGTTTGATTCTAAATATCAGTATATGGCAACGCTTCATCAGACACCTGAGGGTGAAAAGATTGCCTATGTAAAGGGTGCAGTAGAAGCACTTATTAATAAATGCAGCAACGCCATAGATGACGCTGGAAACAATATCCCATTAAATCCTTCTGCTGTACTTTCTGCTGTGACTGAGACGGCAAAACACGGCTTACGTGTGCTGGCGTTTGCTTCTATGAAGTTGCCCAAAGATACTATCACTATAACTCACGAGCAAATCGCCAAGGGTTTAACCTTCCTTGGTTTACAGGGTATGATGGACCCACCGCGAGAGGAAGCCATCAGCGCGGTGCGAACATGTCAGAATGCCGGGATTAACGTCAAGATGATTACCGGCGACCATGCCTTAACGGCAGCTGCGATTGCGGTGCAAATTGGGCTGGCACAGCCCTGTCCTAATTCATCACCACCGGAGAAGTGCGTTCTTACCGGACAGATGATAGAGAGCTATACAGACGAGCAATTAATTGAATCCGTAAATGATGTGGCAGTGTTTGCACGGGTGTCGCCCGAAATGAAGTTGCGTCTGGTCAAGGCGCTTCAGGCACGTGGTAATGTGGTAGCAATGACCGGTGACGGAGTAAATGATGCGCCGTCATTAAAGCAGGCAGACATTGGTATCGCAATGGGACTTACTGGCACTGATGTTGCCAAAGAAGCTTCGGATATGATATTAACCGACGATAATTTTGCCACCATTGAATCTGCTGTTGAAGAAGGACGCGGTGTCTTTGACAATCTAACCAAAATTATAGCCTGGACACTGCCTACCAATCTCGGCGAGGGAATGATAATTATGCTGGCAATCCTGGCAGGCGTGGTTTTACCAATCTTGCCCGTTCAGATTTTATGGATTAACACCGTCACTGCAGCTATGCTGGGATTGGTCCTGGCAGTAGAATTGAAAGAAAAAGATATTATGAGACGCCCCCCGCGTGCCCCCAATGCTCCTATTCTCACCCGGGAAATTATAAGGCGAATGTTTATAGTTGCCACCATTATGCTCATTGGCGCGTTTGGGTTGTATGAACTAAAATTGAAAATGGGAGGAACAATAGAACAGGCGCGAGCTGTAGCGGTTAACGCCGTGGTAATGGTTGAAATTTTTTATTTGTTCAACTGCCGCTCTCTCTCAAAATCTATGTTCCAGATCGGAGTATTTTCTAATCGCTGGGTAATTGCCGGAGTGGTGGGAATGTTATTATTACAACTGCTGTTCACCTATTCACCATTTATGAACAAGATTCTGGGCAGTGCCCCCATAGATATGTCTGATTGGGAGTGGATTCTGGGACTGGGATTAATCAGTTACTTAATCGTAGAGGTAGAAAAGTGGCTATGCCGTCGTTGCAAAAGAAAAAAAGAAATTGGACAGCTAACATAAAGCCCTGTTAATTGCGGTCTAAACTGCGCTAAAAAAAGATGGCATTAAGGTTTTGTGAATTTATTTAAATCGGATAAACTTAATTCGCCAATCTCCTAACTTAAGGCAACGTCAAGTATCATCATTATCAAAAAGCCCAGAATTGTGCCGGTAGTCGCCAGGTCAGTATTACCGTTACGTTGAGATTCTGGAATCACTTCCTCCACGACCACGAAAATCATTGCACCAGCTGCAAAAGCCATAGCATACGGGAGAATCGGTTTAGCCCATATAACAGCACTGGCTCCGATTACGGCGG
>CAYRXI010000077.1:7466-9792 GCA_964428255.1 uncultured Candidatus Sumerlaeota bacterium
CTGTCCAAACAAAAAACTCTTCCCGCGCGATAATCCCTCGCGGCGTAAAGGCATAGCGACTGCCAGACCTTCCGGGAAATTCTGTAAGCCGATGCCCAGTGCCAGCACTAACGCTGCGGGAAAACTTGCCTCGGGGTAACCGCCTGCTGCCGCACCAAACGCCACTCCCACGGCAAGCCCTTCAGGAATATTGTGCAGTGTAATCGCTGCAACCAGTAAAATACTGCGATTCCAGGAGGTTTTGATTCCCTCAGCTTCTTCAATCGGGTAGCCAATGTGCAGATGCGGAAGAATCTTATCAATTAATCTAAGAAATGCTGTGCCCAGTAAAAAACCGGACGCCGCAGGAAGCCAGGCTGGGAGGTTCATCTCTTTAGCCATATTGATAGCCGGTGTCAGCAACGACCAGAAGCTGGCAGCAATCATAACTCCAGCAGCAAATCCCAGCATTGTATCCATTAGTTTCTGGTTCACCGTGCGTATAGCAAATATGCCAGCCGAGCCCGCTGCTGTTAGCCCCCAGGTAAAAATTCCAGCCAGAAGGGCTTGTATTACGGGGTGAATATCTTGCAATGCCTCTAACATAATTATCGGAGTATACCTTTCAGGACCACTCTCCTTCAACCTAGATTGATTGGCAAAATGTAATCACATTGGAAAATCCACATCTGCAACATTGAAACAATAATAAATGCTGTTAAAGAGTTTTCTCTCTCCTACAATTTATAAATACACACTGCACTTTATGATTCTTCATCATTGTGGCGACGGTTGTTTTCAATTGAATTCTGAAATTGGAGTGCTGGGCTCTTCTATGGTTATTGATTTTTCTCAGGAAAGGGACAAAGAGACGACAGCACACAGCGATCACAGGCAGGTTTTTGTGCAGTGCAGACATAGCGCCCGTGTAAAATAAGTGCGTTACTGAATTGCACCCAATCAGAGCGCGGAATTAAGTTCTGCAGTTCTAATTCAATTTTTTCCGGGTCTGTCTGTGCGGATAATTCCAGGCGCCCTACCACCCGGATTACGTGGCGGTCTATGGTCAAGCCTGGAATTCCAAATGCGTTTCCAAGCACCATATTGGCAGTTTTCCGCCCGACACCCGGTAGTGTAGTCATCTCCTCTATGGTTTGCGGAATTTTGCCGTTAAATTTTTCTATCAGTTTCTGGCAGCAGGCTTTTAAGGTCTTTGCCTTCTGCCGATAAAAACCGGTGGATTTGATGTCCTTCTCCAGTTCTGCTTGTGGCGCCTTTACATAGTCTTCAGGAGCCTTATATTTTTTGAACAGACTTTTTGTCACTTCATTTACTTTTTTGTCAGTGCTTTGCGCGCTTAAAATCGTGGCAATCAGCAGTTCAAAGGGATTGGAGAATTCAAGTTCTATGCGAGCTTTCGGATAATGTTTTTTTAATAACTGGTTAATTTTTTGTGCCCGTTGCTTTAATTGTTCGGCTGTTTTGCTCATTGCGGTTCCTCCAGTTCCAGGAGTTCATATATTTCTTTAACGGCAGCCCGGGTGGCGCTGCCAGGATTGTAAAAGAAATCAGTTGCTGCCTGCTGACGAACAGCGCTGAGTCGCCGGGGATTTCGCAGGGCATCATCAATCACCTCCTTCAGCTCCATCGGCGAGTTAACCACATCACCAATTTTTCTCCCCCAGCCTTCAGTTAAGTCAATTGTCTTTTCATATACCTTAAACAGCTCTGGAACATCAATGAAGATTATCGGGCGGTCAAGCAGTGTAAATTCATTTGCCACTGAGGAGGCGTCAGAAATCAACACATCGCTTACAAACATATAGGGAACAATGTCATAATCCCGAATGACTTTTACATTGGGAATCTTTTCCCACCCGGCAATTTTTTCCTGCCAGTTAATGCGTCGCTCGCGCGGGTCCAGCACCAGATCGTGCAATTTTATCAGCAGGTAAACATCAAGTTTGCTAACGATATTTATAATTTCGTCACCTTTATTATACACAGAGGATTCCGGACGCCAGGTTGGCGCAAACAGAATAATCGGACGGTCTTTTTTCAATCCGAGCCGTGCCAGAATTTCTTCGGCATTCAGCGAACCATCCCGCAACGGGTCAGTTTTGGGCATCCCTATTTTTTCAATGCGCGTATCATCAGGCTGGAGGACACCGCGCCGTATATAGCGCCGGAGCATATCTTCGCCCACGATAAACAACTTGTTGTAGACCAGTATTTTTTCAGTATACGGGTGCCCTTTGAAAGAGATGCCGTGATATATCTGCACCCGATGCCGGGCACGTGGCGCCACCATTTTTATATCAGGACTGAGATACAAATCAAACCTTTG
>CAYRXI010000077.1:9802-13826 GCA_964428255.1 uncultured Candidatus Sumerlaeota bacterium
GCGCACGGAGCGGTTTAATGATTTTTTCGTGTTCCATTCCAAATAAGCAATATAGCGGACGCGCATTGCGCGAGCCAAAATATTCGCCCGTGAAATAAAGCTGCAGTCGCACATCCTGACGCAAGCGCTGATACAGTCGCCAGAACATCACCACGTTGTTAGGTGCCTTGGCGAAGAATAATATTTTTTTACGGCGAGATAGCATAGTGTAATTAAACTCCAGCCGATCAGCTTGATTTAATGCCCAGCTCGTTCAAGGTATTTTCCTTCCTGTTGTACAGCGCGGGGCAGTTGCCGGGAAAACTTCTGCAGATTGGCTATAAGCGGTGCCTCCGCATCCTTATCAATCGCATAAAATGACACCGTGTTTCCATCGGCAATAATCCTATCGCTGATTGACCATTGCCCTACCAGTTTCCATTGTGCGGGGATGCCCTGCGTGGCAATCTGTCCGCAATCAAACCAGTGATTGTACACAATAGCTATTTTTGCGCCGGTATAATTGGTTAACTCCGCCACCTGTGGCGTGTCATAGCGCCCGGCACGTTTCATCTGTGCCACAGGCATAGAACACAAGCCCCACAGGTCCACACAGCGAATGTCTGCCAGATAGTTCGGCGCCCCGACGTCGTGCAACGCCACCGCTTCTCTCTGATAAAATTGCCGTAGAAACAAGCCGATTTGATAATGTTGTTCATTAATGTTATATACAGACCGCGGAGTTAATTCAAGACTCTCTCTGGCGCGCTGGTAAAGGGGCATTAAAAATAACACCCCTACCAGCAGAGCCACAACGGCTTTGACTCTTTGCCCGGGCTTAAGTACGCCCTGCAACACTGGCACTAGATATTCATACCCCGCAGTAGCCAGCGTAAAAAAGCCCAGTGCTATCAGATAGGCTTCATAGCGGTAAAACCAGCCGGTATCCGCCAACTGCAGATGCACCAGGATGGTAAGCAGTGTTATAACCAGCATAATCTGACTTCGGCGATTAACTGCCCATTCTCTCTTAAACTGAAGAATGCACAGGATTAGCGAAGGGATGAATAAAATAAAAATCGGTTGCAGGTCAAACATTTTCACCAGCGCAAATCTGAGATCCAGCATCTGCCAGATGTCGCTCCAGCGGTTGAGGTAGAACCGTCTTCCCTTCAATAGCACGGAGTTGGGCAGCCAGTACCAGCCTTGCGCGACCGAGATTATGCCATAGATCAACAGGGGGAGTATCGCCAGCACGCACAGTAGCAGGGCATTGCGCCATTGCCTGTGCCAGAGCAATAACAGGCTCACAATTCCCACTATGAACAAGCCTTCGTAGCGGGTAAGTGTCAATAGCGGAGTGATACAGAAGAGCAATAATCTATCGCGCCTCTGGGCCTTAGAGTCTGTCTGCATAATAACCTGAGTGGCATAATACGCAAACAACAACGTAAGAAATATATGCAAGGTATGCTCCATCCCGGTAAAAATCATAGCCGGCAGCGGAGTGAAAAAGATGATGCCCAGAAGAACAAAGAGCCTGTAGAGTGGCGGTAGACTGTAGTTCTGGCGAATGACCCTGTCCACCAGATATACGGTCAAACTGGCAAACAGGATGTTCAGCACCAGTGGCAGTGTGGCACTGACGCCGGTAATTAAATATCCCGCAGCCAGAAGTAACACCCAGAGAATTGACGAATTGGAGGAGGAAAATTCATAGCGCGTTACGCCCCAGACTCCGTACTTGACCAGATTTCTGGCAGTTGCCATATGCAGGTAAGGGTCATCAATGGCGAACACCAGCCTGCCATTTGTGCGCAGAATAGAGAGCAGTAACTCTGCGGTAACCACCCAGAGGATTGTCAGTGCGACAATCAGCACCCAATGTTGCCGAATGAAATTTTTCATTTAGTTTAAATAGCAGATTCCAGCTGCGCTGGCAATCCCGCGTAAAATGCGGTTGCCGTAGGAATTTCTAAGATTGGCAGTCGCTCGTCCGCAATATGAGAGAGCTGCTCATCGCCCGGTCCAAAGCCAATGGTGGGAATGCCCATTTTGCCCATAGTGGCTGTGCCATTGGTACTGAAGCGCCATTTGTCAATCACGGGCTCTTCATTGAATAACTGCCGGTACGTCACCACAGCAGCCTGCACCAGTGGATGGTCTTCCACTATTGTCCAGGTCGGGAAATATTTCTCCGCACTCACTTTTTTGCCAGTCCAGGCAGTCGCTTCATACTGCAAGACTCGCACCTTCGCCTTTGCCTGTTTTACCGCAGGAATGGCATTGAGCTGTTTTAATGCCAGCTCGCGGTCTTCACCGCGAGTCAAGCGCCGGTCCAGATAAATTCGGCAGCCATACGGCACACAATTAAGTGAGTTGGTATCGCACTCTATGTTGGTCACCGCAATGGTCCCTTTGCCGAGAAACGGGTCGCTGGCAAGATGCTCGTTCAGTTCTTCAATGGATTTTATAATATCCGCCATTTTATAAACAGCATTCTCACCGAGCGAGGGCTCGCTGGCATGCGCCGATTTGCCGTGTGTCTCAATGCACAGCTCAATGCGCCCGCGCTGACCGCGGTAGATTCGGCAGTTGGTGGCTTCGCCAAGCACCACCGCATTGATTTTAGCCCGGATACTATGCTTGATGGCATATTCAATCGCCAGTCCGTCGCAATCTTCTTCCATTGCCGAGCCAATCACATATATGCCGATGGGCAAACTCTGCCCCCAGATTTTGCGCGCAATCGCCGCGCCATACACCTGCACCGCCGTGGCATTCTTATTATCTGCCGAAACCCTGCCCCCCACATAGCCATCGGCTACAGTGCCCGAAAGCGGCTCATATTTCCAGAGCTTCCGGTCGCCGATTCCCACTGTGTCAATATGCCCATCATACAGCACGTTGCGCTCTGCCTGCTCCGGTCCGATTCTGCCGATTACATTGCCCACCTCGTCCATCCAGGCATCGTCAAACTCCAGCTTCTCCATCTCGGCTAAAATGCGTTCTGCCACCTGCTTCTCTTTCCCGCTGGGCGAAGGAATTCGCACCATCTCCTGCAAAAAAGTGATGATATCTTTCTCATATTCGGCAGTCAGTTTTTTGATATCCTTAACGGGTAGCTTATCGTTCATTTTCGCCCACTCCCTTATTAAAGTTCTTTAATTTTCACCGTGTAACTCAGCATAATAAAATTTCATACATTTATACTGCAGGTTCAGGTGCAATGAAAAGAAAAATATTACTGGTCAATACCAACCTGATGCAACCCCCAATTGCTCCGCTGGGTCTGGACTATTTAGCAGTAGGACTCCAGCGGGCAGGCTTTAAACTGGAGCTGCTGGATTGCTGTCTGGCAGAAACTGACCCGGCAACGTTCATCGCCTCTTTTGATTTGCTCAGCCCTGACTATCTCCTTATCTCTGCAACGGTCCGCAATATTGATGACTCTTATTCCGTCAGTCGCGATTTCTGTCTGCCGGCAGTAAAGCAGATTCTGGACCTCATCCGCGATGTGTACCGGCGTGCAGGTGTTCCTTGCCCCCCCCTCGTATTAGGGGGCATTGGCTTTTCCATCTTCCCCGAAGCCACTCTCCATTTCTGCCAGGCAGACTTCGGAATCATCGGGGATGCCGAACTGTCATTGGTGCAGCTGGCAGAAACTCTAGCCACTTCTGGCACTTCGGAGGCTCTGGTAAACATCCCCGGGTTGTTTGTCCGCACTCCGGCGGGGCAATATCGGCTGGTTAAACCGCCTCTCTATCAACTCCCGCCCTTTCAACTGAGCGCCAGGGCGCTGGTGGATAATCTACGCTACTTTCAGCGCGGCGGACAACTCGGCTTTGAGACCAAACGCGGATGTCCGCACCGCTGCGCTTATTGTGCAGACCCGGTTGCCAGAGGTCAGCGCCTTCGGCTCCGTGACCCGCGCGAAATTGCCGATGAATTAATGGCTCTGGCTGAACGCGGTATCACTCACTTCCACACCTGCGACTGCGAATTCAATCTTGACCGCCAGCATGTAATCGCCATTTGCGAAGAA
>CAYRXI010000077.1:13836-15143 GCA_964428255.1 uncultured Candidatus Sumerlaeota bacterium
CCGCCGTAATGCTGGCGAGAAAATTCGCTGGTATGCCTATTGCCTGCCCGTCCCCTTTGATGAAGAGCCGACACGCTTGCTCCAGGCAGCAGGCTGTGCCGGTATTGATTTTACCGTGGATTCGCTCAACCAATGCCAGCTTCAGCGCCTACATCATCTACACCGGGCTGAAGACGTAGCTTCTGCGGTAAAACTCTGTCGGCAGTATGGCATTGCCACGATGATAGACTTACTGCTCGGTGCACCCGGCGAAACACGTGACACCATTCGCGAGACCCTCCAGCGTGCCGCGGACATAAACCCGGATGCGGTCGGCATCAGCCTCGGCGTTCGGCTGTATCCGCACACTCCGCTCTGGAATAACAGCAAGCCCCCCCGCATCAGCACCCTGGAGTGAGTGGCTGGTCAAGCCCGCCAGACACTCCGGACGCCTTCGCCCTGCTCCGCCCCGTCTATTACCTGGAGCCGACACTGGGAACGGATATCGCCGAGTATATTTCAGAACTGATTGCCGGAGACAGACGGTTTATGTTTGGCGGTGCCGGCACCTCCGCAGTGGATTACAATTACAACCAGAATCACCTCCTGCTGGATGCCCTCCAGCGCGGCTATCGCGGCGCCTACTGGCATATTTTACAGCAGGTGAGTTAAGGGGACAAAGAGCAGTAGGGGTTAAAAATTTTGAACCCCTGCAGTCCTTTTCGTGCAGCACCCTCCGCAATATCAGTCAGTATAGATATTGCAGCACTTCGCATTTGAGATACTATACCAAATCTCTCCTCTAGTGGAAATCTTGTGAGGAGTTTATAAATTTGCAAAACAAAATCTACAGCTTTCTGCCAGACATAAAGATTCCGGTGTGGGTTCCCCCCCCCAATACATTATCTCCATCTTAAATAAAAAATGGAGAAGAAAGAAGTTTTTAACTCCTCCCTTCTCCCTCATCACTGCTAATTCTTTCATCAGGACGGATGCTTCAGGGAGCAGAGAGCTGAGAGCAGTAAGCATTTTTTTCAATTCCACCTGCACCCTTCTCCCCCCTCAGACAATTCCTTTTGCATATTTTATCAATGGGGATGGCTACAACGAAATTTATTTCGTAGGGGTTCAAAAGTTTGAACCCCTACAATCACAATTCCTTTTTCATCAGGGCGGTTCTGCAACCCGTCCATTTATAAAAAAGTTACAAACCGGTTTTGCGTTAAGGCGTCTTTTGCATATTGACTTTACCATATGGTTAATGACTCAATTCTGCTTTGTTGCAAAGTTAATATTTGTTCATAAGAAAAACGTCGTTGGTTAACAAT
>CAYRXI010000078.1:0-13337 GCA_964428255.1 uncultured Candidatus Sumerlaeota bacterium
AGATAAGAGGCGCCGAACGTGACTGGACTAAATCAAGCCTGCTGGCAATTGCATTTAAGCCGTCTGCATCAATCACTGTTGGCTTATCCCCAATTTTTTCCAGCAGGAGATGCACGAACTTCTGGCACTCCGGATGCTGACTGATGCCCGGACCAATTGCTATTGCATCTATTTTAGGAAGAAGATTTTTCAGGTCGTCAAATGAAGCTGGACAAAAATAACCTGAATCAATATCAGTGAGTGGAACTTTCACCTGCTCAATCAGCTGAGACTCAATTGCTGTCAAACAATGTTTCGGCACTGCTACATAGATTAATCCGGCACCAGTGCGCGCAGCAGCCCGCGCTGCCAGAATTGCCGCTCCTGTCATTCCCGGTGAACCCGCAATGAGTAGGACATAGCCAAAGGTCTTTTTATTACTATTTGCTGGACGTGCAGGAAAAAAACTGCGAACTTCTTTTGCCAGAAGGAGATTATGTTTCCACTGCGAACTGGTGCGTAAATCTTCAGGAAAATCAAGTGTGGCCACCCGTAATCTGCCACAATATTCTATCCCGGGATAAATGACCATTCCCAATTTGGGTAGCCCCATAGTGACGGTCTGGTCAGCAACCACTGCCACACCCCCAAAATAGGAGTCATCTGCAGATAAGCCAGAGGGGATATCAACGGCAATAACTGGTCTTCCAGCAGAATTTATAGCATCAATGGCACTGGCATATAAACCGGTAACAGTACCCTGGACACCAGTGCCCAGAATTGCATCTATAATGCAATCGTCGTTTTTGATTTCTTCTGCCATTCGGGTTAGATTGCTTTCATCAACCTTAAATTGATGAACTTCTGGCGGTAGCTTCTCGTAATTAATGAGGGCATCGCCCTTTAGTTCAGACTTATCAGCCAGCATATACAAGAACACCTGAATTTTTCGCTGACAGAAATAGCGTGCTGCCACAAAGCCATCTCCAGCGTTATTGCCTTTTCCCGTAATAATCGCCACATTCCAGGGCGAATATTCCTTGATGGTCTGCTCCGCTACGGCTTTACCTGCCTTCTCCATTAATTTAAGACTGGGAACACCACGTTCTTCTATAGTAATGCGGTCAATCTCCCGCATTTCTGTGGCAGTTACGACTTTCATATTATCCCTCTTTTAACTCTGAAAAGTTTTTATCAAGACCCTGATTCCTGGATGCGTTTAAGTTTTGTTAGCTCAGAAATAAAGGCTTTTTCCAGTTCTTCTTCCGGCACCGTAGCGACAATTGTTCCCTGGCGGAAAACGACGGCTTTGCCGGCACTCCCCGTGACTCCAATATCAGCCTCACGCGCTTCACCCGGACCATTAACCACACACCCCATCACCGCCACAGTTATGTCTTTGATTCCCCTTTCCAGCAGCACCTGTTCAATCTTATCAACCCAGCGAACCACATCAATCTCCTGCCGAGCACAGGTTGGACAGGAAATAATATTGAGTCCAGGTTTTCGCAAACCGAGCGCTTCTAAAACATTTATTGCCAGCTTGACTTCTTCTACAGGAGACGCAGTCAAAGAAACACGTATAGTATCCGCCAGCCCTTCACTGATCAGCACAGCCAGCCCTACAGCAGACTTAACTGAACCATATCGGGGGGGTCCTGCTTCTGTGATGCCACAATGAAACGGATAATCACAACGTTTTGCCATCAAGCGATATGCGGCAATAGTGGTTGGGACATCGTGAGCTTTCAGTGAAACTTTGATTAAATCAAAACCATTGTCTTCCAGCAGACGGATTTGTTCCTCGGCGCTTGCCACCATAGCTTCAGCAATTGTCAACTCACCGGCTTTAATTTTTTGCAGCCACTCACGCCGTAAGGAACCGGCATTAACTCCCACACGAATGGGGATTTTGCGTTCCAGTGCAAGACGGGCTATCTCACCTATCTTTTTCCTGTTACTGATATTACCAGGATTAAGTCGCAATCCGTGGACACCCGCCTCAATGGACATTAGCGCCAGTTGCGGGTCAAAGTGAATGTCTGCCACCACAGGCAAAGGAGAATCTGCAACAATGGATTTTAATGCTACTGCCGAGTCTTTATCAGGCACAGCTACTCGCACAATATCGCATTCCGCTTTTGCCAGCTCTTCAATCTGGCGCATTGTTGCCGAAACATCCACGGTAAAAGTCTTTGTCATTGACTGCACACTGATTGCTGCCCCGCCTCCAATTTTTACTTTCCCTATATAGACTGCGCGTGTCTTTCGGCGGCGTATCTTGTATTCTTTTCCGTTTTCTGAAAACATTTTAAGTAGAAAAATTGTATTAAGCTATTTATCTGCTTTGCAATATTCTTTACATACTTTTTCTTTTGGCATTAAGGTAATAAAACAACCAGTAAGGTATAATTTCTGTGATAATAAATTAAAAAACTCTCCTTTATAAGTGTGTGCCTGAACTTGCTCAGCCATTGGCTCTTTGATATTTATTTTATTCTGCTTTGTGAGGAAATAAATATAGATTCTTTTATTACTAATTATCTGCATGATGTAATTGTAATCTTTTCTCACTGATTAAAAAACTTTATAATAAATTTAAGAAGTTTATCGGCTATTTCTTTACAGAAAAATCATACTCTGTATGATAACAGATAAGAAAATTAAGCTAATCCCGATAAAGCGTAGAGGAGCGGTATTGACACATCCATTGCTACCCTGCCTTAAGCCATTTCATACACTTAATCTTACAGCAGGCTGTCCGAATGAGTGTTTTTATTGCTATACCCAGAGCTATAACTTCGTTCCTCGCTGGGGCACAGTGATTTATTTTGAAAACACGTTTGAACGCTTACAGGCAGAATTGCCACGAATGAGGAAGAAACTACGACTGGTTTATTTCAGTACTTATTGCGAACCATTCTTACCTATTGAGCCCCTCCTGGAAACACAGTTTAAGATTATGCATCTGTTACTTAATTCAAACATCTCGCTTCTCATTTCAACTAAAAGTGTAATCCCGGAGAAATTTATAGACATGTTCTCCAGATTTCCAGGCAAAGTTCATATCCAAATTGGCATAACCACACTAAACGATAAAATACGCCAACTAATAGAGCCTTACCCTGCAACAATAGAGAACCGCTTAGCAAACATAGAAAGATTGCGGAAAAACCATATTAGCGTTGAGTCACGAATTGACCCGCTGGTGCCCGGACTTACTGATACTGATGAATCTCTGTCATTTTTGCTGGATACTCTTAAACAACTTGGAGTACAGCAAGTGGTGGCATCTTATCTATTTTTACGCCGGGGAATTCAGCCTCCGAGGCAACTTACTTTTGGCAGCTGGTCTGTTAAAGAAATGTCTAAACTTTACACTTATAAAGTTACAGATTACTGCAGTGGTGGAACAATCTGGTTGCCGTCCGGAGAGTATCGCAGGAAACGCTACGAATTTCTTAAGAAAATTGCTGTCAGCAAAAGTATTACAGTTAAACAATGCAGTTGTAAAAACAAAGACCTGACAGATGATTGCTGTCATCCCTTACCAACGTTAAAAATTCCAGCAACGATACAAAACAGATTCTTATAAATACAAAAAAAATAAAGCATAAAAATTTCAGAAGGTAATAATCACAAAATTTGATAAGAAGAAAAACTTTTGTCCATAGTATCTAAACCTTGATTATTTTAAATATTGCCGGATGATTTCTATGGACTTTTTAGTGCTGCCACGATTCTTACTAACTGCCTGTTGTGCCAGTTCTCCTGCCTGCTTACGCGCGGTATCATTTTTTAACAACCCTATCAGGGTTTGTGCCAAATTTTCCACATTCACCTGGAAGCCCCCCCCTGAGCTGTTCATTATTTCTGTTATCTCCGGTTGCTGGTGCATAAATGGACCATATATCACAGGAATCTTATGTGCAGCAGCTTCCAGTAAATTGTGCCCTCCAATATTGACAAAACTGCCCCCGACTATCGCTATTTCGCCGACTCCGTAAACTCTGGCTAATTTGCCTATCTCATCCAGCAGAATAATTTCCGGGTCTTCCACTGCTGGCGCCGAAGTTCGCTGTACTCTGAAGCCTTTGTTTTTTATTAAGTGATACACCGTATCAAATCGCCCGGGATGTCGCGGCGCAAGAATCATCTTTAGTTGAGTAATCTCTTTCCTGACGGTTTTATAAACTTCCAGTATAATTTCTTCTTCACCGGGATGTGTACTGCCCACAACTATTATTCTTGCCTCATTTGCAATACGCCACTTTTCCTGAATTTGTCGTCTTTCTTCTTCGGTGAGAGGAGGTATATTTATATCAAACTTACAATTTCCCGTAACAAATACATTGTGATTTGTGCCGAGCAATGCCTTGACTTTTTGCTGATATTCTTCAGTTTGCATTAAAAAAGCATCTATGGCTTTTAAAGCAGGTTGCATAACTCCCCTACCCCAGCGATAAAACTTAAAGGAGCGGTCAGAGATTTTTCCATTTACCATAAATATCTTCACCCCGCGTTGTTTCGCAGCAATTAGCATATTAGGCCAGATTTCTGTTTCCATTATAATATAAATTGCGGGTTGAATGGCGTTGAGGTATTTTGTCACCAAGGGCGTTAAATCAAGCGGATGATAAAATATAAGGCTGGCAATGTCTTTGAGCTGACGACGGGCTGTATCCTGTCCTGTTTCGGTTATGGTACTTAACAAAATCCTGTAGTCGGGCAACTGCTGGCGAAATTCTTTGATCACAGCGGTGGCTGCCATAACTTCACCCACACTCACGGCGTGAAACCAGACTACAGGTTGCTGGGCAATAGAGTTTCTATGGGCGGCAATTTGTTCCAGTCCCCCCCCTAACATTCCATACAGTGCTTTCAGACTCTTGCCACGAGTAGCATACCGTATTAAAAAGTATGGAATCAGAACCGGAGAGAAGCCAACATAACCTACATCATAAAGAGTAAGCTTATACATTTTTGTAACTTGTAGTTCCCGTTGCCAAAGTAAGAACTTTTTATGTCACAGTAACTTTTTCCGGAAATTTGCGATAAATTATCTTGCCCTGATATTCTAACGAATCCACAATCGCAATAATTGCAGCATCAACGGGTTTTTGTAAGGTCTGCTGGCACATTCGTGCGCTACTCCCTTGCACCACTATTACTACTTCGTCCATCCCGGCACCCACGGCATCTACCGCGATTACGTAGCTCGGAAGCAGTTTCATATTCAAATCAACATTTTGAACAATAAGCAATTTAAATCCCATTAATCCCTGGTCTTTCTGGGTTGAGATTACAGTTCCCACTACTTTCCCCATTAACATCTTAACGCCCTCCAAAGTCTTTTCGTATTAATGACTATTATTTTTACCTTTTGCAAGGACTTGGTTTTAATCAAAAAATGATAAAATTAAGTAATAAAAGAAACTCCAGTCACATACTTATCCAGTTATTTCAATACAAACTCAATATGTATAATCGTAAAAGCGAACGTTGATTATATCAAATAAAAAAACTTATGGAAACGGGTTTTTATACTCTATACCAATTATGGAAAAAGGAGAGTGACTTCAACTGGATAGTATTGATTTACATTAAACACGTTTTATTGTTTTATGAAAAAATAAATGGTTATACACAATATTAATCTACAAGTTTTATAGATCAGCCATTAAAGTTTTTTTAACTTATTTACAGAATATTCAATTTGCAAATTATTAACCCAATAATAAATGATTTGTTTAATAAAGTAATTACTCCTAAGCTAAATTAATCATAAAAAATGGATAATAGAGATATATCAAATAAAGCGTATGCCTCTGTGGTACTGAATATTCCTTTAGAAAAGTCTTTTGAATATGAAGTGCCACTGGCAATGAGAGAACAAATCTGCGTGGGTAAGCTTGTTCGTGTACCGTTTGGTAAGCGCGAAGTTAATGGGTGTGTGGTGGAACTTAAAGCACAAAAAAGTTTTCCATATCAGGTAAAGCCAATTAAGGCAATTATCTCACCGGATTTTGTTCTGGAACCTTCAATGCTCAAACTGGCGCAATGGCTGGCGCAGCGTTATTACTGTTCTCCCGGCGAAGCACTGCACTGCGTTTCTTTTATTGGCTTCAATGATGTCTCGGCAAAAGAAGAAAAAGCCTTAATTCTAAATGTCTCATCCGATGAATTGAAGGCGCAACAACTGACTCCGAAACAACAGCAAATAATAGATTACTTTCTTGAGATTAAGAATGAACCAACTCCATCATCAATCATCTCGCAGGATTTACAAGTTGGACGTGGAGTGATAAAAAAGTTAATAGAGAAGAAAATTCTGGCTGAAGTGGTGCGAAAGATTGAGCGGAAAGATGAATACAAAACATACCAGGTAAAAGGTGGTGAATCTCTTCCGTTAACTCCAGACCAACAATCAGCGTTTGATAGCATTGTTCCTTACCTAAAAGAAAAGAGGGGGGGGATATTTTTATTATTTGGAGTTACCGGAAGTGGCAAAACTGAAGTATACCTCCAGTTGATTGCAGAAGCCCTGAAAATGGGACGCGGAGCAATTGTTCTGGTGCCTGAAATTTCATTGACACCGCAGACTGTGGACCGCTTCCGGAGTCGTTTTGGTGACCTTGTTGGTGTGTATCATAGCCGGATGACTCTGGGGCAAAAATACGATTTGTGGCAGAGAATAAAAAGAGAAACCGTTAAAGTTATCGTTGGTGCACGCTCCGCGATTTTTTCACCTTTACCACAACTCGGTGTCATCGTCATTGATGAAGAACAGGAAGGAACTTATAAGCAAGAGACCGCCCCGCGATACCATACACGTGATGTGGCTGAAAAACGCGCAGCAGTGGAGAATGCAGTGGTCATTCTTGGCAGTGCCACGCCCAGCATTGAGAGCTACTACTATGCCAATCAGGGTAAATACCAATTGCTAAGATTACCTGAACGTATTCATAAACTCCCATTGCCCGAAATTGAGTTGATTGATATGGGTAAGGAGATAAGAAGCAAGCGCAAATATTTCTTAATTTCAGAACGACTCATAAAGGCGATAAAGGATTCCTTGAACAAACAAGAGCAGGTAATCCTGCTGTTAAATCGCCGTGGATACGCCAATTTTTTACTCTGTCATTCCTGTCGCCAACCAGTTAAATGTAACCGCTGTGATGTAACATTAACTTACCATAAGTCGGAGAATAAATTAATCTGCCATTATTGTAATGCTAAACAATCAGTGCCAACACAGTGTCCAGGTTGCGGGAGTATACATATCAGTCTGATGGGAATGGGAACACAGCGAATAGAAGAAGAATTGCTTAAAATTTTTAGCAATCACCGAATTTTACGGCTGGACCTTGATACCACTCATAGCAGATTTGAGTTTATAAAAAAATGGGAGGAAATCGTTAATGGCTCTGCCGAAATAATTCTTGGAACACAAATGGTAGCCAAAGGTTTTGACTTGGAACGAGTGACGCTGGTAGGAGTAATCAGTGCTGATATGAGTCTATTTTTGCCGGATTTCCGTGCTGGCGAACGAACTTTTTCACTGCTTACACAAGCTTCGGGTAGGGCTGGACGCAGCTGGCGGGGGGGGAAAGTTATCATTCAAACATTTATGCCCAATTATTACGCAATTAATTTAGCCACCCTTTTGCCAGAAGGGAATTGGCTATTAGACGGCAGATGCAATTTCCTCCTTTTTTCCGGCTAATTAATATTGTTTTTGCCAGTCCTCGTGAGGAACGGGTCCAGGAACAAATAGAGAAATTAGCCAATCTTCTAAAAGTGAGTATTTATAATCCAGAGTTTCAAGAGATGGGCATAATCGGACCAGCGCCAGCTGTAATTAAGCGGATAAAGGGCAAATACCGCTGGCAGGTGCTCATTCGCGGCAGTGACCCCGAGCTAATGCTGGCTCTGCTAAAACAAGCCTTACATGATTATTATCAGTTGCGACCTGGGCGGCAGGTGGATATTACCATTGATATAGACCCGTTAGATATAATGTAGCATTTAATTGCCATTGACAATTAAGATGAAATTTGAAACGATTCAATATATTTTTTATGCTGTTTAAGAGTTTTTTCCAAGCAAAATAATATAGCTTGGAAACTATTAAGTTTTATTATTATTTTTCTATGGGAGTTAAAATGAGCAAAGAAAAGAAAAAGTCAAAGGCAAGAGATGTATTTAAAGATTTTTTGCATAATAAATACGGTTATTTTGACACGGAAAAAAAAGAGTTTGTAATCAAGAACTATGCCACACCCAAGCCCTGGGCAAATTATATTACTAATGGAAAACTTTCAGGGATAATTACCCATACAGGGGGGGGATATTCTTTTTACGTCAACCCGCGTGTTAATCGCATAACACGCTGGCGTTATAATTCCTTGCCGATTGATAGAACGGGGCGTTATATCTATCTTCGCGAGCGAGAAAGCGGCGAATACTGGTCACCAACCTGGCAACCCACTTTTACCAATCTGGGGGACTATAAATGCCGTCATGGATTTAACTATACAACTATTGAATCTGAATATTCGCGAATAAAATCTACAGTTACTTATTTTGTGGCACCGGATGATGACGTGGAGCTCTGGTGGGTTAGACTGGAAAATTTGAGCAAAAAACCGCGTAAATTGGACATTTATTCATACGTGGAGCTGTGTCTGGGACATGCACTGGTGGACTTGATTAATCAACCCAATGACCAGCATTTTAATGAGGTATATTTTGACCGGGAACGTGAAATTTTGCTGGCAACCAAGCGCTACTGGGTTACATATACCCAAGCTTCCGTAAAACAGGAGAACAAAGCCTGGGCACACCGGGTATTTATGGCCTCTAACATGAAAGTGAAGGGATTTGATGGCTCTAAAGATATTTTTATCGGACGTTGGCGCTCCGAAGAAAATCCGATTGCTGTAGAATATGGAAAATCTTTTAACTCTGAAATCACTGCAGGAGATGCAGTATTTGCCTTGAAATATTCTCTCAATCTAAAACCCAATTCGGTTGTTGAATTCCCTGTAATCCTGGGGATTCAGCCAGCAGAAGCTTCAATTGATGATATTGAGAAAGTAGTGAAAAAATACCGGAATCTTGATGAGGTGAAAAATCAATTCACCAAATTGCAACAAAACGCCACAGATTACTTAAGTGGACTACAGGTAAATCTACCACACCCGGTAGCAGAGATGATGATTAACTTCTGGAATCAATATCAGGTGAAAACCACCTTTCAATTTTCACGTGATGCCTCGCTCTACCACGGGGGCTTGCTGTTTGGAAGAGGATTTCGCGACTCTGCCCAGGATATACTGGGACCCTTGATGACCAAATCTGACTGGGTTAGACAACGTGTCATTGAAATGACCGGAATGCAATTTCAAGATGGAAGCACCTATCACCTGTATTACCCCATTATTGGTGGAGGCGAACGAACCGAGCATTTGGATAATCCGATGTGGTTGCCATTTGCGATTTTATCCTATCTAAAAGAAACCGGTGAATTTTCACTGCTTGAAATGGAGATCCCCTTTGTTGATGGGGGTTCTGCCTCAATGTTTGAGCATATTCAACGCGCAATTGAATATATTTCAGCGAATCGCAGTCCTCGGAAGCTGGTGCTGTTCAAAGGTGGTGATTGGAACGACACGCTGGATTTTTGCGGGCGAAAAGGGAAAGGTGAAAGTGTCTGGTCATCACAATTCTTTGCTTACATTCTCAAAGAATTTGTGAGTCTCCTCAAGTATCTGAACAAGCCTGACCAATCTGCGTATTACGAAAATTTATACAAAGAAATAGCGGAGGCAATAAACAACTTCGCCTGGGATGGAGAATGGTATATTCGTGGTACCAATGATTTAGGCGAGTTAGTGGGTTCTCATAAATCCCCTGAGGGTAAAATATTTTTGAATACGCAAAGCTGGGCTGTCATTAGCGGGGTGGCGCCGCAAGACCGTGCACTGAAAGCTATGAATTCAGTGGCAAAAATTCTGCTTACACCAAAGGGTCCAAAGATATTACATCCGCCTTATACCAAACCCAATCCTAACATTGGACTCGCAACCCGCTGTGTCCCCGGAAAAAAAGAAAATGGAGCAGTGTTTAATCACCCGCTGGCGTGGTCAATTCTGGCTGAGCTAATTCTGGGCAGAGCCGAACAAGCGTGGGACTATTATCAGCGCGCCCTTCCTATGAATCCAGTGATACATATTGACCGCTATGAAGTAGAACCTTATGTCTACGCTGAATATGTAACTAGTCCGGACCATCCAACTTTCGGGCAGGCAAGTCATAGCTGGCTAACAGGCTCAGCGGCCTGGATGCTGCGGGGTTTTGTGGATTATTTGCTGGGAGTAAAGCCTGAATATGGCGGTTTAGTGATTGCACCCTGTCTACCGCGCGAATTTCGTCACTATACTGTGAGACGCAAATTCCGGAACGCCATCTATGACATTACGGTAAATAATCCAGAAGGGCTGACATCAGGAAAATTAGAAATTAGTGTGGACGGAGTTCAGCAGTCCAGTTCACAATTACCTGATTTCAGAGACGGGAAAATTCATAATATTGTAGTGAACATTTATAAGTAGTTATTAGAGGGAATGTATTAATTACCAGTTACCGGTGTCGTAATCATCATAACTTGGTGGAGCCTGATAAGGGTCTTTTTTGCGGACTTCCACTTCGTAATGCTCCAGGAAATCACCAACCAAAGCACCTGTTAAAGCCCCCACACCTGCGCCAATTAATGCACCTCTGCCTGAATGTCCGTATTGATGCCCGATAATGGCACCACTACCAGCACCAACTGCACTACCAATTAGCGCACCTTGCTGGGTGGTAGTGCAACCAGTCTCAAGGTACAGAACACCAAGGAGTAATAAAACAACAAATATTTTAAGTAAAGCCTTCATATTTAAAACCTCCGCTAAACCATTTCAGTAAAACATTGATATAATAAAAACTTTGCATCGCCCAATCAATAATTTCTATAAAATAGACTTTGCTTTAGTTTTAAAGGATTGGTATTCTTGAGTATCGTAAAGTTATGATTTGTATAATTACAGCTTTGAAAGAAGAGGCTTCAATTTTAACTGGAAGACTACAATCTACCAAGAAAAAGGTATTGGAAAGGTTTAAAATCTGGCAGGGAAAACTTGGAAGAGAACAAATTGTGGTTTTAACTGGCGCAATAGGTGCAGAATTGGCAGAGACTGCAGTTCTCAAAACTGAAAAATTATATAAGCCCTTATTATACATAAAACTGGGGACTGCCGGTGCGGTAAATACGAATCTACAGATTGGAGATATTGTTGTTCCCGAAAAACTTTTGAAACTTAACCTGCTATCCGAAGAAAAAGAATATCAATCTTTAGCTCTTGATAATCTAATATCTGGGAGTATGAACATTGATCAGAATTTATGGCAAACTGTCAGCAACATTATAACTGTTGCTGAGCCCATTAAACCAATCCCTTCAAGCGCAGAAATCAACATGGTTCTTAATTCACCTGCCTTGCGCAATTATTTATTTACAAATTTGAATCTCTGGAGTGTAGATATGGAGAGTTATACGGTGGTGAACATAGCCCGAAGTTTGAGTAAACCAGCCTTGAGCCTCCAGCTCATTTCTGACTTTGCTGATGAGTCATCTTTACAGGAATATCATAATACTCTCATCTGGCTCCGTGAAATTGCCGGCGAAAAGATTGCTTTTTTTATATCCAGATTATTGAGTAATCTGGCATAATTAACTTAAGACGTCTTCTTTTCAGTTATTTCTGGAATAAAGAAACTTAAAAGCTGTGAAAGTTTATTTAGAGGCAAACCCACAACGTTATAATAATCGCCATCAATTTTCTCAACAAATCTGTGTCCGATAGTTTGAATACCATAGGCACCGGCTTTATCCATAGGGTCACCAGTCTGGATGTATTCTTCAATGTCTGTATCGGTAAGTGGATGAAAATACACATCAGTGGTTTCAGTATCTACAAGAGTGGCACCTGTTCGAGCATTCCACACAGCAAGTCCAGTAATGACTTGATGTTTCCGCCCGCTAAGCGCCTGAAGCATCTGCCGGGCTTCTGTTTCGTTAAGAGGTTTGCCCAATATCCTGCCATCAACCACGACAATTGTATCAGCGGCAATAATAATTCCGTCAGCATAAAATCTGGCAACATCAGCCGCCTTTAAAAAAGCTGCTTTTAAAGCGAATTCCCGTGGACTATGCGCCACGATTTTTCGTTCATCAACGTCGCTGGGATGAACTATAAACTCCAGCCCCAGTTGCTTTAATAACTCTTTACGACGGGGGGAACTTGAGCATAAAATCATTTTTTGTCTCTCTGACATCGCCAATATTTGTGATACCTTGGACTTGACCTTTCATTCACAACAAAACCAAAATATCTTTTTTATTTTGTTGAAAAGGAGTAAAAAATGCCAGCAAGAAATTTAGTTTCTATAGTTGACCTGACTGCTACAGAAGTCTGGGAAATTTTCCATCTGTCAAAAGAGATAAAGAATAAATTACGCACGGGGATTGAAACTCCATTTCTTAAAGGCAAAACTATGGCATTACTCTTTGAAAAACCATCGTTACGCACCAGATGCACATTTGAAGTGGGAATGTTTCAACTCGGTGGATACTCTATTTATCTGGCACCGCAGGACATCGGTCTGGGTAAACGCGAATCGGTATATGATGTAGCCAATAACCTTGTGCGATGGGTTGATATTATTGTTGCCCGGACTTTTGCGCACAGAACAGTGGTAGAGCTGGCGGCCTTTGCCAGGAAAATCCCTGTCGTTAATGCCCTATCTGATTTAGAACACCCCTGCCAGGCACTCTCCGATTTTTTCACTATCTGGGAAAAACGCCAGACACTGGACAAATTTTGTCTGGCTTTTATTGGCGATGGTAACAATACTTTTAATTCTCTGTTACTGTTGTCAGCGTTGCTGGGAACTACTATCCGGTGTGCCGTGCCTAAAGGCTATGAACCAAATGAAACAATCCTGGCTACTGCCAAACAACTGGCTGAAAAAAGCGGTGCAAAAATCACAATAACCAATGACTATCGCGAAGCGTTAAAAGATTGTGATGCGGTGTATACTGATGTTTGGACCAGTATGGGACAGGAGGACAAAGCCCAAGAGCGGCGTATCGCCTTTCAGTCTTATCAGGTAAATGCTGATTTACTAAAATATGCCCCCCCCGGTGTTTTGATTATGCATTGCCTACCTGCTCATCGGGGAGAAGAAATTACCGATGAGGTGATAGATTCTCCAAACTCTATCGTGTTTGACCAGGCAGAAAATCGCTTGCA
>CAYRXI010000078.1:13347-14929 GCA_964428255.1 uncultured Candidatus Sumerlaeota bacterium
GCATACTCAAAAAGGTATTCTGGTATTTCTCTGCCAGCAGAGTACACCATAATTACCTTTGGTTTGTTAATTAATCTGTAAACAATAACGCGCATACCTTGGCGGGCTAATTCTTTCACTAAGAATGTTTCAGGCTTAAATAAGCTGGCAAATTTTTGTCGGATGAGCAGAGAATTTTTCACTTAGACAGCAAATCAGACCATTACCTCTTCTTCTACTAATTGACAAATTGTATGTAAGATAATAATGTGAGATTCCTGAATTTCCGCAGTATTATTCCCGGGAGCCTGGATATAAAATTTTGTGTTCATTGTTAATGAATTGCGAGTGCTGCCGGTAAGCGCAATAGTTACCATATTTTTTTTCTTGGCTGCTTTAATGGCTTCAATGACACTCGGGGATTCGCCACTGGTAGAGATACCCAATAATACATCGCCACGCTCTCCAAGCGCCTCAACCTGCCGTGCAAATACATAATCGTACGAGTAATCATTTGCAATAGCTGTGAGTACAGAAGTATTGGTGTGCAAGGCAATAGCTGGCAAAGCCCGGCGTTCTTTTTGAAACCGTCCGATTAATTCTGCCACAAAATGCTGCGCATCAGCTGCGCTACCTCCATTGCCACAGACTAAAATTTTATTACCTGTCCGCAACGCCTTTATTATCTTGTCCGCAACAACATGAATTTGCTCCAGCAATTTCTTATCAAGCAGTTGTTGCTGATTTTCCAGCTTTGCCGTTAATATTTTTTTAATGGTATCTATCATCATAGCCTCGCTGAATTTTATTTCTGTTTTAACGTAATACAAAATATATATCCTTTATTTATACTCGGCAATTTTAAGCCAGTCAATTGTTTTCGGGAATTTACAGGAATTTCCCAGTAGAACAGCTGACAGGCTGGCTCAGCTGGACCGCCGTCTATGTAGCGATAAGGGCAGGTCATTGCCCAGCGCATTCCGGGCGGTGGAGGAGTACACCATTCGGGAATCAACGACTCAACACTTTCTTCTGTGCCATCAGTATACTGGAGTGTCCAGATGCCTGGATGTTTTCCATCATGCCCAAAGCCTATAAATGCAACTGCTTCATAATAATCTGGCGGCAACTCAATTTTTTGACCTTGCGGTAAGATGCAATTTTTAACTCCGTCTTCTACCGAAGGAAAAAGAAACGGTACTCCAAATACTTTTTGTAATTGTCCGCTTGGAATGAAGTCAGCCGGAAACACAAACAAACCCATTTTGTCGCGGTCATAATCTCGCCGATTGTTAAAATACGCCACGGCATCAAAATTAAAATATTTACCAAGTTCAACAGGAACAGCTTTCTTTGGTGGAGGTAAATCGTTGATTCTTACCTCAAACTCCGCTTCAAATTCAGTTGCTCCCATTAGAACTATGATTCTTCCCTGATAATTGCCTGGTTTAACAGAATTCGGAATTTCAAAGTTAAACACTGCCCGTGTATATTTATGGGGCTCAACTGAAAAAGATGAACTGGCTTCCTGAAGCTTGAAGCCAAGTGGTAACTCTATTTTCAGATTACCGGCTATTTTTTGTGAGGTCTGATTCGTAATCAA
>CAYRXI010000079.1:0-14486 GCA_964428255.1 uncultured Candidatus Sumerlaeota bacterium
ACGGGCTTAAGTGGTGTGGGTGATTTGATTGTAACGGCTACAAGTCGCTATAGCCGAAATAGAAATTTTGGTGAAGCTCTGGCTCACGGATTGGGCATTGAAGAGGCAAAAGAAAAAATCGGAATGGTAATAGAAGGTGTGACCACTGTAGTTTCTGTCAAGCAACTGGCGGAAAAATATAACGTCTCAATGCCAATCTCACAGGAGGTTTATGCGGTGCTTTACGAGGAAAAATCACCGCGTCAGGCAGCCATAGACTTGATGCTTAGAGAACCCAAACCGGAGATTTATCGTTAGGGGAAATTTATAAAGAAGTTTTTTAAGAACAAAGATAATGCGAAAGACTGCCCCCATAATTTAAAATTCAGTTCTAACCTTACTACGGGAAATTTATTGTCTGGGGATAATTCATAGAAAAATCATTTATTTATTAACTGTTACTTCCTCAATCAGTAAGTCTTCCAGAAAGAGCCAGGAATTGTAATCGTCATACCAGTCAAAGCTGGCAATATCAAAGGCGAAAATGACGTGATTATCAGAAGTTCCGGTAACTAAAGGATTGAAAAGTAAATTATAAATTTTAGGTTTATTCAGTTCAGGTGCCTGCTCCAGATAACTATTAACAACTCTGTCCCAGGCAGACCAAGAACCCTGCTGGTTAATCCGAAGCCGAAATTGCACTGTGTTGTCAGCAATAGTCGCACTACTGCCAACAATCCATTGTGAACGATACAGTTTATTTTGAACTTCCAGCGGTGGGCTAAACCAGGAGGAGAAGCTTCTGATTGACCCTTGAGCTGAAAGCCCCAGACGTCCGGGTTGCCATTGAGATTGTGGTTCATCAAAAGGAGATATGCTACCGGCAAATTGCCAGCCTTCCGTATCATTATCAAAGGTAAAGTGTAAAGGCGTGGGGGTTGAAGTTGGTGTAGGAGTTTCAGTTGGCGATGGCGAGGGAGTTTCTGTGGGCAATGGCGTTGGTGTCTCTGTGGGCAATGGAGTCTCGGTTGGCGCTGGTGTAGGTGTTGGTTGAGGAGAAAGTATTATATCCAGACGCAAAACTGATGAACCTTCAGGGAAAGTTACATTTGTAAGGATAGCGGAACCCACTCCTTCTTTTGAGGCAGTGATTGTGTAAGTATCATTTAGTGGCACTTTAAGCATAGCATAGAAGCCATCGCCCGAAGACAGCCAGTTGTATGAGGAACCACTCCGATTTATCTTTGCATCAACCACTTTATTGTTATGTTGATCATACACAAAACCGGCAATTGTTCCTTCAGTTGGATTAGTTTTCCAGGGCATCTCTGGCACTGGCACCTTGGTAGTATAAACGGTATCGCGATAAGAATTTAACGTGGATTGTGCTGAGCTATAGGAAAATATAACATTTCCCTGTCCACCCTGAGCGCGCATAAACTGAATGTTGTTGATAATTTCAGTGGTTCCCATAGAAGTAATTTGCCCGCTGGCAATAAAACGACCGGCATTGTGTTGTATCCAGTCAGGTAGCACATCATTAAAATCAGGTTTGCTACCTCCGTTAGCCCAGTAAATCATCGGTACGAGAAAGTCAACAGCACCAAGTGCAATCATTGCCTGCGCATCCTGGTAAGCAACAGAATAGCCATACTGGAAACTACTGGGATAGCCAGGATAGCGGTCCTGGCGATAAAGCCCCAGCGGTGCCGCACTGACCTTCACCCAGGGTTTCACCAGCTGAATTGCGCCATAGCTGTCATTTATCATTCGTGTAGTCTGGTCACGCATCCAATCCGGGAAATCATAGCCATTGGGATTTCCAGCTCCACTCCGGCGGGCTTCAGAAATGGCGTCGTGAGAATATTGCGGTCCGGGCATTCTAACGCGGTCAAAATGTACTCCGTCAACGTCGTAATTTTCCACCACATACAACACCTGACGACGCACCCAGTTGCAAAAGTCGGGTACGCCAGGAGAACACCAAACATAATTGCTCTCTTCGTATTGCACGGGAGTGCCACTTTCATTGGCGATGAGCCAGTCTACCTTGCCGGTTGCAGTATCGCAATGCTCATAATATGGATGCACAGGAGTGGTAATCGGCGGAGGAGTCCGGCTGGCGCTCTGCCAGCAGGTGTGGGTGTTGATGTAGGCGTGAAATTCCAACCCGTATTTATGTGCTTCCTGGATAGCGTATGCCAGAGGGTCCCAGCCCGGGTCGGCACTGCCAATTAAGGGGGACCAGGGCTCGTATGGGGATGAATAAAACACGTCCATCTGACCGCGGACCTGGAAAAACACCGCATTAAAATTGGCAGCTGCTAATGACTGCATTACATTGGTAATATATGCTTTAGTGGCGGCTTCAGTGGATTGTGGCCATTCAAATCTGGAGACCCACATCCCGCGGATTTCTGGCACTTCACCTGTGGGTGTTGGAGTGGGAGTCAGAGTGGGTGTGGGGGTTAGTGTTGGTGTAAGCGTAGGAGTGGGGGTAGGTATAGGTTCAGTGGAAATCACATATTTCTGAATCAATTTTTGTGCGGAATTGACCACATATAATTGGGAATTCTCATCAATTCCAATGTCATATGGGCTGTTGACCCCAGTGCCTTGAATGGCAAAACTCAATGTGGGATATTCAACACCTGTATTGGCATCAATGGCAAAAACCTTGTTTTCAAACTGGTCAGTAACAAACAGCACTTGCTCATCAAGCGAGAGGGTCATCCCTTTAAAACCGCTGGTGCTGGTAGTTGCGTTTGTAAGGTCAAAATTAAAGTTTGTATCCTGTATATAACCCGTTGTTGGAGAGCCTACAAAACGCACTACTTTTCTTGCCTGTCGGTCATTGAGCCAAATTGCAGTGCCATCTTTTTTTACTGCCAGTCCCTGGTGAAATTGTGTTCCTGTAGGGTCATAGTTAAGAATAGCAATTGGGGTTTCCAGATGAGAGCTTCCCCACTGGTTGATTGGATTGTAGATTTCGACTCTTGAGCGGCCTGCAGGCAATTTGTAATAAAACAAGACATATACATAACCATTCTGGTCGGTCTTAACAAAAAACAAATGGCCTGTGGTGCCGGTGCCAGCGGCAACAATGAGTCGTTTGTCCGTCGGAGTCAAGTCCTCGTTCCACACCAGTAGATTATGGTCGGTATCCAGTGAGAAAGTATAAATATGATTTGAAGTATCAACACCACAACCTCTTGGACCCGTTGAAAAACCGGGCACAAAAGTAAAAGTATCTGCGGGATTATTGGGATTGGTCCAGGTGGTAATAGTTTTAGTGACAGTGCCGTTTTTAAATAAATTAATTGTTCCATTGGTAAAATCAGAAAACACGAAATCTCACCTTGAAATGTCCAGGAATCTGCCAGTACATAATGCGGTTGAGCGTACGCTGATAAGGAAAAGAAAATAAAGAGAAATAAAATTGAAAATGTGTGATTCGCTGAAGGCAACGAATGATTTTTTAAACTCATCGCTTAAATCCTCCCCAGTTTCCAATTCAACAAAAAAGATATTCTTATGGTTAAAAATCTGGATGATTTGAGCAAGGATTTTTTAATGAACTAACTTTTCTTATTTATTTTTATAAACTATTATTAACATATTAACCACTGAATATTATAAGCGGGTAATTTGTTAAAATTTTTTGATTCTTTTAACTTACATCTTTTAAGAAAGATTACAACGAAGATAGGAGCAAAATTTGAATCTCATTTTTTTATTGATTTAAGAGTCATAAATTAATAATTAATGTTATATAATTTACCCTAAAAAAATTAGTATTTCGGGAGGTGGAAACAATGAAATCTTATGTTAAGATGTATTTTTATTTTTTTTGTTATGTTGTCTTTTGTCCCCTATAGTAGTTAATTCCGCTACCATATATGTCCCTACTGATTTCCCTACTATTCAACAAGCAATAAATGCGGCGGTGAATGGCGATGAAATTATTGTTCATCCGGGGACTTATCTTGAGAACATTAACATCGGCGGGAAAAATATTATCCTGCGTTCTACTGACCCTCTTAATTCGGCAATCGTTGAAAGTACGATTATTGATGGAAGCACAAATGGACCGGTAATAACATTCGCAGGCACCGAATCACCATCGTGTCTTGTTGCGGGTTTTACCCTGACAAATGGGCGTGCCAGACGAGGTGGGGGCATAAGGGGCAACGGTACATTCGCCACCATTCAGTACAATAATATTATTAACAATAGTGTTTACTACTTCTCTTTAATGGACGGTTGTGGTGGTGGAATATATGGATGTAATGGAAGAATTGAAAATAATTACATATCTCAAAACTCTGCCTCTGATAATGGTGCTGGAATAGACAGTTGCCATGGCATCATCCAGAACAATACTATCGCCAATAACTCGGCTGTTTACTATGGTGGTGGGATTTCATCGTGCAACGGACTTATCTATAAGAATATAATAACTGACAATACTGCCGAATTTGGCGGGGGGCTGTATAAGTGTAACGGCACAGTGCAGAATAACACTATCACCAAGAACACAGCATATGATGGGGGGGGAATATATGATTGCGATGGTGTGATCCAGAATAATAATATTTCTGAAAATGCTGCTGATTGGGGCGGTGGATTATCAAGTTGTGACGGGACCATTCAATACAATAATGTCTCTGACAACAATGCTTCTTATGGAGGAGGATTGGATTATTGTCGCGGTACTATCTCTCGCAACACAATTATAAATAATACAGCTGTTAATTATGGTGGTGGTCTAAGTAGTTGTAATAATGTTATAACGAACAATACTATCTCCGGGAATACGGCTGATTGGGGAGGAGGACTTGCATTTTGCGATGGAATAATCCAGAACAACACAATCACTCAAAACTCAGCTACACGGAAAGACGGATATGGTGGTGGAGTTTACAAATGTATCCGTATAATTCAGAATAATTTAATTTACGAAAATCTGGCGAAAAAAGGCGGCGGTTTGTACGATTGCGATGGTGTAATCCAGAATAACAACATCCTAACAAACACAGCCACTGTTCAGGGCGGAGGGCTTTACGATTGTCAGGCTCTGATTCAGAATTGCATTATCTGGCAAAATTCTGCCCCTGTAGGTGCACAACTTTTCAACTGTTCAACACCAGTCTATTGTTGCATCCAGGATTGGACAGGCGTAGGTTCAGGAAATATTGCAGCTGACCCACAACTGGCAGCCGATAATATACATTTAACTGCTGGCTCTGCCTGTATTGATGCTGGCTATGATAAAAATATCTCTGTTTTGGATTATGATGAGGAGCTGCGTCCTGCCGATGTTCCAGATGTTGATAATAATGGTCAACTGGCAGATTACGATATCGGAATGGATGAATACTACGAAGAGTTTCCGACGTCAACTCCAACATTTACTCCAACACCTACGGAAACACCAGGACCTCCGCCAGTGACACCAACCCCAACTCCCACGCCAACACCAACTCCCTCACCGATCCCCCCATTAGCGCATTATACATTTGAAGAAGGTGAAGAAGGATGGACATTTTCAGGCAAAATACCACCATTTGACGAGGCATCTGGCAACTGGGAAGGCGGGCGTTTAAGACTCAATGCGATAGGGTCAGCCAATTGCTTTGGCTTCTGGTTCAGTCCGGATTTTGCGGTAAAAGATGGTAAGCTCTATCGGGCTCGCTGTACTGTAGGCAGTACTGCCACTGACCCGGATAAGACAGTTGGCTTCCGTTTGAGGATAAATCAGCGTGGCAGCTGGATAGGCTGGGATAAGGTGTTTAATAGTTATCTGGGAAATGCACCTTCTTCAGGCAATCCAAAGATATATGACCTTTACTTTGACCCGGTAGTAACTGGCGTAAACGATGACCATCTGGTTATTTTCTCGTTTGACATCACGAGTTTTGATGCTAATGATGATACCAATTCCTCGCTCTATCTGGATGAATTGATGGTTGAGGAATTCTTCTCTCCATACCCTGATCATTAGACAAGAAAATTTTCTATGAACAAATCCTACATTTTTCAAAATTTAAACTCTTACGCTAATGTTGGCTTGGTGATTTTTTTTTGTGGAGTGCAGTGACTCGTCTCATTGCTTTAAATTACCACGTGTTATGAGGACACGGTGTACTTCATATTTAAATTTTATCTAATGATTATGGTCTCCATAGGTGTGGAAGTAGTCTGTTGTAATGTGAGGTGCAGTATGTAGATTGTATTTTTTTTCAAACAATTTCTAACCTTTATGTGAAGTCAGCTATCTAATTTACAAAAAGTGATGCGGAGAATGGCATAAAGACCAAGGTAAAGCAATCTTGTTGCTCTCTGTAAAAGCCGTATTATCCGAGGCAGAAACTTGATAATTCGGAATTTTGATACACCTCTCCGGATACGAAGCATTGGGTTTCGGCTGTAAGCGGTGAATGTTTGAGAAGGAGTTGAGGTCAGACGCGACACTTTTCATAGAGAGCAGCGAAACTTTTGCGGAACTCCGCGGAAAATCTCTGGAGGTAAGTAAAACGATATGCGTCCTGACCAGACTTCATTAAGAATATTAGAGTTATATGAAGTGTTGGGAATTGGGGATACCAAGAATTCACTTGAAACCCGCAGCAAAAATATTAAATACTTAAAACATAAATCTTAATTAAAGGAATATAATTTGGAAAAGAGATTCTAGTTTAAAGGTTTAGTTTTTTGTATTATTTTTTTTCCTGGCTTTTGCCGATTTCTTCACTGCCTGTGGTGAGATACGTCCCTGAAGATTATCTAACTATTCAGGCGGCAATTGATGTCTCTTCTGATGGCGATGAAATAATTGTCTTGCCGGGAACTTACAAAGAGAATATAAATTTCAAGGGCAAAAATATTATCCTGCGCTCAACCGACCCCACCAGTCCTACCGTTGTTGCCAGCACTATAATTGACGGTAATAAAGCTGGCTCTGTAGTAATCTTCTTTGGCTCAGAGCTAACCACCTGCGTTCTTTCGGACTTCACAATCACCAACGGCTATGCTATAAATGGCGGCGGAATTTATGGTGCATTTTGTGGTAATTGCGATTTTAGTCGGGCAACAATCCAGAACAATATTATTACTGGAAACCAGGCTACTGATTGTGGTAGCGGAATTTGTGGATGCGATGGCATCATCCAGAATAATATCATCTGGCATAACATAGCTAATAACTCTGGCGGTGGACTAAATGATTGTTACTGCATAATTCGGAATTGTATTATCTGGGCGAATGAGGCTTCGGAGGGCGGAGCTCAGCTCTACGATTCTGCCACACCCATTTATTCCTGCATTCAGGATTGGAGCGAAGAAGGGACAGGAAATATCTCCGCAGACCCACAATTGCTTAATCCTGAAACCGGAGATTTTTATCTCACTCCGGACTCGCCTTGTATTGACGCGGGTTGTTACATTGAAATCTCAACACGAGACTTTGAAGATAACTTAAGAGGTTATGATGGAAGTAAAGAGCCAAGAGAGGATGGCTCGAATTACGACATCGGCGCAGATGAATATATCGGAATATTGCCTACGCCTGCACCGACGCCCCTATACCGAATTTTACACATGAATAGAGCTAAAGATGTTAACGAAAAAGTAAATTCTTTTATTGAGGAGCAGGAAGCTAAGCAAGCTGAGAGAGGGGAGTGAACAGCTTAATAGGGTATGCTCCTTCCGCTGGCAACCCGAAGATTTATAACCTTTATTTTGACCCTGTAGTTAAAGGCATAAATGATGACCATCTGGTTATCTTCGCATTTGATATTATGAGTTTTGACATCTCTGACGATGTCAATTCCTGGCTCTATCTCGAGGGCGTATGGTAGAAGAGGGCGAGTTCTGTGTTCCGACAAGATGATGTTTAAAGCGAGGTAATAGATGGAATTTATTTATAAAGATTTGCTATTAAGTTTCGTTTCCTTATTTTTCGCGAACATTTTATCTGTAAGTGATAAGCATAAACATTGTAAACATAACAGAATATCTCGGTTGACGGTTTTCTTATTAAACCAATCAAAAGGCGCGGGTTATTTTTCAAAGTCGTTGAGGATAGATTTTATTTCTTGTTCGAGTTGTTTTTTCTCTTCGGCGGGCAAGGGAGGAAGGTTAAGTTTTTTTGAATCAATATTTATTGGTTTGCCTTCCAATCTTGCGAGGCGGGCGATTTGCGCGATTTGTTCCTTTAGCATAGTGGCTTTAGAAGCAGCGGGGGTTTCTGGATAGAGTTCGGTGATTTGATTTATCTTATCCAGTGCGGAATTAAAATCGTTCATAAAATAAAATCGTTCGGCTTGCTGATAATAAACTTCAGCCTGATAAGGACGTCGCCAGAGTTCGTTTTTCAGTGCATCCTGTATTAAGCGAGAAAGTTTATTCGCTTCAGAAATGAGCGAGGCAGAAGGGAATTTTTGCTGCAATTCATCCAGTATATCTAACGCCTGAACAAAATTGGCTGATTCATAAAGCTGCATCGCTCGTTTAAAAAGTTCCATTTCCTGACGTTCTTTAATCAGGCGAATTTGAAGGTTGCTATTTTCGGCAAATAGTTCTGATTGGGCTGCGCGATTAAATTCAGCTATTGCCTCATCCAGCAGATTATGTTCTACACAGAATTTTCCGAGTTCATACCTGCCGGCGTAATCATCAGAGGCAACAAGACTGGCACGAGTTTTATAGTCACACAATGCCTCCAGACGTTTAGAGGTAGGGGACTCCCGGAATTGATTAAGGCGGGCAAAAATCTGGCGTGCTTCAGCAAAACGTTCGTTGTTCATTAACCAAGTACCATAGCCATTTAAAAGTTCAGCCAGTTTATATTCATATTCATTGGGCGGTAGCCAGCGTTTACCATATTCGTTTAACAAAGATAACACTTCTTCAAAATTATGTTTTTTTTGAGTGGCAGAAATCAGTTCATTAAACAGAAAGCCAATTCGGTTTGGGGCAATGGCAGGAGCTAGCATTAATAATTTTTCTCCATATATCTGCAAGGCAGCTGCATAGTTCCCCTGTTCACGTAAACTGGCACCCCAGCGTAAATACAAGAGAATTTCGTACGATTGCCCCAGACTTTTATTCAGATAGTTGACAGTCTCAATTAATTCCAGAGCTCTGGAAAACTCCCCACCCTTAACCAGGTCGTCTATAAGGCGCTGAAGAAGAAGTTTAAAAAATTCATAACGTTGCGGATTGGCTTCGTAGAATGAGCCCGGGAGTTGCGCCAGCAAGGTAAATGCGCGCTCGCGCATACCCAGCTCAAAGAAAACTCTGGCACTGAAAAAAGTAAATTCATCATCACTGAGATTAAGTTGCAACAGTTTATCCAGTAATTGTAGAAGTTGGGATTGCTCTGGCTGTTTCATTCGCGGGAGTGCAGAAATAATTTTTTCGCCATATGCGTGAATACTTCGGGCGACTTCACTGGCAGAGGTCATTTTATCCTCAAGTAAATTTAAATAACGGGTAAAACTTCCAGACCACTTCTCTTCACTAAGCGAAAACTCTGCACGTATAATTTCATTGGTCTGGCGTGAAGAGTATATCTTTTGCTGAATCCGATTGTTATCAATGGTAACAATCCCGGAGAATGTTTCCAGCTGGACTTTGTCATCGCGTTCATTGATGATGCATCCCACAAGCCTGTGGCCATTATCTAAAATGATTATATCTGCTACTGATAAATTTAAACAGCAAATTATCAGAAAGAGTAATAACGAGATGTAACATTTTAGAGTTTTTGTCATTGCAGATTATTTATCAATCGTTTAAGAGTGAGGGCATTTTTTACAGCCCAGCCATTAGCATCATTGTTGAAATAGATGTATACATCTTTCCCGGCGCTCATAAATTTATGGCACAGTTCTGCATCTTTCTTTAATGCTGATTCCGAATAACAACCACCGTAAAGTTGCCCGGCACCATGGCGGCGAAGATAAACGTAATCGGCTTGTGCCTCGGTGCCGGGTAGCTGCACTATGGGCCAGTCTGCATAACAAAGCGAATAACCCGCTGCATTAATTTGCTTTAAAACTTCTGGAGTGAACCACGAGGGATGACGAAATTCAAATACAGCCCTTACTTCAGGCAAAATCGTCTGGTGTTTCAAAAAATAGAGAAAATCTGTAAGACGTTCTAAATTCACACGCCAGGAGGGGGGAAATTGAAATAAGAGTGGTCCGACTTTATTCTTTAGATGCGAGAGATGGTGAAATAATTTTTTTGTACTTTGCTCGGGGTCTTTTAATTTCTTAATGTGGGTAAGGTAGCGATTAACTTTCAAGGCGAACACAAATCCCGAAGGCGTCTCTTTAAACCACTTTGAAAATGTATTCGGAGGAGGTAGTCGATAAAAGGTGTTATTAATTTCTACTGTGTCAAATACCTGTGCATAAAATTTCAACCACTGAGCAGTTGGTAATTGAGCAGGATAAAAGACATCATTACCCCAATGAGGATAATTCCATCCACTTGTGCCAATATATGCGCACCCGCTTTTTTGGGCAACTACCATTCAGGGCAATTATAGCCTGTTATTTGCTGGCCAAGGCTGCAACCAGTGCTTCGCCAAAGGCTTCTGCACTCGTCGGACCGTCGGCAGTAATAATCTTGCCATCAACTTCCACAATGGCACCTGTATAGAAAGCACCAGAGCTGATAAGTCTGCCGGTTTCACTCTGCCAGACTGTTGCTTTTTTGCCTTTAAGAACGCCGGCTTTTGCAAGAGTAATTGGTGCTATACAAATCGCTCCCAGTACTTTTCCCTGAGCGACAGCAGCTTGCGCCAGCTGATGAGCGGTGGCATTTTCCCAGTATTCATTGGAACCTGTACCACCTACAAAGATAATTGCGTCATAATCTGCCACATTGATATCAGTAAACAGGATATCTGGTTTTACTTTAGCCCCTAACATACCGGTGGCTTCTGCCAGAGAGGAGGAAGCAATGGTTACCTTATATCCATTTTTCTCCAGAATTTCTTTCGGTTTCAATAATTCCTCATCACGGAAATTTTTGGAAGCGATAATCATAACCACCTTTTTCCCAGATGCAGCGGACATTTAATTCACCTCCTTTTGCAAAACCTCAGTAGAAGTATCGGCTTTAAACGAAGTAGTGGCTGGTGGTGATGACTTCTCCCCACAGCCTGAAGTCAATGTTAATAAAATTAAACCTATAAGTTTAATTAAAATTTGTCTCATACTACTCAACTTCTATCGCCTGATAAAACTTTAACTTTGGAGTTTAATAATTAAATTTATGAAGATTAGTATAATGAGAATCAATAGTTAATTAAAGCAAAAGTTGTTTTTCATAATGGATTAAGAAAATAGTGAAAATTGTTAACACAAAAAATACCCTTTAAAAAATTTGTTTAATAAGGAAGGATGATAATGCCTCTCCCCTAACCTACTTCAGGTTTAAAATGGCGGGATCTTATTACTGAATCAACACAAACTCAATATCAGCGGCAAAACAAAATGTTTTCAGTTCTGCCAGCCAATTACCATAAGTGCCGTGAATATGGTTACAATTGAAATGTTCAATAAAGGCAGTAGGTGAACAATCAAGTCTGGCGAAGGCATGGGGCCAATTATCCTGGACACTTGTGGCAATCTCTTCTTCACGTTTTTTGCCGAAGGAAACGAATTCACCATGCACCACTGTCATTTTGTAGCGATTGGTATCACCGGAACGAGTGAGGCGTGCGAGTGTAACCTCGCCGGGAGCTGCAATGTGATAAACCGAAGCGCCACCTGCAGGGAAATAGAAGCCTTCGGGACGCAATTCCACTTTAGCAAGATTTTCTTCAGGAACAAATGATTTAGCAGCGAAATAAGTGGGATGCTGCCCAGAATTACACAAATCCCAGACATTGAGATTTTGATGATAATGACGCACATCAGCGAATAGAGCGGGAGTGCCAGAAATCAACTTAAAGATTTGCATCGTTAAAGCTGCGTCCATATCAGCTTCTGTGGAGCAGACAATTGGTTCATGCGGCTTGCCTTCAGGTCCGTAAGGGTCGTTAAGGAAGGCTTCAGCGATGTCTGCAGTGGCAAAATGTTCGGTGAGCTCACGTTGTCCTTTAATGCCGCAAAAATCATAGCCGAATTCAGCACATAAATCCTTGGTTGCATAATAGAGAGCGAGCTGACGTCGCAGGAGTTCCTCTGTGAGCCGCATTTTTGCATTAGATTCAGTCCAGTGAATTTTGCGAACGTGCTGCTTGAGAAACTGAAGAGCAGAATCAATGCGACGTTTCTTCTGGAGTTCCAGTTCAGCCCGCCGGACAAGTTCCAGCTGGTCAATATGGTCTACATCAATGCCGAATTTTTTCATCCACAAAGCCGGGTCCGTCACTGCAGTATCAATACCAAGTGAGCGCCCGCCGAACAAGCCGTAAGTAAGTCCTTTTAAGCGGTTAAAGGCTGCGATACCAAGGACACGCGATTTGACTTCCTGCAAAGTCCCCTCGTCATTAATATCGCCAAATGTCTTAAGAAATTTTATTCCGACCTGGTCAAGCGAGCCAGCATTCGCCAGCATTCCAACTAAGCCGGGGAATTGCGGATTAACATTGGAGAACATCAAGATGGGCTGCGGACAAAATTGAGCGGCAACACGCGCAAATTGAGGCCAAGCCCACACCGCAAAATTAAAGATGACGCAATCTACACCTGCAGCAGACATTTTTCTGCCGTTTTTCACAGCAAGTTCATTTTTCCAGATAACCTCATCACCAGTGATGACTTCAAATCCTGCCAGTTGCAGACGGGCTTTTAGTTCTTTCAGAAATTTATTATTCACCGGTGTTAACGGTTTTTGTAAAAAATCACGCCCATCACCAAAAGTGAGAATTCCAACTTTTATTTTCTTCCCCATTATTGTACCTCTGAAATAAATTTAAATACCAGCCATAATTTTCCTGTAGCGCATTAGGTCGCGATACAGCTGGTGAAAAATCTTATATTTTTTGTTATGATAATTCTTAATGATGCCAGAGCCGGGATAGATAATTCTGCCGGGGGCATTCATTTCTGTCATAGCATTCAGGATTGAGGTATAAGTGCCAGCCGCAACTGCAGCCAAGATGGCAGAGCCGAGAAGAACAGCTTCGGGTTCGTTGCCAAGAATAATGGGGCAGCCAGTAATATCGGCATGTTCACGTAAGTAGAGTTCACTTTTAGTCCCTCCACCGCAGGCAAAAATCTGCCGAATACGATAACCGGAAGCATTCATCGTCTCAATAATATGGCGTGTACCATATGCAATCGCCTGAACGACGGAGAAGTACTGAAGTGCCAGTTCTTCAAGAGAAGCATCCAGAAATAATCCAGTCATAATTCCCCGCAACGAAGGGTCAGCCCGAGGTGAGCGATTCCCATAGAAATAAGGCAGGCAATGTCGGTCTGCAGTGAGCTGTGCGGGAAAATCTAACCCCTTATTTTTTGCCATTGTCTCCAGAAGTTCATCAAGTATTTGATAGACTGACTTCTTTTCCTGTCGTGCAATTTCAGTCAATTCTTTGCTTCTGGCGTGAGAGAAAATGATGTGGTCAATGAGTGCACCTGTAGCAGATTGTCCACCTTCAGTGAGCCACATTTCAGGGATCATAGCTGAATAATATGGTCCCCAGATACCATTAATAAACAGAGGTTTCCGACTGGCAGTCATATGACAGGAAGAGGTGCCTCCAATCAAGGCTAACCGTTGTTCAATTTCTGCAGGGGTTATTTTTTCATCAGCGGTACGAATACCTAGAAGCCCGATTCCACCAGCATGTGCATCAATGATACCAACAGCAACGGCTGTGCCCGGCAAAAGTCCGAGTTCTTTAGCACTCCGAGCAGTTAAGCCTGACCCCAGGGGCTCACCCATAGGGCGAACACGAGTGCCAATGCGAACGTATTTTTCAGCTACAAATTCAGCCAATCCAATTTTTTCCCAGAATGAAGAATCCCAGGTTCCGATAGAGTCTGACTTTTCTTTTGACTGCAGATGACCCTGGTAAGTCCACTTGCAAACAGTGGTGCAGAGAGAACGAGTATCATCTTGTGTAGCACGAAAGCCAAGAAAATCAGCAAGGTCAAAGAAATAGCCAGCTCTTATAAAGGTTTCGGGCAAATTTTCTTTCAACCAGAGGATTTTAGGTGGTTGCATTTCGGGAGAGATTTTGCCTCCCACATATCGCAAGACACGATGCTTTGTTGCATTAATCCTTTCGGCTTGAGCAATAGCTCTGTGGTCCATCCAGACAATGATATTTTGTGCTGGATTACCTGTAGGCGATACAGTTAGCGGGCGTGCTTCTTTATCCAGAACAACCAGCGAGCAGGTAGCATCAAAACCAATCCCGCAAATATCGACTGGCTTCAGAGCTGCCTGTTTTATTGCAGATTTCACACCACGGCAGACAGCGCGCCAGATATCATCAGAGCTTTGCTCTACAAAATCAGGAGCTGGACGCCAGATGC
>CAYRXI010000079.1:14496-14878 GCA_964428255.1 uncultured Candidatus Sumerlaeota bacterium
TAGGAGAGATAGTTAATGCCTTACGTTTTCCATAAAGGTCAAATATGGCGGCACGTACACTGCCAGTGCCTACATCAACTCCAATAACGTACTTTTTTTTGAGGCTCATCTTTTTCTAAATGGCTTATTCAGTGTGGCACTTTTTGCCAATCCGCAAGAAATCGTTCTATGCCGATATCTGTAAGCGGATGTTTAACTAATTTTTCAAAAACATCATGGGGGATTGTGGCAATGTCTGCACCAATGAGGGCGGCTTCTAGCACATGAAGTGGATGACGAATACTGGCAACAATAATTTCAGTCTCAAAGCCGTAGTTATTATAAATGGTTTTAATATCACTAATGATATTCATCCCCACGTGACTAATGTCATCCAGACGCC
>CAYRXI010000080.1:0-7453 GCA_964428255.1 uncultured Candidatus Sumerlaeota bacterium
ACTTTCCCTTTTGCCTGTTTTCTCCCGTCTATTGCCTCTTCAGGGGTCAGTGTCAACTTCTGCAATACATTTCTGTTTAAATCACGCCGTGTAACCCAGAGCGCACCCTGACTATCTTCAGCAATTCTTAAATATTTTCCTCGTCCGCCCCATCCATCTTCCGGAAAGCGATAGATAGGTGACCATTGACCACCTTGATAAAACTGCAGGTAAAAGTTATGCGAGGCTCTGCCAGCAACACAAATTTTATCATCGGCAGTACAATGTAGTGTGATAAATTCAAAACTCTGAATCTCTCCATCTCGTTCATTTGATTTTCCGAGCGGATCAGTCTGCGGTTCAAAAAACTTCCCGGCTTCATAACAACGAAGCTGAAACCAGCGAGGGATATCCCATTTATCGTCATCCCAGCGATTGGAATGCCAGGCAATCCACAGGCGATTGCGCGAGTCACCTGCGAGTGAAGGAGCAACATCTAATCCAGCAGAGCGTGTTACCGGGATTTCTGCAGTAAGAAATTTTCCCGCAGTATTCAATTGCCGTATGATAATATTCACATTTCCAGTGTCCGCATATCTGTCCCAGGCAATCCAGATTTTGTTGTCTCTTGTAGCAACAATAGCCGGACGTCGATTATCTTTATTTCTCTCCTCATTTATTGTAATTACTGGCGAAAGTTGATCTTTGTTCAAAACACGTGCCTTTATCTGGAAATGGTCATTCTCCAATTCCTCCCACACAATCCAGATATTTTGTTGTGTATCTCTGATGAGTTTTGGATTCCAGGCAATAGTTTTACCTTCTGAAATTTCCAGAGGTGACTGGAGTTCGCCATTTTTAATCACACGAGCAGTTATTTTCCACTCTCCTGTGTTCACAAATTGTGTCCAAACAATTAATCCCCCCCCTTGAAATAATACCATCTCCGGCTGATAAACAATGGAAGGCGCAGGATTCAGGACCAATGGCGAGTTAAATTTTTCCTCCTTAAAAGAAGAAAAGCGAATTTCTTCACCCTGCGGTGTTGCTTCAGACCAGCAGAGCCAGACAACATCTTTATCATCTACTGCCACGGTCGGGTATTCGTTTTTTATCCCGGTAGCTGGCGAAAGCATTGGCGATAGTGATATCTGTGCTACTTCTTTACCGAGCAAGTAGCTGTCTTCACGCACTTCACCAGACAGCTGAGCCAACGCCGTAAATAGCTCCATTTTAGAACTTAACCATAAACCTGCTGAACCGATGAAGAACGCCTTTATAAATTGTCTTCGTTTCATTTCTATTCCTTTTCAGGAATTATTTGGTCAATTAAGCAATGTTTATTCTGGCAGGCTCGGGGAATAACGTTGTTAAGAAACATTTGGCGCATTTTAATAGCTGCAGTGCCATTCCAGATGTCCTTGAAGGGCTGTTCATTCAAATTGCCCCAGCAGACTGAGGCATAACAGCATGGGCGGACATCTCCATTGGTATCAATATAAATGAAATACCAGGGAAAATTACATAAATCCACCAATCTGGGTGGAAAGGCTATGACAGAATCTTTCTTTTCTATTGTAGCTGAAGTTCCCTTCGCTTCACTTAATAAATTAATCAACGCCCGATGAACAGTAAATTTGATACCAGCGGCTTTTGCTTTTACTTCTGCCAAATTGAGCATATTCCGGGTTAATTTTATATGATGCTTTAATGATTCAGGTTCCAGCTCCGGGATTTCTACTTCCATCATCTGGACCGAGATTTCCGAAAATTTATGTCGCTGGCAGAAATCAATCATTTGTGGCAGCTCTTCAATATTTCTGCGCATAAAAGTCGCTGCCAGTATTAATTGAGGGACTTGGGTGCGAAGTTGTGCTTTCCATTTATTGACCAGTTCAATACCTGCCTCTACTCGCTCCAGTTCAGCCCCCACCCGCAGCAGGCGATAGTTTTGAGGGTCTACGCTATCAATGGAAAAAAACAAGATATTTAACCCGCTTCGCACTAATAGTTCTGCCATTTTATCATCTATTAAGCACCCATTGGTTGTAAGTGCCAGATTTCGGCAACCCAGATGTTGATAGCGCTTAAGAAAATCAGGCAGGCGTGAGAATAATAATGGCTCACCATAGGGCGTAACATTGACAATTTCAGCATAGGGTGCAATCTGGAGAAGTTTGATGATTAGTGATTGTGAAATTTCTTTTTGATTGGGTGGGATTTGATTCAGGCGTTGAGATTCTGCCGGATGTTGTCTGCGGCAAAAGACACATTGCAGATTGCAGGTCAAATTAGTCCCAACCTGAATATGACGCGGATAGCTGAGTAACTGTGTGCGTTCTTGCCAGAATTCACGCCAATTTAAACGGCTATTATAATAAGCTCGTTTCTGACGCCGTGACAAAGCCAGACGCAACCACAATCCATTTCGGATAACCCACCTTCCAGTCTGTCTTATTGTCGGATGCATCTCTAACAAAACTCAAAATATATTTTGATTATAGCTGTGTAAGAATTTCAGTGCAAGACGTTATACTGTTTATTAAAAACATTTCAGGCTAAAGACCTTAAGTTGCAGGAACAGAAATGATTATTAATCATATAGGACTTCGTATACCGTTACGGTTGATTTTTTCCCGGTAAGCTGGATGGCTTGGTGTGAGATAAATCTTATGTTTTCGCGGGCTAACAACTCTGTTCCAGTTTTTTGCGATCGTAAATATGTATTCTCACCGATAGTAATCTGTCCGGGTTGCGAGATTTTCTGCAGGCGAGCTGCAATGTTAACGTCATCTCCCAGAGCGGTGTACTCAATACGCGTTTGTTTACCACCGACAGTCCCGACCACTACTTCTCCGGTGTTAATGCCAATGCCAATTTGCACTGTCTTGCCAAACTGAGCGATAAATTTTTCGGGATTAAGCTGTTTAATGCGCCGCTGAATTGCAACTGCGGCCAAAATCGCCTGCACTTCGGCATCCAAACGTGGCACAGGAGCGCCAAACAATGCCATTACTTCATCGCCGATAAATTTGTTCACCTGACCGCCATGTGCAAAAATAATTTCTGACACCACATCATAGAACAGGTTTAATAATTCAACGGTTTTTTCCGGTTTAAGTTCCTCACTTAAGGTGGTAAATCCCCGGATATCCGCAAACATTACTGTTACCATTTGCCGGTTCCCGCGAATAGAGGCATTGTCATATTGACGCAGTATTTCCTCCCCTATTTCAGGCGATACAGTTTTGAAAAACACCCGTCGCACCAGTCGTCGTTCTTTCTCGGTCACCGTTACCCTATACAGGATTAAAAACAGATAGCCCGAGAATATGGTTGAGAGCGGTTTGGTCACTGGAATCATCAGATTGTATCTATTAAAAAGGACAATCGCAGAAAAAATTATGAGTATTACCAAACCGATTGTTACAGCCGTTGCTTTACGATAATCTAACAGGGCAAAGTTAAATCCCATCAACAATCCCAATAGTAAAATGAACAACGTAGAAATCCGAGTCGGTAGCAAATGCACATAGTCGTCATGCAGGATATTATGCAAAACATTCGCATGTGCACCGATCAGGGGAAAGGCTGGTTGGAGTGGTATGGGCTGGGTATCAGTGCCACCAACATTGTTCTCTCCAATAATAACGATGGCATCTTTGAACAATTCAGGTTTTATCACCGTCTCTTCTTTGCCGCCGTAAACTTCATAATGAAGGAGCTGTTGCAAAGCAAATCCCCGTGTATTGAGAAATTTTTCTCCTTGCCTAAAATTTATCAAAAAATTGCCACGTTCATCAATGGGAATATGTTTGATGCCCTGATAGTTCCGCGTAGGCTTAAATTCAAGGTATTTCCCCGGATATACTTTTATCTCTCGCGGATTCACGCCATAATAATAACAAATAAACACCAGATCAAGATTGGGATAAATGCCTTCTTCATTAAATAACTTATTATTATAGGAAAACACCAGCGGGATACTGCGCAATATTTCTTCCCTCTCCTTTTCCACGTTGATAAAACCCAGTCCGCGTGCGTTAATAAACAAAGGTATGGTGGGAAATACCGGCTCATTTGCTGTATACAACCTGGAGAATTCTTCAGCGCGAGTAACAGAAGAAGGGGGGGGTATCTGGAAATTTCGTCTCAAATATTCATCTGCGAAATAAGTAAGAATGAGCCCGTTTTTTGTAATCAATCGGTCTTGAACTCCTGCTGCTTCAATATCTCCATTTTTAATTAACTGCCGGCGCCGCTCTATAATCTCAGTCATTTCAGCCTGCAATTCCTCAATTTTCTCATGCAATTGTTCCACAGATGTAAGTTGCTTTACTTCTTGTTGTAGTTGCAATTTATCAATTCCATACTCTTTATCCAGCTGTTCTTTGGGGAAGACTCTGGTTAAAAATTTATATGCCAGATAGGTTGGCACTTCCTGCATTTTAAAGGCAATCATCGGGTCAAACTCGCGCTCTTGCTCAAACAAAATGTCTATCAATACCGCCTGGACGCCTAGTTTACTCAATGCCTGAAGGACCAGTAGATAGGCTTCGCGATTAAAAATTAGATTCCCGTGCAGATAATAATCCACGTCAGTAATGCCAATCAAAATCAAGCGCGGGTCCAGTGGCTGTTGCGCACGTAATCGCATCCGCAAATCATAAGCTATCCATTCCATTTTATCCAGAAAATTACGTACCGTTTTGAGACGCGTGGGAAGGACAAACAGTAGAGCTGCAAAAAGTCCTAATAGCAGACATATAAAAACCGTGCCGGTGAAATATTTTTTCTGCCATTTCATTTAAACTGCATTTCAAGCGACATCCTATATTTAGAAACTGTTGTCAATGAATTCAGTGAGTTCAGGCAAGGAACACTCATAGATTTGAAACTTATGTTTTTCTAGCGCAGCCGGATATTTTAAGCCACTACCCGTTACAATGCATACCACAGTATGCTCCGGGGCAAGAAAATTTTGGGACTTGAGTTGTCTCAATCCAGCCAGTGGAACAGCGCCCTCAGGCTGGGCAAAAATGCCCATCAGGGCTAACTCACGCTGTGCTGTTAGAATTTCCTCATCTGTTACGGCTATGCAAAGACCATTATTCTCTCTGAGTTTTCGTAAAACTTCATTTCCGCTGGGCGGGTAGGGATTTTCAATGGCGTGAGCAATTGTCTGCGGATGCTCCACACGTGAAATTGTTTTTTCTCCTTTAATAAAGGCATTGTAAATTGGTGCGCACCCGGCTGCCTGTACACACACAACTCGGGGTATCTTGTCTATTAAGCCACTAAGATAAAACTCCTCAAAACCTTTTAAAATGCCTCTCAGATTTCCACCTGAACTGGTAGGCACTATAACATAATCCGGGACTCTAAAATCCAGCTGTTCACAGATTTCAAACGCAATTGTCTTGGAACCTTCAACTCTAAACGGCACATCAGAATTAATAAAATAGATATCCTGCTGTTTCCCGATTTCAAGACTACTGAAATATAATTCGCCATAATCGCCAGCCACTTTTATAAGAACTGGATTATAGATTGCTATCGGGAGAATTTTTTCAGCAGGTATGTTAGCGCCTATTAAAATGAAGGTTTTTAACCCTGCTCTGGCACCATACGCTGCCACTGACACTGCCATATTTCCCGTGGAGACAGTTCCTATGCGGGTAAATCCTAAAGCTACAGCGTGTTGAATGCCTACGAATGTCCCTCGGTCTTTAAACGACCAGGTTGGGTTTTGAGTCTCATTTTTAAACCATAGTGATTTAATTCCCAGATTTCTGGCTAACTCTCGTGTTTCAATTAGTGGAGTAAATCCTTCCTTAAGGGATAATCTTAAATCAACCTCTTCAAAGGGGAAAAAATCCGCATATCGTTCCAGTATAGTTTGCTTCAAGACATTGCCGTCTCTAATTTTACCGCAAGTTGTTTTTTCTACACTCAGAGGTTCATTACAGATATCACACCGCGGATAAAAGTGAGTTGCATCAAAACATTTCCCACAATGCGTGCAAACCAGGTTTTTCTTTTTTATTTTCATACAGATAGCTCAAACAAATTCATTATATAAAAAATCTAATTATTGAGAATCTAAATACAATCTTTCTTTTATTGGGTTAGTAAGGTTCTTCCTAATCGCTTAATTTTTATTAAAGAGTAGGAAACATTTTAAAATTTTTATGTTTGCGTATTAACTAAAAAATGGCAATAGACTTTTATGCTCAATTCAAAAATTTACTTTTTCCTTACCCGAGTGTGAGTTTAGTTAAGGATTGACAGGCACTGGGGTTAAACATTAGAAAAGTATTTTAAAATTTTTATGTGGGAAAAATTTAAAAGATATTCTTGTAATACCGGAAGTTTAAACATAATAGTTCTTGCTATTCTGAGCCTGGGGATTTTTCTTGGAGCAGTGTGGTGGTTGTATTCCACGTCTAAAGATAAGTCGCGGAATGTTGCCTCGTTTAGAGTCAACCAATTTGATAAGGAATTGGAGTCCATAAAAAAAGAGATAGAACGTCTTAAGCAAAACTGGAGTAGCGGAGAGCAGAGAGAGAAACTGATTTCGGAACTGCAGGCTCTAAAAAATCGTCTACAAAAATTAGCTGATAAGGCATCCCCGGAAGCAAAACAAAAACTTCAGGAGCTGGTAGAAAATACTGAAGATTTAATCACAGGTATAAAACAAAAGCTAAGTAATATCGGGGAAAAGTTTGATGGACTGATAAAAAAGTTAGAATTTAATTTTAGAAAATCCGAAATAACCAATGAAAAAAGGGAGGAAGAAAATGGTTCGGAGTAACCGGGTGTTATCAAGCGCATTGTGCGGAATGCTATTTATAGCAATTATGGGTTGTCAGGTAATATTAAAGCGTGAAAAGGTTGAACAACCTTCAGCTAAACCAGCAGAAGTAAAGCCATTAATTTCGCCATTTATTACTCCTGAGTTAACAATCAAAATTATAGAGTCAAAACGTGAATTGCCCATCGGGTATTGGACACAAGCACGTCCTGGCGATTTTTTACTGCAAAACAAACAAATAAAAGTCATTGTTAGTAACTTTGAGCGGAACCCCAATTTTGGTTTTACCGCCGGTAATCTCATTGATGTTGCCAGAACAGACGATAATCTGGATTATTTCGGAGAGATATACTTTAACGGAATAGAGTATAAATTTGACAGAGCAGAAATTATTAAACCCGACGAGGAAAAAGTAGAAGCAACGCTACGACTGAGTGGCTCTGCCATTAATCATCCCCGGTTGCAAATAATCCAGGATTACATTTTAAAACCAGATGAAAACTTCTTAAAATTAGCCACTACTCTGGTCAATCAAACTACTGAGACTCTGAATTTGAAGCTGGGGGATAAGGTTTTCTGGGGGGGGGCAATGGTATTTGCCGGACGGCGTGGTAGCCCATCTCCTGCCACTAAAACCGAAACCGAATCAGAGTGGATTAG
>CAYRXI010000080.1:7463-14010 GCA_964428255.1 uncultured Candidatus Sumerlaeota bacterium
AGCGGGCTCGCCTCTAATTATACCATCGCTCTGGTGGTGGATAAAGATATGATGCAAGCCTCTCATCAGCATAACATTTCAGAAATAACCTATAACCAAATCTCACTTACACCACAATCACAGATAACCCTTGAACGCTATCTATTTGTGGGAGATAAGGATGTTGCCCGAGCTACAGATTTTATGATCGACATACGGAAAGAACCCAAAGGTTTCATTACTGGAACGGTTGTTGATGCAAGAGACCAGAAGCCTGTGGCTGATGTTGAGGTCAGAATCCGCTGTAATCGTATCGGTAATCAACAATTGCCAGCATATCCTTATACGCTGACGTTTAGTAAGGAAGACGGTTCATTTGAAGCAGCCGTTCAGGCAGGGAGTTATTTTGTGCTGGCATATCCTTTTGGCAGAACCGCGGCGAAAAATGCTCTGAGCATTGAAGTGCCTGCTGGAGGTACTCATGTAGTTAAACTTCCAGTTTCTCCTGAAATAAAGTTAACTTATGAAATTGTTGATGCCGCCACAAGTGAGCCTCTGCCAGCCAAGTTAACTTTTATTTCTTTACCCAACAAGCCCTTATTAAACCTCGGAGCAACTTATTCAGCTCCCGGTTCCAGCAATACTTACTATGCCTATACCGGCAAAGGCGAATTAACTTTACCACCTGAACTATTTAAAATCATAGTCAGTCGTGGCATTGAATACGAAACAGTTGAGAAAGAAATGCGGATTGTTCCCGGTGCTAAAAATGAGTTAAAGGTTGCACTTAAACGCGTGCTGGATACCACAGGCTGGATCTGTGCTGACATTGGCGTAAAAACCAACAATTCTCCGAATTCTCTGGTTGCCCCCAAAGACCGTGTCATTGCAGCGGTTTGTGAAGGAGTTGAATGGCTTGTTACTGGAGATACCAATGTTGCCACTGACCTTCAGCAAGTAATTACCGAGCTCGGGCTGAATAAATGGATTAAGGCAACTCCGGGAATAAATCTGGAATTTGACGGCCCTTCAGTTCCAGGAAATTTCCTGCTTTTTCCCGCTGACCAGAAAACTGTGGAAATCCTTGTCCCCAAACTGGATGAAATTGCCAAATGGCAACCAAAGAAAATATTTGAATACTTGCGCAAAAACTTTCCCAATTCACTAATTCAAGTAAACCGTCCCTTAGCTGCAGATGACGGCTATTTTGCGATGAATGGCTATGATAAAGAGAAGAAAGAACTGCCAACCAATGCGGATTTTTCTTATGACTTTGATTTACTTAACATCTGGCAGGGTAAGAGTATGCAAGCAATGGAGGAATGCCTCCAGCTGTATTATAATTTACTGAGCAATGGTTATAGAAAAGGTTTCTCTGGTGGCTCATTTGCCCGTTTTATTTATGGCGAAGAAACTGGTTATCCATGTACTTATATAATGTCCTCAACTGATGACCCCGATAGAATTAATGTTACCGAATTGTGCCAGAATTTGAAACTGTGCAAAACTATTGTTACCAACGGACCATTTATTAAGTTCACTGTTAACCAGCAATCAATAGGTACACAGGTCAAACCACTTGAAGAACAGATAACGTGCACGCTTGATGTTTTTGCTGCCCCCTGGATAAACGTAGGCATTATCACTCTAAACCGCAATGGCAATTTTGTTAAATGGATTTTTATTCCACCGATTCGGGAAATCCATCGTTATCCTCGCCAGTCAAGAGAACCATTTAAACTCCCCGCAAAAGAGGAGGCGTATCTTGACGTGACGGTTAAAGGCACACGCTCAATGGAACCTGTAATTTCGCCAATTTCATTCCCTGAAGGAACTCCAATGATGCCATTCGCCATTTGTGGACCTATACTTATTGATGTTAATGGCAATGGTAATTTTGACCCCACTAATTCAATGGGACGAAAAATCTGGTTCTTGCTATTTGCTCTGATGCCGTTTTTGTTAATAGTTTTATTCTTATCCTCTCTCTTGATTTTACCCCATAGCACCGCCCCCACAGCTCCCGAGGAACTTATCTCCCTCTCCTTAAACATTGAATCGGTCATCAATCCGGGCAATGAACTATTGCTTCTACCTGATGATAAGCCTGTACTGCTAAAACTCTCTTTACGTGACGATATAGAATTGGCAGGTTATCAACGACTAAAGGCAGATGTCCAATGGCAGGCAACAGCTGGTAAGATTGAAATGGTAGGTCCATATCTTGCGCGCTGGTCTTCACCGGAAGAAAGCGTCACTGCTCGTATTAATGCTACTATAATCTTGACATATCGCGAGTCTAAGCTGACAGGCTTATTAGGCAAAACGTTTTCTGTCAGTAAATCCAGCAACTCTGTGCTTGTTATTTCCCCATTATCACAACGCTTTTTGAAAAACGGAGTAATTGATGGTTTTAAAGTGGGCGAATACCCTGACCCTCATAAGGTAGCCAGGCAAGGTAAAACAACAAATACAACTGGTCAAAAAACAAACGTCTCTCAATGGTTCAGGATTTATCCGCAAAAATTTATGCCACCTGACTTTTTTTACAAGGTCACCGCGCAGAACAAAAAATTTAAAATCTCTCCCAATTATACCCTTGGAGATTTCGCACTGGATTACCCGTGGTTTTCGCTGGGGTTGCCTCAGTACATTGCACTGGATTATAATCTGGTTAAAAAGATTGAGGAGCTACAGGCTTTACTTGAACGGGAAGGATATAGAGTTAAAAAGTTTAAGTTTATATATGGATTTCGCCCCCCCTCATTTAATCTGGGGAACCCCTTGTTAAGCAATGATGAGGAAAATCTAAAGGCTCCATTTTCTATGCACCAATACGGTCGTGCTGCTGATATCATTATCGATAATAATAATGATAATGTGATGGATGACTTAAATAATGACGGGAAAATTGACATCAATGATGCGAGAGTGATTATGAAATATGTTGACCAGCTTGATAGAAAATACAAAGCAGAAAATAGTCCCCTGGTTGGTGGAGCTGGAGATTACTCGCATCATGATTTTAAAGGCAGAGTTCAATCACCTTATGTGCACATAGATGTTCGTGGTTTTGTTCGTCCTGATGGTTCTCTAATCCGCTGGTCTGTGCCTTAAATTATAGGCAAAACCAATAATAAGTAGTAAAACTCCTAACACATCTAATAGAACCTCATTTTTTTCATTAAAAATCAGCACAATTTTTGTTATCAGAAATCAGAATTATAATTATCTCAAGTGTTATAAATTTTTGAGGTTGGTGCTGATGAATTGAATATGACAACTGGTCATTGCAAAATAATTTTTGCTATAACAGTTAGAGTTAATAAACATTATTTTCGTCAATGTATTGGTGGTAATAATGTAAAACAGGCGTCCTGCCTGTAATTATATGACAGGCAAGATGCCTGCCTTACTTTGAGATATTAGAATAAAGGGGGAAGAGAAGTACGCCAGTAGACCAAAACATCTCGGACTGGGGTTGAAATCTACATCCGACTTAATCTTCTCATAGATAAAAACTTTCACAATTTGAGTGGTTATAAGGAATTTTTAAAACATTAAAAATTCCACTTGCAGTATGAAATAGGAAGTCTTTCTGACCAATTTTGGAACTTTCCGATTTTAAAACTTACCGAGATTTTGAGGCAGATAATTCGGTTAGAATGCCGGCGTAAAGCAAAGGCAGGAACAGTTCAAAATGACAGATGAAGGAGAATGCCTTCCCGCCAGTGGCAGTTGGCCGCTGCAGGACATTTACCTGTGGACGATAATGCTGAATCATATCAATATTCACTGCCGTAAAATCCTTTATCTGATTGCCCACATTACGTGCAACATTAAGTGCCTTGAGAAAGACTTCAGGTAAAATGACGGCCGAGCCGCAATTAAACACAACCCCCCCCTTATTAAGACTGGGCAAAGTTCCAGCTAAAATCCTAAAATCCAGTAACGTGGCTTTACCAATCGCAGCTCCATCTACCTCCGGGTGCTGATGCGTAATATCACTCCCCAGTGCCACATGGACTGTGACAGGTACATCGTGGTTATAACCCTGGGCTAAAATACTGAGCTCGGGATTGGTAGCTTTCCGCAAAATATTTTTTCCCAGGGCTTCTCCAAGTCCCTCACCACGCCTAGCGCCTTTGGTAATTATTTCATTAAACCATTTACCCGTCTCTTCTGCCATGCCAAAGCTGCCATCTCCCAATGAAGCTGCAACATCTTCTGAAGTAAAACCGAAAAATGTCAGTTCAAAATCATGAATAGCAGCTGCACCATTCATTGCTACAGTAGTAATTATTTTACGCTTCATTAAATCTATTATCAATGGCGATAAACCGCACTTTATTAAATGCGCCCCCATCATCCAGATTATGCCTTTTCCCTTTTGCCTGGCTTCAACAACATCAGCTACAACCTGACGAAAATCACTGGCTTTTAGCACGTTGGGAAACGTCTTGAAAAACTCAGCTAAGGGTTTGGAGAATTCTGGCAGGCGGGCTAAATCGCGTAACTTTACCTTGCTATATCGCTTGCGGATAGAATATCGCTTAACCTTTTGCAGGTCTATTGGTTTTACTTTTTGACGTCTCATTAATAACTCACTTTACTTAAACCCGCTATTAGAAGCCCTCGCGTTGAACAAAAGAACTGAAAGCAACTAAAGATAGGAACTACAAAGAGATAATTTACTTTAATCTTCCTCTCTGGATAAGTTAGCGGCTTTTTCCAATTCTTCCTCAAATTCTTCATGGATTACCTGCACTGCCTTGTCGCAATGCTCAGCTTTTATCACACAGGAAATCTTTATTTCCGAGGTAGAAATCATCTCAATATTAATGTTATGTTTAGCGAGAGAACGGAACATCGCAGCAGCAACACCACAATGACTTTTCATGCCAACACCTACTATTGAAACCTTGGCAATGTCCTTGTCGTAGATTACATCTCTGGCATTAATTCGTTTACACACTTCCTTAGTTACCTGCAGCGCCTGGTCAAAATCCTCTTTGCCTACGGTAAAAGAAATATCATTCATATTATTAGCTGCCACGTTTTGGATAATCATATCCACAACTATATTTGCCTCTGCCAGTGCGCCGAACAGCTCAGCTGCAATTCCCGGTCTATCCGGAACGCCCAGAATAGAAATCTTGGCTTCGTTACGATTGTATGCCACACCACTTACAACAATATCTTCCATAGCAGGAACCTCCTTTGTTACCAATGTGCCGGGTTCGTCTGAGAACGAAGACCGGACGTGTATCGGCACATTAAAGTTTTTCCCAAATTCAACCGAACGTGAATGTAAAACTTTGGCACCCAGGGCTGCTAGTTCAAGCATTTCATCATAAGAAATGCGTTTTAGTTTTTTAGCATTTTTTACGATGCGCGGGTCTGCAGTATACACGCCATCCACGTCGGTATAAATATCACAAACTTTAGCTTTTAGTGCTGCAGCCAGCGCCACTGCTGTTGTATCTGAGCCACCTCGTCCTAAAGTAGTGATTTCATTATCAAAAGTGCAACCCTGAAAACCTGCTACAATCACAATCTTGGCCTGAGTCAGCATATTTTCTATTTTCTCGGTGTTTATTTTTACAATCTTGGCTTTCCGATGCGCACGGTCAGTCCAGATACCTACCTGTGGACCGGTGAAGCTAATTGCCGGATACCCGAGTGAGTGTATTGCCATAGCTAGCAAGGCTATGGAAACCTGTTCACCAGTGGCAAGAAGCATATCAATCTCTCGCGGGTCTGGTTTATCGGTTATTTGATGTGCCAGCGCAAGCAGGTTATCAGTGGTTTTGCCCATAGCAGAAACTACCACTACCACATCATTGCCTTTTTCCCGCTCCCTGATAACCTTGCGGGCTACATTCTTTATCTTTTCTGCATCGGCTACTGACGAACCCCCAAATTTTTGCACAATTAGTGCCAAATCTACTCCTCCTCAAAAAAATATGAATGTAAAATTATTTATGCAGGCTTATTCTATGTCAATGATTTAACTTTGTAAATCATACATCAGATTTAACGAGAAGAAATAAATTCATTTATCTCTTCCAGATAATCCAGTGTAGTGGTAATGCCAAGTTTTTTTGCCCACTGGTAATGATAACGCGCTCTATTTAAATCGCCCGATTTATATAATACACGTGCCAGGTTAAGATGTGCCAGTGCATATTCAGGTTCCATTAGAATAGCTTTCTCATAAAACTGTCTTGCTTGAGCATCATCCCCAATCTCTTCATAATATACGCCAAGATTATTATATGCTTTAACATACTTCGGGTCCAGTTCAATAGCACGCTGGAAATTTTTTACCGCTTCATCATATCTATTCAGCAAAAACAATGTTCTACCCAAATTATTATATGCATCTGTTAACCTGTCATCATAAGCCAGAGCTTTCTGGTAGTATTGCACAGTTTGTTCAAGTTGATTTTTTTCCTGTAAGCAATTTGCCACTGACCAGTAATCCTGAGCCGGATTATAGTTGCGCCTAACTCCAAACCAATCCTTATTAATCACCAACGCTAAGGGTACCAGAAATACAATGAAA
>CAYRXI010000080.1:14020-14865 GCA_964428255.1 uncultured Candidatus Sumerlaeota bacterium
CCGATGCCATTGGAGTTGATGAATTGCTGTCAGTAAAAAAAACAAGCCATATCCTGCAAACGGAATAAGAAGTGTTACTACAGGCAGACGATGTCGAAAACTTACAAAAAATAAAATTACTGAGAAGCAAAAACTTAGAGCTAAAAGGCTTACAAACAAAATATCCACTCTATATTTCCGCTCAAAAATCAACGCCATAATCAATCCAGCCCACGCCAGCGGAATAACTGTTCCAAAATTAAATACGAACCAGATAGAGCGCAACAATGGTGTAAACTCTGTGACCACATACAGGCTCTTATTATTCTTTATCTCATAAGCGTTCCAGAAAAGTATAATTTTTTTCCACATCAACAGCACGAAACGTTTTGGTGATTTTGCAATCTCCTGCCAGACCCGGTATCGCCAGTAGGCATTTATCTCAGTTGCCCGGGGTTCATAACCAAGGAGTAATGCAGCCTCTTTTCTGGCAAAGAGCTCAACTGAGTCCTGATATTCCCCGGTCACTACATACTGGCGCGTGGTCTTAGGTGTAAATCCATCAGCGGTTGAGGTATTACCAATGTAAAAATTGATTCCACCATAACTGGAAATCGGAACGAAACAGTGCCCGACTATAGCATTGTGAAGAGTAACCGGCAAAATTGGTAAAACAATACCCAGAAGAAGTATAAGGCTCAGGCGAAAAATTGCTCCCTTAGTATTATTTTGGTATAAATGGTAAAAAATATATAAAATAATGAATGGAATAAAGACCAGAACATTCGGGCGTGAAATAGCAGCCAAGCCCACCATAAGCCCTGTCAAAAAGATATTGGAGCTTCGCCACCCGCATTGCTTGCCAT
>CAYRXI010000081.1:0-6487 GCA_964428255.1 uncultured Candidatus Sumerlaeota bacterium
CACTCCCCATTCCTCCATCATCCGCCAGGGGCTCATACCTGTGCCACCACCAGCACCATCAATAGTAATCAAGTCAACACGTGCCTTTGAGCTCCATTTGAGTGCCATCGCCAGCTCCCTGAATCCATAAGCGCCGGTCTTGAGCGTAATACGCTTAACGCCGAGAGTACGTCTTAGATATTCAACGCGGCGCAAAAATTGCTCTTCATCAATAAATCCAAGACGTGAATGACGCTCAAATTCCTTGATTGCGCCACTACGGAAAGCAGCCTGTATGGCTGAGTTAGAGGGATTAGGTGTAATAATATAGCCCCGACGCTGTAAATCAAGGGCACGATCCAGGTCGCGAATTTTTATTTCTCCTCCGATACACTTGGCGCCCTGTCCCCATTTGAGCTCAATTGTCTCAACTCCCAGCTTTTGTATCACATATTCCGCCACTCCTAATCTGGCATCTTCTATATTTACCTGAACGATTATGTCTCCGTAATCTTCCTGCCATTCTTTATAAATTTTGATTCGGCGTTCCATTTCCGGGGAGTGTTTAACCTTGCCATTCTTATCCAGCTCCAGTCCAGGGTCTACGCCGCACACATTTTCTCCACAAACCAGAGAAATTCCAGTAATTGCTGCGCCAATTGCGAAACTTCTCCAGTGCTTTCGTGCAATATCAGTAGAGCCCAGCGCACCGGTAAAAATGGGCATTTTCATCCTTACCGGATACTGATGTCCATATACAGTACTGGTGTCCACCTCCGGGAATATTGCCTTATCGGGATTGGCTTCATCAATGGCTTCTGCCCCCATCGCATAACCCATAATGTTTAAATGCGAATAATCTACGGGATATTGTTTGTCGCTACCGGCAGTGATTTCACCAAAAGGACCGGGATAGATAACTTCTCGTCCGCGAAACGAAGCCTTAAATATTTCGCAGTTACCCGTGCAGGTCTCTGTGCACTTGGTGCAGATTCCAGAGGCGGGAACAATGTCTCGTGAACGATTTCGTGTTTCAGTTGCATCGTTGGCATTTGGTCGTTGCAAATTCATAGGCAAAACCTCCCATTTTTGGAAATTTTAATTTTTTAAAGTGCGAAAACTATGCCAAGTATAGTTTAATAGCCAATTGTAAGGTGGGTAATGCCTGAAAAGACTTTACCATACTGGAATTTGGCTCTGATATGGGGAAACCATTTCAAAAATTCAATGCATTCTTATACCAAATTACTGATGAATAATTCAGCACTTAGCTGAAATATTCAGCAAGTTAAATAGTCTGAATATAATATGAAGTTAAATTATCATTCTCAATGCTCACGTTTTTATATTTTGATAATTTACGACACCAATCTCACCTGGGATTCTTCTAATTATTAAATATTTTGCGCCGTATATAGAACATAATCTGCCGTAGATTATTTAAAATTTAAATAAATTTGTGAAAGAAGACAGAAGTTTGAAACAAATTTATAAACAACTAAAAAATATAGAGTTATAACAAGGTAAAGTAGTAAAATTTTGGTTAAAAAAATTGACACATTAATACTAAAAATGAGATAATAATCTTAATTTAACTTTTATTTTGCTAGAGGGAAAAACTTATAAAATAAACATCAATCGTTAACTTAGAGCAGGAGGCAAAAAATTGGCTGGGGAAAGGAAATTGAATAATAATGCTAATGGCGCAGAGGTTTATAATGCAGAAGCCATACAGATTCTGGATGGCAGAGAAGCGGTACGGCGCAGGCCTGCTATGTATATTGGCAATACGGATGTCCTGGGGCTGCATCATCTGGTCTTTGAAGTTGTAGATAATAGCATTGATGAAGCGATGGTAGGTTGTTGCGATAAAATAGAGGTGTTTATCCATTATGATAACAGCATAACGGTTGTTGATAATGGACGTGGCATCCCGGTGGAAAATCATCCGTTGGAAAAAGACAAATCCACAGTTGAGGTCGTATTGACCAAACTGCATGCCGGTGGAAAATTTGACCACAAGGCTTACCAGTTCTCCGGCGGGCTTCACGGAGTTGGGGTCTCAGTCGTGAATTTTCTTAGTGAGTGGTTGGAAGTAGAAATTCGGCGTGATGGATTTGTCTACTGGCAACGCTATGAATATGGAGTGCCCAAGAGCAGTCTGGAAAAAATTGGGAAATCCCGTCACACAGGAACACGTATTCGTTTTAAACCTGATTCGCAAATTTTCTCCACCATTGATTTTTCTTACGACCTTTTAGCCAACCGATTTAAAGAACTCGCCTTCTTGAATGCTGGAGTTACCATTTCACTGGTGGATGAACGAACAAATAAAGAAGCGCGGTTTTTTTATAAGGGTGGCATAGTAGAATTTGTGAAAAGTCTTAACGAGGGTAAAAACGTATTATTTGCCAAACCAATTTATATCCAGGGAAGCAAAGAAATTGTGAAAGATGAAAATACGCAAAAAGTAGAGACCATACTGGTAGAAGTTGCCTTGCAGTATAACGATGGCTTTTCAGAAATTCTTTATACTTTTGCCAATACCATTAATAATCGCGACGGTGGAACTCACGCCCTTGGCTTCCGCAAGGCTCTCACACGAACCTTAAACGAATATGCGCGCAAAAATGATTTGTTAAAGAAAGTTCCTGAAGGAATTACCGGTGAAGACGTGAGAGAAGGTTTGACTGCAGTGGTTAGTGTGAAACTCTCGGAACCTCAGTTTGAAGGACAGACCAAATCCAAATTACTAAACCCCGAAGTAGCTGGTGTGGTAGAGCAGCTGGTAAATGATAGGTTAGGGGAGTATCTGGAGGAGAATCCTCCCATTGCCCGGAGAATACTGGATAAGGTGATAATGGCAGCTCAAGCACGTCTGGCAGCACGGCGTGCACGGGAGATTGTGCGTAAGAGCGCACTGGATGTGGGAACACTACCCAGTAAGCTGGCAGATTGTTCCGAAAAAGACAGAACTCTTACAGAGCTGTACATCGTAGAGGGAGATTCAGCAGGCGGGTCTGCCAAATCCGGCCGCGACCGGCATTTTCAGGCAGTATTACCACTGCGCGGTAAAATCATCAATGTAGAAAAAGCCCGACTTAACAAAGTTCTGAGCAATGAAGAAATTAGATTGCTAATTACTGCCATTGGCACAGGTATTGGCGAAGAAAACTTTGATATTAATAAACGACGCTACGATAAAATTATCTTAATGACTGATGCTGATGTTGACGGCGCTCATATTCGCACACTCTTGTTAACGTTCTTTTATCGGCAAATGCGCCAGTTAATTGAGAATGGACATATCTATATTGCTCAGCCACCTCTGTATAAAGTGAAAAAAGGGAAAGTTGAGCGCTATCTGGCAAAGGAAGAGGATAAAGACCGCTTCCTGCTGGAGCAAGGATTGAGTGAAGCCACCATTTACGTTGTAGGCAAACGCGGTGCCGAGCGTAAACTCACGACTAATGAAACACGGCAGTTGATGGAATGTATGCTCGCTTTAGAACAGCTGAAACGAACCATTGAACGTAAGGGAATTATATTTGAAAAATACCTGATGGCACGTGATAAAAAAGGCAGATTCCCACGCTTTATAATAATGGATAAAAATAACTTGCTCCCAGCCTACGAAGAAAAAGACCTGGCAACCTTCTATGACAACGAAGAAGCAGAGAGTGAAAGTTCCAATGGCACACCTGATATGTTCGCAACCAGTGGCGATAATAAAACGCCGCGCGCAACAGGTAACAAAATCATAGAAATACCAGAAGCTAAATCGGTGGAGGAAATCTGGAATAATTTAGGATGTCTTGGTATTGACTCGGAGACATATTTACTGAATAAAGATGAAAAAAAAGGCAAATTCCGCGTAGTTGACTCCAAAGGTGAAACTACTACTGACTCACTGAGCGGATTAATTGAATTGAGCAAGGAAATTGGAGCCCGTGGAGTCACCATTCAGCGCTATAAAGGATTGGGAGAAATGAATCCCGAGCAGCTTTGGGAAACCACGATGAATCCTAAAATGCGAATCCTTCAGCAGGTGACACTGGAAGATGCGATTGAAGCCGAACGTATTTGCTCAATCCTGATGGGAGACCTCGTAGAACCGCGCCGGGATTTCATTCAAGAACATGCCCCCAAGGTGCGCAATCTGGATATTTAGAGTGTCATAATCAAAAACTGAATGGGTATTCACGGCAAATTATTTCTATATGTAGGGGTTATATTTTTCATAATTGGGTTGATATTACGCTTTACAGATAATTTAATGTGGGGAGTAATATTTAATTTTGCGGGTGTGGTGTTTGCTTTTATTGGCTTGTTAATGCGGGAGTAATATTTACTATTGACGCATTAAGGGGCGATACACGAAAATTGATTTTTCTAATTATCAGCTTTTCAGGAGACTAAAATGGCACATTGTCTTATATGCGGAAAAACTACTGAATTTGGACATAACGTAAGTCATTCACGACGTCGAACCAAAAGGACATTTCGTCCAAACCTGCAGCGGGTGAAGATTCGTTACGAAGGCAAGGTCAGACGTGCATTTGTTTGCACGCGCTGTCTCAAAGCCAATAAAGTAGAGAAGGTGATTTAGAACCATTTCAATCTCTCACCATTTTTAGTTTTTCGGAGTCGTCTTACTCCATTTTTTATCAGCGCAATTTTCCCTTGCTTTGACTTATTATTCTTCTCAGGCAAAGACCAGCTCAACGGCTTCTCTGCGAGCGATGCCCAGCCCTAATTTTTCGGCGCTAAAAATATATTGCGGTTTGTTGGCTGATTCAGCCAGCAAAGGCAATCCAAGTTCTTTGCGCCGTTCGTCAATAATTTCCCAGCCAATCACATCAGTTGCTACGGGATCTGTACTGACCATCAGTCCACCATAATTCCACCGAAAGGCAGGATTATTGCTGGAAGGACCTCCATTGCACAGAGGCTTGAATGCGTCGGTGATAATGAGGCGCGTTTTATCTTTTATTTCCGGTAAGGCATTTAGTTCTGCTATCCACGGGTCGCAATGATTGCTGTGAAATTGAAACGGGATATCAAAGGACCCATAATGATTTTTCAAAGCATTGGTAATTCCCGCCAGCCCATGGTCTTTTAAAATGGGGACGTTAATTAGAATTGAGATATCTTGAGTAAGGATTTTAGAAAACCGAATTTGCTTTCCTCCAAGCAGGCGAATGTTTTGATTATCATATTCGCTGGAAGCATTCGTGCCAAAGCAACGGACTGCTCCGGCACTGGTATTAATCTGAAATCCACCACGTGTTAGCTCGCGGTCAGTTCGTTCCCAGATGATAATATTCCCCGGCTTAATTCCGGAACTTATTAATCCCTCAGTAATTGCTGACACCAATGCAGGATTGGTAGTCAAGTTTTTACCACCAATGGCATTTATCTTTATCCCGATTACATCTCCGCTTTTAAAATTCAAAATCTTGCGCCAGGCATCCCGAACATCTTTCTCTTGAGTAAGCTTTAATAACGTCTTGTTTAACATATCAGATACTACCGATTTGTCCACTTCATCAAATGGATTGAGAAGGTTTTCTCTCTTCGCAAGAACGACTTTACCGGGATATGGAATATGCGATATCTTCTTGCGTTCATTATTTTTGAGGACTTGATTCTCGCTTTCTTTTTCTCCAGCCAGCGCTACGTAGTCTCCATTAGTGATCCCGCTCAAAGTAGCCCCACCAAGAAGCAAGAGTTTTAAAAACTCACGTCTTGTAATATTATTTTTGTCGCCCCGTGTCATGTTATTTTCTATTCGTTTGAAATTATTTCAGTGTGATAAAAATTATTATATAAAATAACGAAAAATATAATATACTGTCACAGCTGTAACACAGGCAATAAATATTTTAATGAATTGATTTGACCTCCGAAATCATAACTTTATAATATGTGAAAATTACTTTATTTCGCATAAGTTAAGAAATTTCACATAACTTAAAAATGTCAGGCATTCTCTCCCATGATGTATTAATTTTAGGCTCCGGTTTAGCTGGTTTAAGAGCTGCTCTGGAAGTGATGAGTACCAGTGGCGGTAAACTCAATGTCGGGTTAATCTCCAAAGTCCAGCTAATGCGTTCTCACTCGGTGGCTGCAGAAGGCGGCACGGCAGCGGTCCTGAGGCCTGAAGAGGGTGATAGCCTGGAACTCCATGCCTGGGACACGGTTAAAGGAAGCGACTTTTTAGCGGACCAAGATATGGTGTTTCGTTTTGTTCAGCTTATGCCTCAGGAAATTCTGTTTCTGGAGCATCAGGGTATACCTTGGAGTAGACGCCCTGATGGCAGAATTGACCAGCGTCCGTTTGGTGGTCATAGCTTTCCCCGCACAGTCTATGCTGCAGATAAAACTGGCTTTTTTGAAATGCAAACCTTATATGATGCACTTACGCAATATGAAAATGTGACTCGTTATGATGAGTGGTTTGCCACAGCAATTCTTGTTAATGATGGCGAGTTCTGTGGATTGACAG
>CAYRXI010000081.1:6497-8988 GCA_964428255.1 uncultured Candidatus Sumerlaeota bacterium
CCATAGATATGACTACCGGCAAGTTCTATGTATTAGTTGCAAAAGCCCTGATAATAGCGACGGGAGGCATTGGAAGGATTTCGGGATTTACTACTTACTCCTATTCAGCAACCGGGGATGGCATTGCACTGGCTTATAGAATAGGCATCCCATTAAAAGATATGGAATTTGTTCAGTTTCATCCTACAGGGCTAATTCCCACTGGAATCTTGATGACTGAGGCTTGCCGTGGTGAGGGGGGCTATCTTCGCAATAATAGAGGCGAAAGATTTATGGAACGATACGCCCCGGAACGTATGGAACTGGCTCCACGGGATATTGTATCGCGTTCCATAATGCGGGAAATTTTAGAAGGACGCGGCTTTAAGGGAGAACGCGGGCTGGACTACGTTCATTTAGATATGACTCATCTGGGGGCAAATGTCATAAATGAGCGACTGGGCTTTATTCGTGAATTGTGTATAAAATTTGTGGGATTAGACCCGATTGTAGAGCCCATCCCCATCCGTCCCGTGTGGCATTATCTGATGGGTGGGATTCACACTGATATAAACGGCGCAGTGTCTGTTAAAGGCATCTGGGCAGCAGGCGAGTGTGCCTGTGGCAGTCTGCACGGCGCAAATCGTCTTGGCACCAATTCTACTGCAGAGTGTCTGGCATTTGGTAAAGTGGCTGGAGCCGAAGCTGCAAAATATGCACAGGGCAAAGAGCGTTTAGCACCATTGCCCAAAGACGAAGTCTCGGCACAGCACAACTTTATTTTCGTCGATTTGATGAAAAGAGATGGAAAAGAGTCCTTGTATACTATTTTAACTGAACTCCAATCCACGATTGACAACTATATGGGGATTTTTCGTAATTCCGATGATATGAGAAAAGGACTCAATAAAATTCGGGAACTAAAGGAACGTTATAAGAATATTTCAGTACGGGATAAAAGCCGAATCTATAATACTGACCTGATTACAGCTCTGGAGTTAAATTATATGCTGGATATAGCAGAAGTCGTAGTTGCCAGTGGCTTACAGCGTCAGGAGTCACGTGGCGCCCACGCCCGCTTAGATTTTCCTGAACGCGATGATGTCAACTGGTTAAAGCATACTCTGGCATACTACACACCTGATGGTCCGAAATTTGATTATTGCCCTGTAAATATTACAACCTGGAAACCAGTGCCAAGGACATATTAAAAATAAAATCCGATGGCTATTATTATGCCAGCTTATAAAATTATAAATGTGGCAATTATCGTTTAACGCCTTCGTAGGAGAGGTGGTACCAGATGAAATTTTACCAAAGTGAGGACAAATTTTATCCTCGCAAACTTGGTCTGCGTGGATGGGGATATGCCGGCAAATACAAAATAGAACGCTACCTCTATGTTTTACATCGCCTTACCGGACTGGGAATTTTGTTTTATCTCGTATTACATATCCACGTGACAGGTTATAAAATAAGAGGGCAGGAAGTCTGGGATAAAGTTATGGGCTTCTTGAATCAGCCTCTGTTTCATCTGGGAGAATATTTATTATTTTTTGCGGTTGTGTTTCATGCTTTGAATGGAATACGGCTAATTGTCACTGAATTTGGCTGGGCTCTGGGTAAGCCAGCGCGTCCCATTTATCCCTACCAGCCTGCAATGTTACATCAACGTCCATTGTTAATTGTGCTAATGGCAATGACTGCTGTGATTGTGCTCTTTGGTGGTATTGATTTCTTCGCCTTTTAAGTTTTTTAAAAATCGAATTATTGAATTGCGGTGATTCATATGCGTGAGTCAACAAAATGGTTTTTACACATTATTTCTGGTGCCATAATCATTGTGGTGCTGGGCATTCATTTCTGTATTATGCATTTTGATGATTTATTGTGGTACTTCGGGATTGGTTTTAAAGATACATTATCTTTTGCTGCTGTTTCTTATCGTTCCAAGATGTTATTTCATTTGATTGTGTATTTAATTTTGCTGGGCACCGCCTTATACCATGGTTTTTATGGGTTACGCTCTATACTATTTGAATTATCTCTGGGAACAAGGCTTGAAAAAATAGTCAGTATTGGCATCACTATCATTGGCGTACTGCTATTTATTTATGGAGCTCAAGCAATAATTATTGGTTATCTCTCTTAAAGGAACCAAAGATGGTAGCTGAGAAAAATCTAACCACCTCAGAACTGATTGGTAAATTAATAACCATCAAGATATTGCGCTATGACCCAGAAAAAGATAAACAGCCATATTACCAAACTTATCAGATAACGCTGGAGCGCGGGATGACTGTTCTGGACGCGTTGATGCAATTGAAGGCGACACAGGATAATACACTTGCTTTTCGAAAGTCTTGCCGTATGGGTATCTGTGGTTCCTGTGCAATGTATATTAACGAATTACCGCGTCTCGCCTGTCAAACTCAGATTACTGAGCTAAATTCAGCGCAGGTTGTTATTTCATCCTTGCCCAATTTCCCCATCATCCGCGACGTGGTCCCGG
>CAYRXI010000081.1:8998-9349 GCA_964428255.1 uncultured Candidatus Sumerlaeota bacterium
AAACCTTATATTATACGTGAAGATACACAGGAACTATTCCACCCTACCGGTGAATTTCTTCAGACACCCGAAGAACTGGAGAGATATTTACAGTTTTCTTATTGTGTAAAATGTGGAGCCTGTATCTCAGCCTGTCCTACGTCTTCAACTTCAGCAGCATTTATTGGTTCGCAAGCTGCAGCTCAGGCTTATCGTTATCTGGCAGATACGCGAGATGACGGCTTCAATCAACGGCTACAAATTTTGGATAGCCCGCATGGTATCTGGCGCTGTCATTTTCCCGGTGCTTGTTCAGAAGCATGCCCTAAAGGTGTGGACCCGGCATTTGCCATTCAATTACTGAAACGCGAA
>CAYRXI010000081.1:9359-12375 GCA_964428255.1 uncultured Candidatus Sumerlaeota bacterium
GAGCCTGCAAAATTAGCACCCAAAATTACCACTGCAAAACGTCGCCCCAATATACCGACTCCCCCTGAACCTACTGTTAAGAAGTAACCCAGAAAGTAGAGTATAAATTTTAGTGGTTGGATTATTCAGGGAGGAAATGCACTAAAACCACTGTAATATTATCAGGTCCCCCTCGGTTTTTGGCTAAAGCCACTAATTTTTCGCAGGCAATTTCAATATTGTTTTTTTCCTGTGTTATTATGTCCCGGATTTCTTCATCCTCTACCTGGCTGGTAAGCCCATCCGTACACAAAAGGAAGGAATCACCCGGCTCAATCGGATGCCGGCTTATGTCAATCTCCACTTGACTTTTACTTCCCAATGCCCGCGTAATTATATTCCGCCATCTATGCTGGCGTGCTTCTTCAGTGGAAATAAGTCCTTTCTTCAGTTGCTCGTTTATCCAGCTGTGGTCAGTGGTAAGTTGTGTAATGGCATTCTGGCGGATTAAGTAACCTCGCGAATCGCCTACGTTAGCAATAAGTGCCAAATCACCAAAGATATACAATGCCACTATCGTGGTGCCCATACCAGCATATACAGGGTTGTTGGAACCAAGTAGAAAAATACGCCGATTTGCCAGTCTGATAGCACTCAACAGTAAATTTTCCGCCATTTTTCGTCTGGTAGTTGATTTATCGGCTAAAGGAATCTTATTATCCTTTTTATGCTGTTTGAAAAATTCATTGATACAGTTTACTGCCATTTCTGCGGCAATTTTTCCACCATGATGACCCCCCATTCCATCTGCCACCACATATATGTCTAAATCATCAGCTATAACCAAATTATCTTCGTTCTGTTCTCGTTCAATGCCTGAATCGGATATGCCAAAAGATATTCGTTTCATTGCAATATATTATTAAGTCACAAATTTTTGTCTATTTCAGACCCAAACCCAATTATATCCTTTCAACAAGGTTCTTAATACTTATCGGTAATATAACTAAATAACCTTAGTTTTTTCCTCATACAAATGAACGCCACAAATAAAAAAATCGACACCACTAACATTAAAATGATTACAGGCTTTTTATTGGATAATCTAAAAATTTTTCAATTTAACTTTCTTTTATGCTTCCTAAAAGCAGAAAGTTAAAATCTAATTTATTGAGCAATTTTTTCTTTGTGTTTTTACTGCAACTGGAAGTTTTCATTTTAAAAGTTATACAAAAAATTAAATTCTCCTATCCTCGGTATCATTTTTCAAATATAAACTGTTCCACAACAGCTCGCATTAATTTGGTATCGGGTTTCTTTCCGGTCCAGATTTCAAACGAGCGGGCGCCCTGATGAACCAGCATGCCAATACCATTTATAACTTTTTTACACCCCACAGCCATGGCAGCCTGCATTGTAACAGTAATCCTATGAGTATAGATTGCATCAAAGACAGCTGCCTGTGGATTTAACATCGTTAAATCTATTGGCGGATTGTCTGTGACTTTCATTCCAGCTGGAGTAGCATTAACCAGCAGATGCGCGTTTTTTAGCACAGTTATTAACTCAGGGTCATCAGCCATATAAAAAGCGAGTCGGATAGCTTTTGCAATAGGCTTTAACATTTTTTCAAGTTTTTTCAGCTGTTGTGGAATCACATCAATCAGAACTAGCTGGCGAGCCTGTTTAAGCACCGAACATACCGCGATGGCTTTGCCTGCTCCTCCAGCACCAATTATCACCACATTTTTCCCCCGTAGTGAAAAATTAAGTTCTTCTTTTATTGATTTATGAAATCCATAAGCATCAGTATTATACCCTTTCAATGTTCCATCTTTTTCAATTTTGATTGTATTTACCGCTCCAATTAAGGCGGCCTCTTCATCCAGATAGTCATGATAGGGGATAACCTTCTCCTTGTAGGGAATGGTCACGTTCACACCGCAAAAATTTAAGGCTTTTATGCCGATAATCGCTTGCTTCAAATGATGAGGTGATACCGAAAGCGGAACGTATGCATAATCTAACCCCATAGCTTTAAACATTGCGTTGTGCATCGGGGGCGATAGAGTATACTGTATATTGCAGCCAATTATACCTACCAGTTTTGTCGTTCCTCTTATCTGGATTTCGGCAGAAATTTTATGTTTCTTTTTCTCAATCATTTATAATAAGCACCTGACCAGAGATAATTAAGGTAAAGTAAGATTTCTTTTTGCCACAAAATAACAATAATAGTAGCCACTGCTATTGATGGACCAAAGGGAACAGGGCTTGAAAGACGGACATTTTGATAAAATGTATCTATTTTATTCAGAATTTTCTGCAACCGCTCTAATTCGGGCATATCAGAATTAAGAGCCGGATTTGATAATTTCCGCACAGGTGGGTGCTTTAAGCGTGCAACCAGAACAAACAACGAGCCGGTCATAGCACCAATAAAAGAACTGAGTGCAAGTACAATCAGTACATTAGTCCAACCCAGTAGAGCACCGATAAAGGCAAACAATTTTACATCGCCCCCCCCCATTGCCTCTTTACGAAATACCAGAGACCCAAGCACCCCAATAGAATAAAGTAACGCAAACCCTACACCTGCTCCAACCAAGGCATTCAGTAAAGATGACCAGTAAAATCCACTAAATGGTCCAGCTGTAGTAATAATCAATTGAGGGTAAAATACAGGCGCAACTACTGCAACAAGTAATGAAAGGCACAAGCCACCAAGTGATATTGAATCCGGAATAATCCAGTGGTCCAGGTCAGTAAAGGTCGCAATGATAAAGTAACAGATAAATACAATATAAATAGGGGTTGACCAGGTGTAACTTAACTTCCAGAAACTTAACACAAAGATTATGCCTGTTAGTAGTTCAATGAAAAAATACCTCAGGCTAAAATGTGCGCCACAATCACGACATCGTCCACGCAGAAAGATATAGCTCAATAGCGGAATATTATCATACCAGCGTATGGATGAGCCACAACTGTAACAATACGAGTTGGGGAAAACGATGGATTTTCTTGCCGGAAGCCG
>CAYRXI010000081.1:12385-12813 GCA_964428255.1 uncultured Candidatus Sumerlaeota bacterium
CAGTGTACCCATTATAAAAACGAATACCGCATGGTAATAAAAGTATTTTTCAGATAGAAAATCTACAGGTTCCATCTATATTTTGTATCCAGACGTATTGCGCAAATTTAAAAATTCAGTGTTATGAAAAAGTGCAGTAGTTTTCAACTAAATTATATCCTCATAAAATCTTCACTGCAGAGTTAAGTAATTTAGATCAAACAAATGCTTTTATTGGGGAGGTTAGTGCGAAACTGATTGACTTTAGCGGACAGAATAGATATCACCACATTGTTTATTTTATTTTAATCATCAAAGCATAGTTAATGAAATTATCAATAATCACTCCCATCTATAATGAAGAGAAATTACTCCCGGAGGTTTTACGGCGCGTACGCGCATTACCCGTGGAAAAAGAACTAATTCTGGTAAATGATGCCTCGGTGGAT
>CAYRXI010000081.1:12823-14133 GCA_964428255.1 uncultured Candidatus Sumerlaeota bacterium
GAGAATTTTGGAAGAAGAGTTAAAAAAATATCCAGAGAATACAATCGTATTAACCCATACGCATAATCAAGGCAAAGGTGCGGCAATTCGCACCGGATTAAAGCGAGCTACTGGTGATATTGTAATCATCCAGGATGCAGACCTGGAATATAATCCTGAAGAGATTTTAGGAGTTATCCAGCCGATATTAGAAGGCAAAGCCAGAGTGGTATACGGCTCAAGATTCCTGGGCGAAGTCAAGCGGATGCGGCTTGCCAACTACGTGGCAAATAAAATATTAGCCTGGCTGGTTTCAATATTATATGGGCAAAAAATAACTGATGAAGCTACGGCTTACAAAGCATTCCGTCGCGAAGTAATCCAGCAGATAGATTTAAAATGCAAGGGATTTGAATTCTGTCCTGAAGTGACGGCAAAAATTTTACGGCAAAAAGAAAAAATTGTGGAGGTTCCAGTAACATTTGTCGCGCGTACTTTCTGGGAAGGGAAAAAAATCGGCTGGCGCGATTTTTTTGTCGCCGTCTACGTGCTTATAAAGTACCGATTTTTTAAATAGGCTGAAGCTTTATAAGTACCAAATCCTGAATTTAATGAAAGCAGAGAATTTTTAAGTCTTATTAATTTGGGTTTTTTAAAAAATGTAGGTTCTCAAAACTTCCAGATTTATAATAGAACATTCAAAAACCGGCTGCGAAAAAACTATGGGCAGAAAGAAGAAAGTTAAGGAAGTAAAAGAGACTAAAAAAACCATCATCATTCTGGCAATCATTGCGATTTTTCTGGTCGGGGTAATTTTATTTCAGACAATAACCAGCTTAAGGCAATTTGACCTGCATCGGTGTATCATTCAAATGGTAGCAATCCAGGAAGCAATGCGAAAAATGGATGAAGAATTTATGTTCCGCTTCAATCATCCGCAACAATCAGATAAATATATTCTGGATGTCCTTCAAATTTACTTTAAATTTGGCAAATCGGCTTTTTATCAAGACGAGCAAGGTTATCTGCACTATAAATCCAGGGCTGAATTAGAACGATTGCCTGTAATTACTCGGAATGATTATTTCTTTTCAGAATATGCGCAACAATGCCCTGCAGGTGGCGCTTACAGACTGGAAGCCAGCCCTGGCAGCAAGTATTTCAATATATATTGTTCCAGGCACGGTGGAATTGAGCAGCCGGATTCAAAAGGACGCTATGTTTATACAGGTAACTTCGCAAAATTACAAACCACTAAAGCTGAATTAGGTATAGAAGCCCGACTGGTTGTGCCTTCGCCTTTTAAATTTGGCAAAGAAATTATAATTTTA
>CAYRXI010000081.1:14143-14615 GCA_964428255.1 uncultured Candidatus Sumerlaeota bacterium
AAGCCACAACCGCTGAAAAAAATTACCGAGAACGCAGATACCGAGACCTCGCCAGTATTGTAGTTCAGCCTTTTCGCAAGAGCGTTAATAACCTGTCAAAATCTTCTGCCAGTGGGGCATTAAATTCCATCTCTTCTCCAGTGGATGGATGTCTCAGTTTTAAATAGTAAGAATGAAGCATTTGCCGTTTTAAGGTTATCAACGCATTCCTTATTATTTCTGGTACATCAGGCGTAAGCACTGATGCTAACTGTCTTGGTCTCAGCCCATACTGCTGGTCACCAAGCACAGGAAATCCCAGATGCGATAGATGCACCCGTATTTGGTGTGTGCGCCCAGTGTGCAAGGAAACATCAAGCAAGCTTATGCCCCAGAAACGTTCAATAGTTTTATAAAAAGTGAGTGCAGGTTTGCCGTTGATTAAATTAACAGCCATTTTAGTTCTGTGCAAGGGATGTCGTCCGATTGGCAG
>CAYRXI010000082.1:0-3014 GCA_964428255.1 uncultured Candidatus Sumerlaeota bacterium
CGTAAGAAAATTTCTTTCTTCTGTGTTCCATTGCGCCTCCAGAATCGGGTAATCGGGGCCCTGAGTGCCGATAAGCTCTTCCAGAGTGATGAACAATTTAATGAGGACTTAGATTTTCTGGCAATTGTAGCCTCACATATTGCTCAGGCGGTCCATATTCAGCAGCTCCGGGATGAACATAACCAGCAATTAATAAATGAAAACATCATACTGCGCCAGCAGCTAAAGGACCGCTACCGATATGAGAACATTGTCGGTGAGTCGCCAGCAATGGAGAAGGTCTTTCATCTTATGGATATGGTAGCACAGTCACGGGCTCCGGTTTTGATTCTGGGTGAGAGTGGCACGGGCAAGGAATTAGTGGCTCGCGCTATTCATCATCACAGCCCCCGAGCGCACAAACCCTTTATGGCGATTAACTGTGCCGCAATTCCCGAACAATTGCTGGAGAGTGAATTGTTTGGCTACGTACGCGGGGCTTTTACAGGTGCCTTCTCGGATAAAAAGGGATTATTTCAACTCGCTGATGGGGGAACAGTGTTTCTGGATGAAATTGCTGAAATGAGCCCGCATTTACAGGCGAAACTTTTGCGAGTTCTGCAGGACCAGGTAATCACTCCACTTGGAACCCATAAAAACTTTAAGGTTGATGTGCGCATTATTGCGGCAACCAATAAGGATCTGGTGCAGGAAATAAAGAAGGGACGCTTTCGCGAAGACCTGTACTATCGACTTAATGTAGTAGAGATTCCAATCCCACCGCTACGGGCGCGTAAAGAAGATATTCCACCGCTGATTGCTTATTTTCTCAAGCGCTATAATGAGCAATATGGTAAAAATGTAATCCAGATTACGCCAGAGGCTATGAATTTGATGTTAAAATATAGCTGGCCCGGGAATGCGCGAGAACTTCAAAATTGCATTGAACGTGCAGTGATAATGACAAATAACGGGATTATCTCTGCGGAAGTGCTTCCCCCGGCTATTCGTGAGACTGCTGAAAGTAAGGAGCCAGAAGGAAGCGAATTGGTAGCCTTACCACTTGAAGAAGTACGAATATTTAACATCTTAAAGCAATATTTCAGTCGTCGTCTTGCAGAAGAACAGATGGCTCACGGGATTGGTCAGGGGTCAGATAAAGAACCCCTGTGGCAGGAAATCATTGCTTCAATTGAAAGACTTCTGCTGGAAGCTGCTCTGGAAGTGACCAAGAATAACAAGAGCCGGGCAGCAAATTTGCTGGGCATTGACCGCAATACCCTGCGGGCTAAGCTTGAGGCTTAGTCGTAGCTAGCGGAAATTTGCTTCCTCTGCTTATGATTTCATCATATTGCTGAAAAATTCAGCACCTTTTTAGTGAATTATACGGGAAGAATACTAAAGAAGTTTAAAAAACTGTAGGAAATTTAAAGACTGAGCCAAAAGAAGAAAGATTAATTTCTCCCGAGATTTTCTTACCTGCCAGTAATGTTAAAGTAGAGATTGGCATTTTTGCGTGATACTATCAGTAAATTGCGCATTTTAAACTCACTTGAGGAACAGAATTCAAACTATTATTTCAGAAATTAACTCACCTTTATTTTTTCCTTTCTTAAATCTGGCACACATTTCGCACTGTATATTTTTAGAAGATTTCATTAATTGAGTCCTTTGATTAGAAGAGCAGGAGGTATGGAAAAAATGGATAATAATAACCAAATATATGTCTCTGGTGATGAATATAAGGAATACATTGAGTTGCCTGCCAGTTTGGATTGTGAGTATGAGGAGTTTGTAAAAATTAGTAACGAGCAAAAAAACTGGCTCAATCCCGCAATGGAGTTTTTTGTGTTTGAAGGCATTCGGTATTGGACCTCAAGTGTGGACTAATTGGCCATAATCTGGATTCACGCACAGAAATTTATTGCCAGGTTAATTAATAAAAAAGAAAATGGTTATGTTGAAATTAGTATTAAAACTAATTTTGATACTAAATATTTAAAGGTCAGGAGGTAATTATAAAGATGACAATGACACCAAAAGAGGTAATTGAACTGGGAAAGGCGAAAGGTGTCCAGTTCGTTGACTTCAAATTTATGGATTTCCCGGGGCTATGGCAGCATTTTACCGTGCCCTTCAGTGAATTGAAAGAAGAATCCTTTGAGGAGGGTTTCGGGTTTGACGGCTCAAGCATTAGAGGCTGGCAGGAAATCCATCAGAGTGATATGTTGGTGTTACCAGATCCCGCCACGGCAATGATTGACCCGTTTGCTGCAATACCCACATTGAGTCTGGTTTGTAATGTGGTTGACCCGATAACTCATGAAAAATACACTCGTGACCCGCGCAACGTGGCACTGAAGGCTGAGGCTTATCTTCAGCAGACCGGTATTGCGGATGTGGCATATTTTGGTCCGGAGCTGGAGTTCTTTATTTTAGACGATATTCGTTTTGACCAGAGCTATAATTGCGGATATTATTATCTGGATTCCAATGAAGGACGCTGGAACAGTGGACGCGTTGAAAATCCCAATCTGGGTTATAAGCCGCGCTATAAAGAAGGTTATTTCCCCGTACCGCCCACAGACTCACTCTGGCATATTCGGGCTGAAATGGCACAGACGTTAATCAATTGTGGCATAGAGGTGGAGTGCGAGCATCACGAGGTTGCTACCGCGGGTCAAGCCGAGATTGATATGCGCTTTGATAGCTTAACCCATATGGCAGATAAATGCCTGCTATTCAAATATATTATTAAAAATGTGGCACGCCGACATAAAAAGACAGTAACATTTATGCCCAAGCCCATTTTTGGAGATAATGGCTCGGGAATGCATGTCCACATTAGCTTGTGGAAAGGTAAGAAAAATATTTTTGTCGGTAATCTTTATGCCGGCTTGAGCGAGACTGCACTGCACTTCATCGGTGGCTTAATTCACCATGGCTCCGCGCTGATGGCATTTTGTGCTCCCACGACCAATTCCTATAAGCGTCTTGTTCCGGGGTTTGAAGCACCCATTAATCTGGCTTATTCC